>CACXCJ010000053.1 GCA_902766175.1 uncultured Lachnospiraceae bacterium
AGAGTGAGACCCGTGACCTTTTTTACCGCGGCTGTGATGGTCGGATTCAGGGGCGGCACGACGCTTGAGAGAATGGCGCCCTCGAGCTGCCCTGCGTCGACATGGGAGAGCTCGAGGACGCTGCGGATGGAGACCGCGTACTCAAGATCGGTCTTTTTTTTGTCCGTGCTGAGCCGCTCCATGAAATAGATGCGCTTCTCGTCAATCCCTCCGATGACGATGTTAGAGTTGCCCATGTCGATTGCGAGAATCATACTGATCGTCCTTTCCCGGTCTTGAGCCGGAATGGGAAACATGTTATAATTTTTCAGCTGTTACGGTCGGCGGAGTGTCTGCCGCAGCAGTCAGAATGCGGACTTTTCAGGGCCGCATTAAAATTTTTATAGCACAGAATCATGTGAAAAACAACAAGGGAAGGGGAGACAATGCTGAAGGGAAAGCACATCCTGATCGGAATCAGCGGGAGTATCTCGGCCTTTAAGATCGCGCACCTCGCGAGCCTTCTGAAGCAGGCGGGCGCCGAGACGCGCGTCATCATGACGAGGAATGCCTGCCGCTTCATTGACCCGATCGTATTTGACACGCTGACGGGAAACCGGACCGTCCTGGACGATTTTGACCGGAACAACGTGTCCCCGGTCTCGCATATAGACCTTCCGAAGTGGGCGGATGTCTTCCTTCTTGCGCCGGCGAGCGCGGATCTCATCGGAAAGGCCGCGAACGGGATCGCGGACGACATGCTGACCTCCGCCGTGATCGCCGCCTATTCCTGCCCGATCCTGATCTCCCCGGCGATGAACGTGCACATGTATGAGAATCCGGTGCTTCAGGAAAACCTGGAGAAACTCAGGAAGCGGGGATTCACGGTTGTGGAACCGGCTTCCGGCTTCGAGGCATGCGGCGACACGGGGCGCGGCCGCCTGCCGGAGGCGGAGGAGCTTTTAGAGCGGCTGGAGCTCGTCTGCGGCGCTGCGCATGACTTTGCGGGAAAGAAGGTCCTGATCACGGCAGGCGCGACGCAGGAGCCGCTCGACCCGGTGCGCTTCCTGACAAACCACTCCACCGGGAAGATGGGCGCGGCCCTCGCGCGTGCGGCCGCGGTCCGCGGCGCCCGCGTGACGCTTGTCGCAGCGGATATGCGGGTCGCCCCGCCGCTCGGGGTGACGGTTGTCCGGACGGGGACCGCAGAGGAGATGTTTGAGGCGGTGATGGAGCGGTTTGACGAGCAGGATGTCGTGATCATGGCGGCCGCGGTCGCGGACTTCACGCCGGAGACGACGGCGCCGGAGAAGATCAAGAAGGACGGAAGCAGCGCTTCTCTTGCCGTCAGGCTTAAGAGGACCCGGGATATTCTCGCTTCCTGCGGGGAGAAGAAGCGGCCCGGACAGTTTCTCTGCGGGTTTGCAATGGAGACGGAGAATCTCATCGAAAACGCAGAGGCAAAGCTCAGGAGGAAGAACGCGGACATGATCGCGGCGAACAGTCTCCGGAAGGAGGGGGCGGGCTTCGGCACCGACACAAATGTCCTGACACTCCTCACGCCGGACAGCAGGGAGGAGCTTCCGCTTCTCACGAAGGACGAGGCATCGCACCGCATTCTGGACAGGATTCTTGCGCGCCTCTGAGGCATGCGCGTAAGGCGCGCGGCTCTTTCATGCGCCTCGATCGTGACGGACGCGGACATGGAAGAAGCGCGCAGGGCGCGGCCCGGTACTTCACCGGGAAGGGCGGTGCAGAAACCTGCAGCAGGAAAGAGAACAGAGAGGAAAGAAACTGTGTCAGTGAATTTTGAAGAGATAGAGAAGAGACGTACATTTGCGATCATCAGCCACCCGGACGCCGGCAAGACGACGCTCACGGAGAAGCTTCTTCTGTACGGGGGCGCGATCAATCTCGCGGGTTCCGTAAAGGGCAGAAAGACCGCGAAGTACGCGGTGAGCGACTGGATGGACATCGAGAAGGAGAGAGGCATCTCCGTCACCTCCTCGGTCCTGCAGTTTCATTACGACGGCGCCTGCATCAACATCCTCGACACGCCGGGCCATCAGGACTTCTCGGAGGACACCTACCGGACGCTCATGGCGGCGGACTCCGCGGTCATGGTGATCGATGCAGGAAAGGGCGTCGAGGCGCAGACGCGGAAGCTCTTCAAGGTCTGCACGCTCCGGCACATCCCGATCTTCACCTTCATCAACAAGCTGGACCGGGAGGCGCGGGACCCGTTCTCCCTGACGGACGAAATCGAGGAAATCCTCGGGATCCGGACCTGCCCCGTGAACTGGCCGATCGGCTGCGGCCACAACTTCAAGGGCATCTATAACCGGAAGGAGCGGACCGTCACCGTGTTCCACGCGGCACACGCCGGCATGCAGGAGGTCCTGGAGGACACGGTCTCCGTGGACGATCCCGGACTCACGGATCTCATCGGGGAGGACTACCGGCAGCAGCTCATGGACGAGATCGAGCTCCTGGACGGCGCGAGCGATCCCCTGGACATGGACCGCGTCCGGCACGGCGAGCTGACGCCGGTCTTCTTCGGATCGGCGCTCACGAACTTCGGCGTCGAGACCTTCCTGCGGCATTTCCTTAAGATGACCATGCCGCCCCTTCCGAGAAGGGCGCATCTCATGAGGACGGAGACCACGGGGATCGAGGACACCGGGGAGATGTGCACGGTCGATCCGCTGAAGGACGATTTCTTCTCCGCCTTTGTCTTCAAGATTCAGGCGAACATGAACAAGGCGCACCGCGACCGCATCGCGTTCATGCGCATCTGCAGCGGCATGTACGAGGCCGGCATGGAGGTGACGCACGTCCAGGGCGGGCGGAAGATCCGCCTGAACCAGTCGACGCAGATGATGGCGGACGAGCGGAAGATCGTGGACCGCGCCTACGCCGGTGACATCATCGGCATCTTCGACCCGGGGATCTTCTCGATCGGCGACACGCTCTGCACTTCCAGGGAGCCTGTCGCGTTCGACGGCATCCCGACCTTCGCACCGGAGCACTTCGCGCGTTTAAAGCAGATCGACACCATGAAGCGCAAGCAGTTCACGAAGGGCGTGAGCCAGATCGCGCAGGAGGGCGCGATCCAGATTTTCCGGGAGCGGAACACCGGTCTCGAGGAGATCATCGTGGGGGCGGTCGGCGTTCTGCAGTTCGAGGTTCTGACCTACCGCCTGAAGGCGGAGTACAACGTCGAGGTGCGTCTCGACCAGCTTCCCTATGAGTATATCCGCTGGATCGAGAATCCGAGCGAGGTCGATGTGGACCGCATCGAGGGAACGAGCGATATGAAGCTGATCGAGAACCTGAAGGGTGAGCCGCTTCTGCTCTTTATACACGAGTGGAGCGTGAAGATGGTGGAGGACCGGAACCCGGGCCTCAAGCTCTCGGAGTTCGGCAGAAACTGAGGCGGAAGATACGGGGCTCTATAAAATTAATTTATAGGAGCAGAAAGAAAACTGCTATTAGACACCGGCACAGCTCCGGATTAGAATCGCCTTTGTCAATGGAGGGGGTATGAACGATTCCGACTGCATTATCCGGATTGAACATCTCATGAAGGAGTTTCAGACCGAGAACGGCGTCGTGCGCGCGCTGAACGACATCAACCTCGAGGTGCGGCGCGGTGAGATCTTCGGCATCATAGGACTTTCAGGCGCAGGCAAGTCGACGCTGGTCCGCTGCATCAATTATCTTGAGGTCCCGACCTCCGGAAATGTGCTTTTCGAGGGCAGGAACCTCAGGCAGATGTCGGAAAGGGAGCGGAGAACCATCCGGCAGTCCATAGGGATGATTTTCCAGCAGTTTAACCTGCTCGAGCAGAGAAACGTCCTGAGAAATGTGTGCTTCCCGCTGGAAATCGCGGGCGTGGGCAGGAAGGAGGCGGAGCAGAGAGCAAAGGAGCTGCTGGAGATGGTCGGCCTCTCGGACCGGCTGAAGGCGTATCCCGCACAGCTCTCCGGCGGGCAGAAGCAGAGGGTCGCGATCGCGAGAGCCATTGCGACGAGACCGCGGGTTCTGCTCTGCGATGAGGCGACGAGCGCGCTGGACCCGGCGACGACGCAGTCCATCCTTGAGCTCCTGAAGCGCATCAATCAGAAGCTCGGCATCACGGTGATCGTCATTACCCACCAGATGTCCGTGATCGAGGCGATCTGCGACCGGGTTGCGATTATTGACCACAGCGCGATCGCGGAGGCCGGCACGGTGATGGATGTCTTCTCCTCGCCGAAGTCGAAGATCGGCCGGGAGCTCATTCTCGGGAACGAGGTCCGGGAGGAGGAGTTCGGAAACTCGAGGAAGATCAGGATCACGTTTGACGGCCGGTCCTCGTTCGAGCCGGTGATCGCCAACATGATTCTTGCCTGCAGGGTGCCGGTCAACATCATCTACGCCGCGACAAGGGACATCGGCGGAAAGGCGGCCGGCCAGATGGTGGTGCAGCTGCCGGAGAATGAACTCGACGCGACGCGGGCCATCAACTACCTGAGGACGCATGACGTCCCATTCGAGGAGGTGGAGAGCAGTGAGCTTTGATTCACAGGTCGTTTCCATGATCGGGACCGGTTTTCTTGAGACGGTGCTCATGGTGGTCTTCTCCTCTGCGATTTCCTACGCGATCGGAATTCCGCTCGGCATTCTTCTGACCGTGACGGACAAGGGAGGAATCCGCCCGAACCGGGGACTGAACCTCGTGGCGGGCACCGTCATAAATCTCCTGCGGTCCATCCCGTTCATCATCCTTCTGATCGCGGTGCTGCCGTTCACGCGGCTCGTCGTCGGGACGACGCTCGGCTGGAAGGCGGTCGTGGTGCCGCTCGTCATCTCCGCGGCGCCCTACGTGGCGCGCATGGTGGAGAGCTCCTTAAAGGAGGTCGATGCCGGCGTCATCGAGGCAGCGAAGTCGATGGGCGCGGACACGCGGCAGATCGTCTGGAAGGTGCTGCTGCCTGAGTCGAGGCCCTCGCTTCTTCTCGGCGCGGCGATCTCCATCACGACGATTCTCGGCTACACGGCGATGGCGGGCTTCACCGGAGGCGGCGGCCTTGGCACCATCGCAATCAACTACGGCTACTACCGCTACCAGACGGACATCATGCTGGTGACGGTTGTGATCCTGATCGTCATCGTCCAGGTGATTCAGGAGTTTTTCCTTCGGACCGCGCGGCGCACGGACAAGAGAATCCGCTGATGCGGGGCGAGGGATCACATGGCCCCGGAATGGGGCAGGGGAGGAAATTTATGAAAAAAAGATATCTTGTACTGGCTGGAATTCTGGCACTTTCCGCGCTGACCGCGTGCGGCGGAGGAAGCTCTTCGGAGACGAGCGCGGCGCAGACGACTGCGGCGGCAGCGGAATCTGGCGCGGAGACGAGCGCGGAGACAGCTTCCTCCGGGACGGAAGAGGCGGGCAAGGCGGAGACGAAGGCCGGGGAGAGCGCGGCATCGGGCGATCTCACTGCCCTGGTTGTCGGCGCATCCCCGTCTCCGCACGCGGAGATTCTGAATGCGGCGGCGGACCTTCTGAAGGAGGAGGGCTTCGACCTGCAGGTCAAGGAGTACACGGACTATGTACAGCCGAATCTTGCGCTCGATTCCGGCGACCTCGACGCAAATTATTTCCAGCAC
>CACXCJ010000054.1 GCA_902766175.1 uncultured Lachnospiraceae bacterium
CTGCGGTTCCGCGCACTTCAACAAGGGCGTCCAGAAGCTCCTCGACGCTGTCATCGAGTACATGCCCGCACCGACGGATATCCCGCCGGTCAAGGGAACCACTCCGGACGGCGAAGAGGATGAGAGAAAGGCCTCTGACGCGGAGCCCTTCTCCGCACTTGCGTTCAAGATCATCTCCGATCCCTTTGTCGGAAGACTTGCGTTCTTCCGTGTGTACTCCGGTACGCTGAACACGGGCTCTTATGTCCTGAACTCCACGAAGAACAAGAAGGAGCGCGCGGGCCGCATCCTGCAGATGCACGCGAACAAGAGAATGGAGCTGGACAAGGTGTTCTCCGGCGATATCGCCGCGGCGGTCGGCTTCAAGGCGACCTCCACGGGTGATACGCTCTGCGATGAGCAGCATCCGATCATCCTCGAGTCTCTCGAGATTCCGAAGCCCGTCATCGACATCGCGATCGAGCCGAAGACGAAGGCAGGACAGGCAAAGATGGTGGACGCGCTGCAGAAGCTCGCCGAGGAGGACCCGACCTTCCACGCGACCACGAACCAGGAGACCGGACAGACCATCATCTCCGGAATGGGCGAGCTGCACCTGGAGATCATCATCGACCGCCTGCTCCGCGAGTACAATGTCGAGGCGAATGTCGGCGCTCCGCAGGTCGCTTACAAGGAGACCTTCACGAAGCCTGTCGATGTCGAGTCCAAGTACATCAAGCAGACCGGCGGCAAGGGCCAGTACGGACACTGCAAGGTGAAGTTCGAGCCGATGGATCCGAACGGCGAGAAGACCTATGAGTTTGTCAATGCCGTCACGGGCGGTGCGATTCCGAAGGAGTTCATCCCGCCGATCGACGAGGGCATTCAGGAGGCTGCAAAGAGCGGCATCCTGGGAGGCTTCCCGGTGCTGGGCGTCAGGGCGACCGTCTACGACGGCTCCTACCACGAGGTCGACTCCTCCGAAATGGCATTCCACATCGCAGGATCCATGGCATTCAAGGACGCGATGCAGAAGGGCGGCTCGGTTCTGCTTGAGCCGATCATGAAGGTCGAGGTAACGGTCCCGGAGGATTACATGGGATTCGTGGTCGGAGACATCAATTCCCGCCGCGGCAGAGTCGAGGGCTTCGAGGATATTCACGGCGGCAAGATGATCAAGGCATTCGTCCCGCTGGCAGAGATGTTCGGTTACTCCACCGACCTCCGCTCCGGAACGCAGGGCCGCGGAAACTACTCCATGTTCTTCGAGCGCTATGAGCAGGTTCCGAAGAATATCGCAGAGAAGGTTCTCTCTGAGCACAAGGCATAAAAATGGCAGGCCGTTCCCCGGCTGAATCGGAAACGGATTCCCGTCCGGGGAACGGACAGCGCCTGACAGCGCGTCGGCGAGGCTTCCCGCCGGAGACTGTACAGCGTCCGGCAGGCCCCGCGCAGAGCGCCAAAACCCTGAAAACGCTTGATATAAGCGAGGTTTCGGGGTATAATTCATAGAAGTTCATTCTAAAGTAGATTCGATCCAGCTTTCGGATCTCATCCAAGGAGGATAGTAAAATGGCAAAAGCGAAATTTGACAGATCCAAGCCGCACTGCAACATCGGAACCATTGGCCACGTCGACCACGGCAAAACGACTCTGACTGCTGCGATCACGAAGGTTCTTGCCCGCAGACTTCCGTCCGCGACCAACCAGGTTGTCGACTTCGCAAACATTGATAAGGCACCGGAGGAGAGAGAGCGTGGTATCACGATCAACACGGCTCACGTCGAGTATGAGACGAAGGCTCGTCACTATGCACACGTTGACTGCCCCGGACACGCTGACTATGTCAAGAACATGATCACCGGCGCAGCGCAGATGGACGGCGCAATCCTCGTCGTCGCTGCAACCGATGGTGTCATGGCGCAGACCCGTGAGCACATCCTGCTCGCTCGCCAGGTGAACGTTCCGTATGTCGTCGTCTTCATGAACAAGTGCGACATGGTCGATGATGAGGAGCTCCTTGACCTGGTCGAGATGGAGATCAGAGACCTCCTGAATGAGTACGGCTTCCCGGGCGACGATGTCCCGATCATCCGCGGCTCCGCTCTGAAGGCTCTTGAGGATCCGGACGGACCCTGGGGCGACAAGATCATGGAGCTCATGGATGCAGTCGACAACTACATTCCGGAGCCGGTTCACGAGAACGACAAGCCGTTCCTTATGCCGGTTGAGGATGTCTTCACGATCACCGGCCGCGGCACCGTCGCTACCGGCCGTGTGGAGCGTGGTACGCTGCACATGAACGATGAAGTCGAGATCCTCGGTATCAAGGACGAGAAGAAGAAGTCCGTCGTCACCGGTATCGAGATGTTCCGCAAGACCCTGGACTACGCTGAGGCTGGTGATAACGTCGGCCTTCTGCTCCGCGGTATCAACCGTGAGGACATTGTCCGCGGCCAGGTCGTCGCAAAGCCGGGCACGGTCACGGTCCACTCCAAGTTCACGGCTCAGGTTTACGTCCTGACCAAGGATGAGGGCGGCCGTCACACCCCGTTCTTCAATAACTATCGTCCGCAGTTCTATTTCAGAACCACCGATGTCACGGGCGTCTGCGAGCTTCCGGAAGGAACCGAGATGTGCATGCCGGGCGATAACGTCGAGATGACCGTCGAGCTGATCCACCCGATCGCCTGCGAGCAGGGTCTTCGCTTCGCTATCCGCGAGGGCGGCAGAACCGTCGGATCCGGCAGAGTTGTCAAGATCCTTGACTGATCGGCAGAAAACTGAAAAGCCGGACGGCTGAGAGGCCGAGTCGTCAGAAGAATAAGTTCCCCTCCGCAGGACATGGAAGAGCCCTGCGGAGGGGAGATTTTTATTTCTGCGGAGAGCAAAAAAAATCCCGATTCTGCGCAGGTTTCTGTTGACAAAGAGGGGAGGTTTGAGTAGAATATCATTTGTGTCACGGAGATGTGACCGCGAGACGCACCTTTAGCTCAGTTGGTAGAGCAGTAGACTCTTAATCTATTTGTCCAGGGTTCGAGTCCCTGAAGGTGCACTGAAGGCTCTGTTTTGGCGTACTGCGAGACGCTGGGACGGAGCTTTTTGTTTTATCAAGGAGGAAAACACATATGGATCGAATAGCCGCAAATCTTCTTATGTTCGGGGACATGCCGCAGGATTCCATTCTGATGCAGCTCTGTGAGGTCTGCAGAGCGCTGAGAAGCGGGGACTACAATAAGGAGGAACTGAAGAGACGCACCTACCGGGAGGTGAAGCGGATTCTTGTCCTCGGGACGGATTACGGATTTGACCGGAACCTCTGGCAGAACTACCTGACGTACGTGCTCATGATGAGTGAAAACCCCTTCAGCCTGACGAGCGAGAAGGTCGGCGCGAAGGATGGGAGCGTGAATCACTTTGTGACAGGGGATTTTCATGCGTTCAGGGAGCTGTTCCACTACGATTTCTCCTGGATCGAGGAGAAGCTCGGCATCGACTGCTTCACAGTGCTCACACACTACCAGGCGATCCGGAAGCCGGCGCTCATGTACAACCAGAACGTGAGTGAGAAGGTCCGCGCCCTGAGCGAAAAGCTGGATCAGGCTGCGACGGACGAGGAGTTTTTCAATCTGGTCTCCGGCTTCTACCGCGATTACGGCGTCGGCTCCTTCGGCCTGAACAAGGCGTTCCGCATCCATGAGGCGTCGGACGGCACCGTCATTTTCCGCGCCATCAACAACATGGACCGCGTCGTGCTGAGCGACCTCATCGGCTACGAAAGCCAGAAGAAGGAGCTCGTTGACAACACGAGGGCTTTTGTCGAGGGAAGGAAGGCAAACAACGTCCTCCTCTACGGTGACAGCGGCACCGGAAAGTCCAGCAGCATCAAGGCGATCGTGAACGAGTTCTACGCGGACGGCCTCAGGATGATCGAGATCTACAAGTACCAGTTCCGCCTGCTCTCGCAGCTCATCGCGCAGATCAAGAACCGGAACTACAAGTTCATCATCTACATGGACGATCTCTCCTTCGAGGAGGACGAGTCGGATTACAAGTTCCTGAAGGCCGTGATCGAGGGCGGCGTCGAGACGCGCCCGGAAAATATCCTGATCTATGCGACCTCGAACCGCCGGCACCTGATCCGGGAGACGTGGCGGGACCGCACGGACGTCGAGCAGAATGCCGATATTCACCACTCCGACACCATGGAGGAAAAGCTCTCGCTCGCAAACCGCTTCGGCGTGACGATCGGCTACTTCAAGCCGTCACGGCAGGAATACTACGACATTATCCGCGGGCTCGCTGGAAAGAACGGCGTGCATCTTCCGGACGATGTCCTGCGCCAGGAGGCGGACCGCTGGGAAATGTATCACGGCGGAATATCCGGAAGAACCGCGCAGCAGTTTGTGAATTACCTCATGGGGACTGGGATCGAAAAAAGGTAAGCTTGACAGACGGCCGCCCGGCGCTATAATTGAACCGAAATCGAAATCCTGTATGACCGGCCGGATTTTCGCGGCGCGGGCTTCGTGAGGGGGAGCGCCCTGGCGGAGTGTACAGGGGAAAACGCGATGGGAGCCCGTGTTCCGGGTTGAGAGGATGCCAGTGAGCATTGACCGCCAGCCAAGTAAAGTCCTGGCGGGAGCGCGTTTTCGAACGATTTGAGAGAAAATCGGAGGTGCGTGTCCGCGGACGCGCACCTTTTTTGTCGACAGCGGTCAGAGCAAGAGGACTGCAGGGCAGCCTGCCGGCAGCAGCTTGTCTGCGTGAAGGCGGGAAATTGCAGTGACCGGTCTGTCAGAGTGCGTTCCGTCTCTGCCGGGACAGGGAGGGAACAGAATGAAGAACTCGAAGCATCTCACGAAGCTCACCTTTATGGCGATGATGATCGCAATCGGCGTCATCATCTCCCCGATCTTAAGGGTCGAGGGCATGTGTCCGATGGCGCACCTCATCAACATCACGTGCGCGGTGTTCATCGGGCCGTTTGACGCGTTCCTCTGCGCGCTGATCATCGGCATTCTCCGGATGGCCTTCATGGGAATTCCGCCGCTCGCGCTGACCGGCGCGGTGTTCGGCGCATTTCTCTCGGGCACGTTATACCGTCTCTCGAAGGGAAAACTCATCTGGGCGTTTCTCGGCGAGGTGATCGGCACCGGCATCATCGGCGCGATTGTGTCCTACCCGGTCATGACCTGGATCTGGGGCCGCACGGGGCTCACGTGGTTCTTCTATGTCCCGTCCTTTATCGCGGGGACCCTCATCGGCGGAAGTCTCGCGTTCTTCATGCTGAAGCAGATGCAGAAGGCGGGCCTCGTTGCGAAGATTCAGGAGGCGCTGGGCTCGAACGTGTACACGGGAGGGAGCGAGGTGCTGAATGATTCCATCGGCATCGCGGTGCTCGGTTTCATCGGCTATCTTGTGACGGTCGTCATCGTCCATAACTTCGTCCAGGACCCGACTCCTGCGGTGAATGCGGTGAAGTACGTGGTTCTCGCGGTCTTCCTCATTGCCGGCGCTGCGTACTGGATGACGCACAGAAGCGCGGCGCGGGGCTGAGGGCGTAAGAAGCGGCCGATGCTGCGCGCGGTCTGGAGAAGACGGCAGGGAAGCCGGAGTTCAGAAACAGAGTCAGACAGCCGGCAGGCGGCCCGGCCTTCCGGGAAGGAGACATGCTTTGAATTTCAGTGACAGAATTTTGCAGTCGGCCGGCGCGCTGACCGCTCTCCGGGAGAAATCTCCGCTTGTTCACTGCATCACCAGTCCCATCGCGGTAAATGACTGCGCGAACGCGGTTCTCGCGGCTGGCGCGCGTCCGATCATGGCGGAGCACCCGGAGGAGGTGGAGGAAATTACCTCGATCAGCGCTTCCCTCGGCGTAAGTCTCGCGAATATCACGGATGCGCGGAGAGAGTCAATCTTTCTCTCGGGACGCGCGGCGAAGGAGAGGGGCATTCCCTCCGTGATCGATGCAGTCGGCGTCACCTGCTCCCGCATGCGCCTGGACCTCGCAAGGCGTTTTCTCACAGAGTGCCGTCCCGCCGTCATCAAGGGAAACGCATCGGAGATCCGCGCCCTCTCCGGCGCATCCTTCGGCGTCTGCGGCATCGATACCGCGGAGCAGGACCGCGTGAGCGAAGGCATACCTGATTCTGAGCGGGCAATGGCGGAAATTGTCCGGGATTTTGCGGCGCAGAGCGGTGCGGTTGTCCTCGCAAGCGGTGCGTCGGACCTCGTGAGCAACGGAACCGAGACCTTTGCACTCCGGAACGGCTCGGCCCACATGGGAAGAATTACCGGAACGGGCTGCATCCTGAACTGCCTCGTGGCGGCGTATCTCGCCGCGGCATCCCCGCTGGACGCGTGCCTCGCTGCCGTAACGCTTCTGAACCTCTCGGGAGAATACGCGGAGAGAGAGACCGTGCGGGAGGCGGAAGCAATGCGGAAGATGGAGGCAGGTGCCCTTGTGACGGGGAAAGCCCCGGATGGACGCGGGACTGCCGGAGAAGCCGGCGCAGGCAGAGGCGCCGAGCCCGCAGCACCGATTCGCCGCCTTCCGCTCGGAACCTTCCACATAAAGCTCTTGGATGGACTCTCCCTTCTCACGGAAGCGGATCTGATACAGGGAATCAGGGGAGAGAAAATCTGCCTGTGAGATCCCTGAAATATCCTGACATCATGCAGCCGCCGGCAGCGCCCGCCGCAAGGAGGAGGGACAGGTTCTCCGGCGTCACGCCGCCGATTCCGTAGACCGGGACCGGCACAGCGGCACAGACTGCCTCCAGAAAGGCGAGACCGCGCGCGGGGAGGCCTGGCTTACAGGAGGTCTCAAAGACATTCCCGGCGAAGAGATAAGAGGCGCCGAGCGAGACCGCGCGCTCCGCGTCTGAAACAGAGTGGACGGAAGTGCCGATTTGTGAAAAACGCCTCAGGAGCAGCGGATTTTCCTGCGACAGCGCTTCGAGCGCCGGAAGCGGGAGATGCACGGACTTCACACCGAGCGCTGCGGCCACTTCCGGGAAGCCGTGGAGAATCACAGGGACGCGGGTTCCCTCTGCATCCTGCAGGACCTTTTCTGCCAGTGCGCGGTACTGCTGGGGAGAGAGGTCTTTTTCCCGGAGAACGAGCGCGCGCGGCTGCAGGCGCAGCACCTCGCGGACGCGGTGCAGGAACGCCTTCTCCGGGGCCGGCGCAGCGTCAGAGAAATGGCGGTTTGTCACCGCGATCAGCTGATTGTATGGGTTTCGAGAGCTCATGCTTCATTGACCTTTGCTTCATTGACCTTCATGCTTCATCGACCTTATTTAAGAAGCGCTCCCACTCGAAGACAGCCTTGTCGTAGGACACGTAGAAGCGATAGGAGTCCGTGACCAGGGTGTCATACGGGTTCTCCTGCGGGAACTCGACGTTCAGGCTCACAGTCTTCCGCCCGTCCGTCTTCGCCTGGTTTTCGATCGCGTAGAGATAGGTGCCCTCACACGTCTTCGGGAGCGGCGCCGCATCGGAAGCGGCGATGATCTCGTCCGGCTTTTCCTCCCGGATCTTTCCCTCCGGGTCGCGGAGGCGGTAGCCGTCCTTGACTGCGTACTCGAGTTTCCCGCCGAGGAAGCGGACCAGCGTGGTGTCCGCGAAGCTCCTGGTGAAGTTCTTGTTCTGCGAATTGTTCGGCTCCACGATCAGGGCGTCGAGTTCAAGAAGCACGACTCCGTCCTCAATCCGGAAGGTCTTGATCACACTGTCCCGGAAGGAAAATTTTTCAATTTCGTCTACGGATTTAAATTTCATGGAAAAATCCCCGCTTTCTCTTAATGATATCGTTCGGCGCGTAACGGCGGATATCTGCCGCCAGAAAAGGACACGGCAGATCCGGCATCAGCCGCTCTGGTCTCTCTCGTAAGCCACGATGAGGTCCACGACGAGATCGTAGGACTCCGCGCCCTCGGCAATTCCGCCGGCCTTCAGGTAGCTGTCATTCAGCTTCTGCACGGTCTCGGAGGTCTTCCCGCGGTGCCGGTCCCAGAACTCCGTATTGTATTCTAGGTCGCGGTTTACAGACTCGTCAAGCGTCGATGCGATTTCAAGCCACTTGTCATAGTTCCGGCGGTAGAGCTCATTTCCGCAGTAGATCCACCCCATCAGGGCGCCGCTGTAGCGGATGTCCGGGGCAGCGCTGTCCCGGCACGCGAGGTAGCCGACGAAATTTGCCTCCTTTTCCGACATCACCCCGCAGAGATGCGAGAGCTCGTGCGCCATCGTGAACGGCGTGTTGTACGGCGCCATCTCCCGGTTGTAATTTGCCTCGACCGTGAAAATCGAATAGATGCCGGTGAGGCTGGAATCACTCAGCAGCCGGGAAAAAAGGACGCCCTTCGGGCGCGGGAGATGCAGGTCCAGCACATCGTACCGGCTGCCGAGGTCCTGCACCGCGCCCCGCATCCTGTCCGGGAGTCCCGGATCGGTCTGCATGATGCCTTCACCGTCCCGCGAAACCGACGGCGCGCACGCATTCGCCCGCTCCGCGAGAGCACGGCACACCTCCGCGAGCTCCTCCGTCGAGTAGCTCCCGCGGTCGAGGCGGTACTGTCTTGTGAAGGTGGTGCAGGAGAAGTAGACGCCCTCGTTCAGCTCGAAAAGAAGCGCGCCGAGCGAGAGGAGAAAAAACAGTGCGCGGAAGAAGATGCGGCGCCGCGCAAAAAGGATCAGAAGCGGAATAGCGGCGCAGAGCAGCATTTCCGCCACCGAAAACGGAAAGAGCCCGAAGAAGCGGCCGATGCTGTCAAGTATCACCGGGTTCATGGCCGCGCGGTAACTGTCCGCGAACCCCGGAATGTACCTGCCCGCGAGAAAAAGAAGCAGGGCAGCACTGAGAAAAAGGAGGGAAAACGTCACGGACAGGTGCATTTTCCGCCCTAGAGAATGAATAGAATTCGGTTTTATCATACGTACCTTACAGCCGGCACTCACAAAAAGCGCCGGATCGCTTTTGACAATGAGGCATCCGCTGTCGGGCTCCTCATGCGTTTCTCTCCCACATTCCCGAGACGAAATACAGCAGAGAGAGCAGCGTGTAAACCGGATAGTACATCCCGTATTCATCCGCCCCTCGCTCGATCAGCTCCATCGCATCCTTCTTCGTGAGCAGCCGGTAGCCGGAGAACTTCTCTGACCCGACAGCGCCCTTGTGGTTCAGACACGACAGATCCTCAAGCTCCGCTACGGCGCAGACAAGGCCGTTGCTCTCATCTGTCATCCCGGGCGTGCTGAAGACAAAAGGATTGATCGGGAAGACGCGGTCCTTTTCAGTGAGTAGAATGCCAGTCTCCTCCCTGATTTCCCGGACTGCTGTCCGGATCAGCGGAGCTTCCGTCCCCCGGTCCTCCGGGTCGATGAGACCGGCCGGGACCGAGAGAAGGTAGTGGCCCGCCGGATAGCGGAACTCATACTGCAGGTACAGGCGCGGCTCCTCACCCGGTATCTTTACAATCAGCGTGCAGCTCACCGCGTCCGGCCCGCTTTTCCGGATCTCCTCCGTGCTCTGAAGCGCCGTGAGATGCGCTGCGTCGTGGCGCGTCGCATCGTAGTAGTGCTTTCCTTCCGCATAATGAAGGTCAAAGACCCTGATGAATTTCGAATTGAAAAGCGGCTCCGCGCAGTCTGCAGGCAGAGCATAAGAATCTTCGGGGTTCTGGTTCATGAGATGGCCTCCTTATAAAATTTACTCCCTGTTCCCTGTCAGCAGTGCCAGAAATCCCGGTGTGAGCTGCGTTCCGATGAGATGGATCAGGGAGGCGAAGAGCAGCACCAGGACGGGCATGAGAAAGTAGAGGAGCAGAGCCGCCGCGCTGCTTCCGTGAAGAATAAGATTCAGGCTCTTCGTCACGAGGCGCACGAATGCGAAATGGACGGCGTAGATCAGAAAGGTGCTTTCCATGATCCGGGGGTGCGCGTACGGCGCCGCGGCGGAGACCGCAGTCCAGACGAAAGCTGCGCCGGAGAGGCGGCACAGGACGAGCGGCAGATCATTTCCCGTGAAGTGCCACACGGCGTAGAAAACCACAGAGAGAAGTAAGAGCCCCAGCGTCTGGCCGGCGGAAGCGCTGTGACGCGTGCGGAGGCCCTTGCGGTAGAACACACCGGCCCGCATCGCCTCTCTCTCGCGGGTCTGGCGGAGTTTTAAGGAAAACCAGGCTGCCGTGAGGTAGTAGAAGCATGCATCGGAATTCAGCGGTGTCGGGTCCCAGCGCTTCGCGATGATGAGAAGAAGCGCTGCCTCGGCAGCGGCGAAAACCACCGTGTTCTGCAGGAGAAACCAGAGAAGCGGCGAGAGGGCGGAGAGAAGAATCAGCTGGAAGAGAAACCAGAAGACATAGTTATACCGGTAGAGAAAAACGGCGCGGAGAAAAGTCCCGGCATCGAGCGGGACCGCGCGCTCCCCGACAACCGCGCTTAGGCCGGGGGTGCGGGAGGCGATGAGATAACCGAGGTAGTAGAGGATATTCCACAGGAGGTAGGGAATCACCAGCGTGTGGACGCGCCGCGTGAGCTTTTCCGCCGTCATGCCGATGTCGAAGCTGCGGAAGAAAAGTATGGCGGAGATCATGAAGAAACCGGGAACCGCGATCTGGCAGATGCCGGCGGAGAAAAAGGATTCCACCTGCCCGGCAAAGGTCCGCTCCGCTCCCGGCCCGAGAAAAAGCTCCGCGTTGAGCGCGTGTGCGAGGACCACCAGAATGGTAAAGATGAAGACTGTCCATGTGATGTTGTTTCTGAAATTCCGATCCTCCATGCCGCACACCCCGCCTTTCCGTCAGTCAGCCGCTGGCTCTATTATACAACGGGGTGCGGCAGGAGAGCAGGTTTCCGTCACACTTTGCGCGCTGCTTTTTGGAAAAGCGCCTCAGAAGCCGGGAGAAACTTCAGTTTCCGCCCGGCTGAATCATGCCGCCGGCCGCGTTCGCCGCGCCCGGGGCGGAGGAGATCACGCCGGCACCCGCAGAGCCGGATGTGCCGCCTCCTGAGCTCCCTGCGGCGGTTCCCGCGGAGCCGGAAGCGCTGGCTCCTGAGCTTCCTGCGGCGGTTCCCGCAGAAGCAGCTGCAGCGGAGCCGGCTGCTGTGTCTATCTTTTCCACCGTGGCACCCGTGTCAGTGCCTGTGCCTGCACCAACAGCATTGCCTGCACCCGCGTTGGAACCCGCGGCAGTGCCTGTGCCGCTGCCTGCGGCTGCGGCCGCCACTGTCATGACGCCGCCGGAGGAGAAGCTGTAGATTGTTCCGCCGATCTCTGCCGTCGTGTCGTGGTACATCGCGCCGTCCGTCCCGAAGTAGTAGGAGACGCCGCCGATATCCTGCACGCCGGTCCGCATGACGCCGTCATCGCCCAGGTAGTACCAGGTGCCGGCCAGGCTGATCCAGCCGGTCTCCATGCTGCCGGAGCTGCTCATGTGGTACCAGTTCCCCTGGTCAAGGACCCAGCCGGTCTGCATGGCACCGCTGCTTCCGAAGTAGTAGCGCGCGCCGCCGATATTCTGCATGCCGGTCTGCATCGCCCCGCTCGGGTTCAGATAGTACCAGGCGCCGCCCGCGCGGATCCAGCCGGTCATCATGATTCCGGAGAGATCCATGTAGTACCAGTTCCCCTGGTCATTAAGCCACCCCGTCTGGATCCCGCCATCTTCCGCAAAGTGATACCAGGAATCGCCGATCTGCTTCCAGCCGCGTCTCATGATCCCGGAGGCCGGGTCGAAATAGCGCCTCTTTCCCTCAAGAGTCAGCCATCCGCCGGAGTAGATGGTGCCGTCCGCCTGCATGTAATAGTAATTCGATCCGTCATAGATCAGCTTGTCAGCGGCTTTCCGGTAGTTCTCATAGAAATACCAGGTGCCGTCAAACTTTTTCCAGGAATCCGCCGGAATCTCGCCTGAGAAGTCCGTGAACTGGAGGTCGATGTCGACCCCGCCGCTGATACCGTCCACCGATCCTGTGCTCGTGGCCTGCCACATCACCGGGGAGGAGCTGGTGTAGCTGTAGTTCCGCTCGTACGCGGCGACCCAGACGGGGTAGTCCTTCAGGGCGGCCATGTCGAGCTTGTTGTTGAGCCAGTAGTCGTTTGCGTAAAGAATCGGATAATATCCGGCGTCCCGGATCTTTTCGCAGAAGGTCTTTACGACCGCCGTGAGCTCCTCCTTAGAGAGCGTCCCGGAGGTACCGGCGTTCTCGATGTCGTAGGCGATCGGGTAGGAGATCGGGTAGTCCTTCACGAGATTCAGGACGAAATCCGCCTCCGCCTCTGCCTCCTCGACGCTTGTGGCATAGGAATAGATGTAGGCGCCCAGCTGCACACCCGCGGCGGCTGCATTTTCCGCGTTCTGAGAGAAGAGCGGGTCCACGGCGCCGCTGTAGCGCGTCCCGAGCATGACGAAGTCGATGTCGTCTGCCTTTGCCTTCTCCCAGTCGATGCTGCCCTGCCAGTGCGAGACATCCACACCGCGGTGAATGACGCCGCTCACGGTGTCGCCGTCCGAGAAGAGCGCGTACGTGCCGGACGAGAGGCGTGTGAGCTTCTCTGCCGCGAGGACGTCTGAGAAGGAGGAGAGTGCCAGAATCCCGGAAATAAGAACTGCTGCAGCCTTTTTGATGCCCTGTGTCATCATCGTGCGGTTCAAGAAAAATCCTCCCTGAGAATCGGGCGGGGGAAATCTGTCAATTCTGTCCGCCCATGCAGGGCGCGCCCGGTGTGAGCCGGATCAAATGCCTTCGCACCCGTGTGTATAGAAAGACGGCGCCCGCCGGATTCGCGGACGCCGCGCATAAAATCGGCTGTCGTACTGCCTGAAAGGAAGCGGATCCTCCGGGAATCAGAGATCCCCGCAGATTTCCGCCGCCCTTTGGATTTCACAGATCCTGCCCGTCCGGGAGATCACTGCCAGCCGGCGGGAGCGCCGGAGGAAGACGAGGAGCTGGAGGAAGAGCTGGACGAAGAGCTCGAGGAGGAGCTTCCGCTCACGCCGGGTCCGCTCGTCGCATCGGACTCGAGGCCCTCGCCGCGGCTTGAGTTCGAGCCGGGCGCGCCGCTTCCGCTGTTCGTGCCGGAGGAGGAACTTGTGGACGTGGACGTGCTGCTTCCGGACGATGCTGCCGTGCCTGAGGAGATGGTGACATCCGTCGCCGCGATGCTGCCGCCGCCCGTGTAGGCGCCGTTCGTGTCAAAGGTGTAGTTATTTCCGTTGATTGTCAGCGTGGTTCCGGAGACCATCTTTCCGTCGCTTCCGAGATAGTAGTAGACGTTATTCACGCGGACCCACCCGGTCATCATGTGGCCGTTCGTATCGAAGAGCATCCAGGAGCCGTCGATCGTCTTCCAGCCGTGGGACATCTTTCCGTCGGCCGGGTCCATGTAGTAGCGGTTCGTGCCGTCGGAGAGCCAGCCCGTCCGCATCTTTCCGTCGCTTCCGAAGTAATAGTAGGTGCCGTCGATCTGCTGCCAGCCGGTCTTCATCTTGCCGTCGGTGCCCATCCAATACCAAGC
>CACXCJ010000055.1 GCA_902766175.1 uncultured Lachnospiraceae bacterium
CCGGACGCGCCTCACCGCGCGATGTTCACGAAGCGCGTGATCTCCGGCTTCCACAGGAGGTTCACCGTCCCGACGGGGCCGTTTCTCTGCTTGGCGATCATGACCTCCGCCTCGTTCGGGTTCTTGCAGTCCTTGTCATAGTACCCCTCCCGGTACAGAAACATGACGACATCCGCATCCTGCTCGATCGCGCCGGACTCGCGGAGATCCGAGAGCATGGGGTGATGATCCTGCCGCTGCTCGCAGGCGCGCGAGAGCTGGGACAGGGCGATCACCGGTGCCTGCATCTCCCGCGCAAGCGCCTTCAGGTTCCGCGAGATATCGGAGATCTCCTGCTGGCGGCTGTCGCTCTGCTTTCCGCTGCCGCTCATGAGCTGCAGGTAGTCGATCACCACAAGGTCCAGTCCCGTCTCAAGCTTCCGCTTCCTGCATTTGCTGCGGAGCTCCCCGATGCTGATGCCGGGCGTGTCATCGATCACGAGATTCCGCGAGTCGCTCACGCGGACCGCAGCCTCCAAGAGAAGCTCGAAGTCCGAGGGCGTGAGGTTTCCGTTTCTCAGCTTCTGCGCGTCGATCCCGGACTCCATCGCAAGCAGGCGGTTCACCAGCTGCTCCTTGCTCATCTCGAGGGAAAAGAGCATGCAGCTGTACTTTTTCCGGATTGCGGTGTGCTGGATGATGTTCAGGACAAACGCCGTCTTCCCCATCGAGGGGCGCGCTGCGATCAGCACGAGATCCGACGGATGCAGGCCGCTCGTCTTGTTGTCGAGGTCAATGAAGCCCGTCGGGATGCCAGTCACCGCGGCGCCGTTCATATAGGCCTCCTGGATTTTTTCCATGACATCCACGGTGACCTTGTCAATCGGGACCAGGCCCTCGGCGCCCTTCGCCTGCAGGACCCGGAAGATCTTCTCCTCCGTCTCGTTCAGGACCGTCTCGGTGTCGGTGCTGTCCTCGTAGCAGACATTCTCGATCTCCTCGTTCACCTTGATCAGGCGGCGCTTCACCGCCTTGTCGTGGACGATCTTCGCGTAGCTCTTCACGTGCGCGGAAGTCGGCACATTGTCCACAATCGCGCGCAGAAACTCGACGCTCGAGACCTCAGGCGGGACATCCTTTTCCTTCAGCCTGTCCGCGACCGTGATGAGATCGACCGTCTTGCCCTCGTTGAAGAGCTCCTCAATGCACTCGAACAGGGCGCCGTACTGCCTGGAATAAAAATCATCCGCGGTGCAGATCTCCAGGGCAGACGCCACCGCGTCCTTGTCCAGAAGCATGGACCCCAGCACGGACTGCTCCGCGTCGAGGTTATGCGGCATCACCCGCCTTAAAATGCTCTCGCTGCTCATCAGGCCTCCACGACTTTTACCTTGAGCTTCGCCTGTACTTCCCTGTGCAGCTTCACCGCCGCCTCATAGGCTCCGAACGCCTTGATCGGCTCCGCGAGGACAATCTTCTTCCGGTCGATGTCCATGCCGAGCTGCTTCTTCGCCGCCTCCGCGATTTCCTTGCTTGTGACGGAGCCGTACGTCTTTCCGTTCTCCCCGCCCTTCAGCGGGATGGTCACGGTTCCGGCCTCGATCTTCTCCGCGAGCTGCTTCGCCTCCGCGAGCTGCTCCGCGGCGATGCGCTCCTCATTCGCCTTCTTCAGCTTCATCGTGTTCATGTTCTCGGCAGTCGCCGGTGCGCCGAGCTTTCTCGGAAGGAGGAAATTTCTCGCGTATCCCTCCGATACCTCCACCAGCGCGCCCTTCTTTCCAAGTGCCTTCACATCCTGCAAGAGTATGATTTTCATGCGATTTCACCTTTCTCAATCATTTCATCCAGAACCGCCTTGATGCGGTTCCTCGCCTCCTCCGGCGTGACGCCCTCGAGCTGTGCGCCGGATACCGTCCGGTGGCCGCCGCCGCCGAGCTTCTCCATCATGACCTGCACGTTCACCTCATCGATGGACCGCGCGCTGAGATAGAGCCTTCCGTTGTACTGCGTGATCACAATGCTCGCCTTGATGCCGACGATGTCCAGGAGGTCATTCGCCGCCTGCGCGCCGACGATCGTCGGGCTGTCGAGCCCCTCGGACGGGCACTCGCTGATCGCGAACGCGCCGCGGTAGATCTCCGCGTTGTGCACCGCCTCCGCCTTTGCGCGGTAGTCCTCGATCTTCTCCCGGAACATCTTCCGCACGCGCGTCACATCCGCGCCGTTTCTCCGGAGAAAGGCCGCCGCCTCGAAGGTCCTGACGCCCGTCTGGTTCACGAAATTGTGCGTGTCTATGACGATGCCGGCATACATGGCATCCGCCTCCGCCGCCCTGAGCTTCACGCCGTCAGGGATGTACTGGACGATCTCGGAGACCAGCTCGCACGCGCTGGAGGCGTAGGTCTCGATGTAGGAGAGCGCCGCGCCCCGGATCGAATCCTGGCTCTGCCGGTGGTGATCCAGGACCACAACCGTCCTGGCCGCCTCGAGAAGCTTCGGCGCCTCGACAATCGCCGGCCGGTTCGTATCCACCACGACCACGACGCAGGTATCGTCAAAGAGCTTCAGCGCCTGCTCCTCGTCGAGGAACATGTCCTCCGGGTACTCGCCGCCGCGGAGGCGGTCCAGGATGGGCTTCACCGACGAATTTGCCCTGGAGAGGACGATATGCGCCTTCTTGTTCATGGCCTGTGCGATCCGCCAGATGCCGACCGCCGCGCCGACCGAATCGATGTCCGCAATCTTGTGCCCCATGATGAAGAGCTGGTCGCGGTTTTCGATCAGCTCGCGGAACGCCTGCGCCTTGACGCGCGCCTTGACGCGCGTCGATTTCTCGGTGGAGTTGGACTTCCCGCCGTAATAGCTGATGTTCTCATGGTCCTTCACGACAGCCTGGTCGCCGCCGCGGCTCAGGGCGAGATCGATCGCCTGCCGCGCAAACTCGTAGCACTCCGCGTAGGTGGAGCCATTGTCGCCGACGCCGATGGAGAGGGTGACCCGCATCTCATTGCCGATGTTCACCGTCTTCACCTGCTCGAGGATATCGAAGTGGTTCTGCTGCATCGCCTCCATGTGCTGGCGCTCCACCACGAAGAAGTACTTGTCCTTCTCGAGCTTCTTTGCGATCGCGTCCATCGTGTCGAAATAGCGCACAATCTTCCGCTCGATCATGGCCATGAGAAGCGAGCGGCGCACCTCGTCCACACTCTCCATGGCCTCCTCGTAGTTGTCAATGTACACCAGGCCCGCCGTGAGACGCCTGCGGTCCGCCTCCTCCTGGAGCCTGCGGATCTCCGTCTCATCGTAGAGCACCACGGCGAAAACGCGGTTCTCCGCCTCTCCCGTCCGCGTGAAGCGGATCCGGAACTCCAGATTTCCGAGCGCGAGGTGGTAGTCCGCGCTCTCTCCGATTTTCGCGAGGTCCGTGAGGCTCATCTCGGGAAAAAGATCCGAGACGCTTTTCGAGGCGCAGTGCTGCTCCTTCAGGAGCGCCCGCATGGCCCGGTTCTGCCAGAGGAAATTCCCCCCCTGGTCCGCGAGCGCGTATGGAACGTCCAGATCCTCCGAGAGCCGCTTCTGAAGCTCGTCCATCGAGATGCCGTAGTTCACCATGGCCTTCTCGATGTTTTTCCGCTGCGAGAAGTAGAGGCGCAGGCACAGAAGCGCAGACAACAGTGTGACAAGAGCCGCCCCGATCTCCGCCTGCCTTCCTCCACAGAGGGAAAGCGCGCCGGCAGCCAGAGCAAGAAGAGCCGCTGCAAGGGGCCACCTCAGATACTTCCGGAGAAGCTCCTTTGCTTTTCTGTCTTCCTTTTTCATGAAACTCTCCCCGTAAACGAGATTGCCTGAAATGCTTATTCCAACGCATTATAGCATAGAAGCACACTTCTTCACAATCAAACCGGCGTGTGTTATCATATTGACATGTCTAAGAATAACAGTGATAAAACCAATGTATGCCGCCTTCTGGATGCGGCGAAGATTCCCTACACAGAGCACAGCTTTCCGCCGGAGGCAGCGGTGAGCGCGGAGGATGTCGCGGCATTTCTCGGCGAAGATCCGAAGCGGGTCTTCAAGACGCTCGTGACCGTCGGAAAAAGCGGCCGCTTCTACGTGTTCGTGATTCCGGGCCCCGGGGAGCTGGACCTAAAGAAGGCCGCCTCCGCAGTCGGGGAGAAGTCCGTCGAGATGCTGAAGCAGAAGGATCTTCTTCCTCTCACCGGCTACATTCACGGCGGCTGCTCGCCGATCGGCATGAAGAAGTTCTTCCGGACCACCCTTCACCAGAGCGCGGCGGATTTTGACACGATCTTTATCTCTGCGGGCAGACGCGGCCGCCAGGTGGAAATCTCTGCGGAAAATCTCGCAAAAATCATCCGCTTCGAGCTGAAGGATCTCATAAAATCCTGAGATTCCTGCCGGGTGTCTGTCCCGGCGGCGCAGGAGGCGCATTTCATGGCACAAAGATACTCGGACGAGCGCCGGAGCAGAAGACACCGGCGGAGAAGACACCCGTTTTTCACCTTCCTGAAGGCGGTACTGCTCCTCATGATGGTCGCCGTGCTCGCGGCGGGCGGATACGCGGCCTACCGGGTCTACCCGGAATTCGGCAGAATTCAGGAGACCGTGATGGAGACCTGCTCCCACATGAGCGAGGATGACTTCCGCATGGTGACAGACACGGAGGTGTACGACAAGGACGGGAACAAGGTCGGCGTCATCAATACGGGCCACTACGAGTACGTCGCGTTTGACGACATCAGCCCGTGGATCAAGAAGGCCTACATCGACCAGGAGGACCGGCGCTTCTACTCTCACCACGGCGTGGACTTCGTGGCCATGTTCCGCGTGCTGCTGGTCTATCTGAAGAACCACAGGATCACGCAGGGCGGCTCCACCATCACCCAGCAGGTCATCAAGAACACCTATCTCACCCAGGAGAGGACCATCGAGCGTAAGCTCACGGAGATCCTGATTGCGCCGCAGCTGGAGCGGCGGTTCAGCAAGGACAAGATCCTGGAGTTCTACTGCAACGGCAACTTCTACGCGCACGGCTGCTACGGCGTCGGCGCCGCGAGCCGCTACTACTTCGGAAAAAGCGCATCCGGCCTGGAGCCGTGGGAAGCGGCCGTTCTGGTCGGCATTTCCAACCGCCCGTCGAGCTACGATCCCGTGAAGCATCCCGAGGAGTCCACGAAAAAGCGGAACGAAGTCCTGAACAGCATGTATGAGTGCGGGGACCTCACCAAACAGGAGCTCGAGGAGTACCAGTCGATGCCGCTCGAGATCGTGCAGGAGCGCGAGCCCGACAGTCCGGAGAACTACCAGACCGGCTACGCGATCTACTGCGCGGCACTCCAGCTCATGAAGAACGACGGCTTTGACTTCCAGTACTACTTCTCCACGAAGAGCGAGTACGACGCGTACCAGGCGTCCTACAAGGAGGCCTTCGCCGAAAAGAGCGAGGCGATCCGCTCCGGCGGCTACAAAATCTACACGACGCTCGACAGCGGGATCCAGGAAATTCTGCAGAACCAAATCGACAGCACGCTCGACAAAAGGTCTGATGAGCGCGCGGAAAATGGCAAATATGCCCTGCAGGGCGCGGGCGTCGTGGTGGACAACCAGACGAATTCTGTGGCGGCGGTCGTCGGCGGACGCGGGACGGACGACGAGTATAACCGCGCCTTTCTCTCCATGCGCCAGCCCGGCTCCTCGATCAAGCCGCTCCTGGACTACGCACCCGCCTTTGAGACCGGCTATTTCTACCCGTCCTACGTGATCCGCGACTACAAGTTCGAGGGGGGACCGGAGAACTCCGGCGGAAAGTACTACGGCTACCTGCCGATCCGCGAGGCGCTGAACCGCTCGCTCAACACGGTCGCGTGGCAGCTCCTGGATAAGATCGGCATCAGCACAGGCCTCTCCTACCTCGCGGAGATGGACTTCACATCCCTCTCGTGGCAGGACGACACCGCATCGGCGGTCTCCATCGGCGGCTTCACCTACGGAACCAAGGTCGTGGAGATGGCGAAGGGCTACTCAACTCTCGCGAACGGCGGCGTCTACAGCGAGCAGACCTGCCTCACGAGTCTGATCTACGACCGGACCGGCGAAGAGCTCTTCCGGGACAACGTGCAGACCACGCAGGTCTACACGGAGGGAACCGCCTACCTCATTACGGACATCCTCAAGGGGACCATGGACATGCCGTACGGGACCGGACGCGGGCTGGATCTCGACGGACAGCAGGCGGCCGGAAAAACCGGAACCGCAAACGACTCGAAGGACACCTGGTTCTGCGGATACACGCGCTACTACACGACGGCCGTCTGGATGGGATATGACACTCCGCGGGCGATGCCGGGCATCTACGGCGCGACAGTCTGCGGGCAGATCTGGCACAACGTCATGACGGAGCTGCACAAGAACCTCCCCGAGAAGGACTGGGAACGCCCGGAGAGCGTGGAGGAGTGCTGGGTCGATTACGACACCGGCGCGCGCGTGGACTACAACACCGGTGAGACGGATCTCTTCAACAATGCCGTGAACCCGGAGGCAAAGTCCGCCTACGAGCAAAAGAACGGAACAGAGGCGGAAAACTCCGGCGCCCACCGCTGGCGGGAGGCGGAGGAGACCTCTGCCGCCGAGACGGAATCCTCCGAGGAGGAGAGCACGGAGGAGTCGATCTCCTATGAACACGTGACCGGAGAATACGGCGGACCCGGTGTCCTCGTGCCGGTCACAGCGCCGCCAAAGAACACCGTCGAGGAATCCGCCGGCGCCCTTCCATCCGAGGCCCCGGAGACCTCCGGAGAGCGTCCGGCCGAGACCATCGGCGCACCCGGGGAGACCGAGTCAGAGACAGCGGCACCGCTTCCGGCCGAGACCGCAACCGTAGCACCTGTGCCCGCCGCGCCGGAGGAAGCCGGCCCCGGCGCATAAGCTGTGCCAGAGAGGTTCCGAGTATGACCAGAAAAATCAAGGTTCTCGGCATCGCTCCCTACGACGGCATCAAAACCCTGATGGAGTCTGCCGCCGCCTCCTATCCCTCGATTGACCTCACAGTCTTTGTCGGGGACCTGAACCGGGGCGTCGAGATCGCAAAACAGTACATGCAGAGCAGCTACGATGTCATCATCTCCCGGGGAGGGACCGCAGAGCTCATCGAGGAGATGACGACCATCCCCGTGGTGGAAATTCAGCTGTCTGTCTTCGACATCTTCCGCTCCCTCCGTCTTGTGGAAAATTTTTCCGGGAGATACGCCGTCGTCGGCTTCCCGGGCATCTCGAAGCCTGCCCGCGCCCTTTTAGACCTCCTGGGGAGAAGGACGGAGGTCCGAACCGTCCACGCGGCAGGAGAGGTAAAGGGCGTCCTTCTCGACCTGAAGCGAAAGGGAGTCGTCGCTGTTCTCTGTGACACCGTGACCGTGAACACGGCGCACGAGCTGGGAATGAACGCGATTCTCCTGACCTCCGGCGCCGAGAGCGTCCAGGCCGCGTTCGAGCAGTCCGAGAAGATCAGCCGCAGCTACATGGACATCCGGGAGAGGAATCACTTTCTCAGCATGATACTCCAGAACCAGGCGACCCGGGTCATGGTGTTCGACGACCAGGGAAGCCTTCTCTACTCCTCGCTCGAGGATGCTTCGGACGGCTCCCTTCTCCCGATGCTGCGGAGCGAGCTTCCGGCCTGCCGCAGGTCAAGGACGCACAAGTTCTTCAAGTCGGCGGACGGCTATCTCTACTCCGTCACCAGCCGCCAGATCGTCTTTCAGGAGCGCACCTGCATCGTCTGCTATCTCACGAGGGGCAATGCGCCGCTCTCGAACGGCAGGTACGGCATCACCTACTACAATTGCCGCGAGACCAACGACCTCTTCTTCAACAACCTCTTCAGCGTCTCGGGCACCTACGGCGAGATCCAGTCGGCGGTCTCCGCCATGAACCGCGGGCTGCTGCCGGTCATGCTGATCGGCGAGCGGGGAACCGGACACATGGCAGTCGCGGACATCATTTACCGCGAGAGCGGCCTCTCAGACAACCCGCTCATCACGGTCGACGCGGAGCTTCTGAACGACAAGGGATGGAACTACCTGACCAATCACTACAACTCCCCTCTGAACGACAACAATAACACCATCTGCTTCAGCCACCTGGACGCCCTGGGGGAGATCCGTCTCAGGCAGCTCCTCACGATTCTCTCGGACTCGAATCTCTGCAGGAGAAACCGGGTCATTTTCTCCTGCACGGAACAGAGCAGGAAGCCCCTGAGCGGACTTCTGCAGAAATATATCGAGACCTTTTCCTGTATCCCGCTCCACCTCCCGCCGCTCAGGGAGTGCAGAAAGGACCTTCCGTCCATCGCGAGCTTCTATCTCGGAACTCTGAACGCGTCCCTCGCAAGACAGATCATCGGCTTCGAGGACGAGGCGATGGCGCTCCTCCAGGAGTACACCTGGCCTGGCAACTACACGCAGTTAAAGCGCGTCCTGAATGAGGCGGCCCTGATGACGGATACCTCCTATATCAGCGCCGACAGTATCAGCTCTCTTCTTAAGCAGGAGCACGCGGTGGATGATGCCGCCTCCGTCTCCCAGGCTTCCGCCTCCTCCCCTTCCGGTGCTCCCGGCGCTTCTGAGGAAGCGTCCCCCAATACCCTGACGCTCCGCCTGGACCAGACGATGGAGCAGATGAATCTCGCTGTGATCGAAGCGGTGATCTCCCGCTGCGGCGGGAACCAGAGCAGGGCCGCGAAGGAGCTCGGAATCAGCCGTACCACGATGTGGCGGATGATGAAGCGCGATTCCTGACGGAAGCAGGACAAATCCCGGCAGGGACCATGATAATACGAAAAAACTGCCCGGGCAGTTCTCCTTAAAGCGCTGGGACCGGCAGCCGCGGATGCGGCTGCCGGTCCCTGTTCTTCTCAATCTGAATTTCCGCAGCCGATCCGGCTGCTTTTTCCTCACGCCTGCTGTCTCCGCTTATACTCAGCGTACTCAGCGAGTGCGTGGTGATACGGCTTCAGCTCGATTCTCGTCTGCCCGTCCGGAAGCACCACCCAGTGGTCCTTCTCCAGGCGGCAGTCCGGATACTTCTCTCCCACCTTCCTCATGGTCGCCGCGACATCCTCCACGCCGATCGAGAGGTGGTCGAAGACGTTCTGCCCGCTCTGAAGCTCTGTCACCTCGTTTAACTGCAGGCCCTCGAGGTAGAAGACGATCCGGTGCGGCGCCTCTCCGCTCTCGCGGTAGCGGCGCATCTCGAAGATGTCCTCGAAGAACGCCTCTGTCTTTTCAAATTCCGTCGTCCTGAGGGCGACGTGATCCAGTTCCGTCATAGCTCCCCCTTAAAGATAATCTGCTCCCTCAGGCTGCAGCTGCAGTCGGGGTCGGCCTGGAGTTCTGCTTCTTTCCAGCGAGATAGCAGTATGCCAGGAAAATCACACCGAGCACCACTCCCGCAACATCCGAAATGCTCATCGGCAGGATGAAGAGGAACGCAATCGCGCCCAGCACCACGCGCTCCCACACCTTCAGGTCGTGGAACATGTACCCGGAAACGCAGCCCGCGAGGCAGAAGGTCGCAAACAGGAGCATGAGCGCTGCAACCACGATCTCCGCTCCGGTTCCCTCCAGGAGAAGCGCCGGGCGGTACACAAACATGAACGGCACGATGAAGCCCGTGATCGCGAAGGTGAATGCCTTCCACCCTGTCTTCCAGGCCGACGCCCCCGCGATTCCGGCGGCGGTGAAGGAAGCGAGGCAGACCGGCGGCGTGATCTGCGCGACAACGCCGAAGTAGAAGATGAACATGTTTGCAACCAGCGGCTTGATGTCGAGGCCCTGGATCGCGGAGATGAACAGCGTGTTTGCGATCAGGTAGGCAGCGACCGTCGGAAGGGCCATGCCGAGGATGATGCAGCCGACCGCCGCGACAACGAGAGCCAGGAACAGCGAGTTGTTGCCGGTCTTGTCAATGATCTTTGCGATCTTGACCGCGACACCGGAGCGGACCACGATCCCGATCATGATGCCGCAGGCCGCCGTCGGAATGGCGATATTTGCCGCCTGACGGATGCCGTCAAGCATCGTGAGGATGAGCTTCTTTCCGCTCATTCTGGTCTCCTTCGAGAAGCAGCTCACGACGATCGAGATCACCGTGCAGATGATGCCTGCTCTCGGCAGGGACATGCCGCGGATAATCATGACCACCAGAATCACGATCGGAAGGAGACGGTACAGTCTCGGCAGGATCGGCTTGCCCTCGTAGTGGACATTCGGGTTCTTGCCGATGTGCTTCTTTCTCGCGATCAGATGAACCACCATCAGGGCCGCGATGAAATACGCGAGTGCCGGAATGATTGCCGCCGCCGCGATGTGGATGTACTGGATGCCGATGATCTCAGCCATGATGAAGGCGCCTGCGCCCATGATCGGCGGCATGATCTGTCCGCCGGTGGATGCGACAGCCTCGACGGAAGCGGCTTCCTCCGGGGAGTAGCCGGTCTTCTTCATTAACGGAATCGTGAACACGCCGGTGCCCGTCACGTTTGCGACCGCGGAGCCGGAGATCATGCCCATGAGTCCCGAGGAGACGACCGAAGCCTTTGCGGGGCCGCCGACGGTCTTGTCGGAGAGCATGAGTCCCGCGTCCGTCAGCACCGAGCCGCCGCCGCAGTTTGCGAAGAAGCAGCCGAACATCAGGAAGTAGAACAGCGTGTTCATGGACGTGCCGAGCGGCGAACCGAAGATGCCGTTCTCACCGAGAGAGAGCGTCTCGATGAATCTCGGATAGCTGATGCCCTGGAAATGGAAGATTCCCGGAATGTACTGCCCGAACCACGCGTAGGCGATGAAGAACATGATGACCCAGAACAGGGACATGGACACCACGCGGCGGACCGCCTCCATGATGCAGATAATCAGAAGCGTCCCGGCCACGATATCCATCGTTGACATCTTATCTACGGAGTAGAGGCGGTAATTCAGCGCCTCCGCGCTCATCGCATAGTAGGCGAAGATAAAGATCGTCGCCGCGATCAGGAAAATATCATAGACAGTCCACAGACCGCTCTTTTTCTTTGCCTTGTCATTCATCGGGTTCATAAGCCAGACGATGATCAGGGCGAGACACATGTGGAGCGGCAGCTGGAACCACGGATCCAGCGGCTTCACCAGTTTGATGTAGAGCTGGAAGACCACCCAGAAAACGGACAGGCCGATGATGAGATAGCGCTTCCAGGCCGGAGACTTTCTCATGATCTTTGCGATCTTGGTTTCCTCGTCGTCCTCCTTCGCCAGCTTGCGGCCCAGTTCATCTGCCTTGGAAAGCTTCACCTTCGGCTGTTCCTGGCCGTCTTTTACCTTTTCGCTCATGCATTCCCTCCTCATTTCTCTGAAACAGGCCAGGCTCCCCGCACAAAAGGAACCTGGCCCTTTCATAACTGATTCTAATTCAGTTGTTCCGCTCTCCGCGGATCCATTACTTCATCAGACCAGCTTCCTTGTAGTACCTCTCAGCACCCGGATGAAGCGGGCAGCCGCCGATCTTCTGGGACTCCCATGCCGTCGCCGGATCCCATCCGGAGAAGGACTCGTACTGGGAAACAAGGTCATCTCTGTTCTCGGTGAGGGTCTTCGTGATCTGATAGACAACATCATCCGAAAGCTCGGTGTTCGCGAACAGGCAGTCCGGAGAACCCGGAAGAACCAGATCCTTGTCCTGTCCCTTGAAGGAATTTGCCGGAATCGTGATCTTGTCGAAGCCCTTCTCGTTGACAAACCAGTTCACGAGGTCATCGCCCCACTGAAGGAAGGTGACATCGCAGGTCGTTGCGATCTGCGCCATCGTGGAGGAAGCGGAGGAGGTGTGGTCGATGTAGAAGTCGATCTGTCCGTCCGCGAGAGCCTCTGCGTTCTGGTCGCCGCCCTGGTTCGTGATGGAGCCGCCCCAGCTCTTTAAATCGTCCTCGGTCACGCCGAAGTACTCAAGAAGGAGGTAAGCGCCCTCAGCATCCATGGAGCCCTTTGCGGAGCAGCCGATGCGGAGCGGGAGCTTCTTCTCGAAGACTTCCTCGATCGAGGAGACCCCGTGATCCTGCAGGAACTTGTTCGAGATGCAGTTGATGTAGCAGACCTGCGTCAGTCCGCCGATGACCGCCGCGTAGCCATCGGTCTTCTCGCGGCCGAGGGTTCCCTCTTCCATGGCCCACTTTGCCGGAGCGCCGTTGACGAACGAGAGGTCAGCGCCCTGCTCCTTGAAGATGTACGGAGCGCCCATGCCGCCCGGATAGGACGGGTCAACGTTTACTTCCTTGAATCCGCCCTTCTCCTCGAGGATCTTGGACATCGCGACGATCATGTTGTAGGAACCGGAACCGACCTTGTCGGACCAGAAGTTCAGAGAAACATTGCTCACGTCGACATCCGTGCCGCTGGAAGCTGCGCTCTCTCCCGCCTTGCTTTCCTCAGCTTTGCTCTCCTCAGCCTTGCTCTCCGCCGCCGTGGTCTCTGCCGCGGCAGTGGTGGTCTCCGCCGCCGTCGTGGACGAGCTGCTGCCCGAGGAACCGCAGGCTGCCATGCCTGCAGTCATCACCACAGCCATTCCCGCCGCTGCCAGACGCATCCAATTCTTTCTCATCAGTATTTCCTCCCTTTTGCTAGTGTATTTGCCGCCTTTGTTTCAATTTGAACCAAAACCTCCGGCAGTTATCCAATACGCATTTATAATACACAAAAAGTTCACAGGAATCAACGCTGCATCCGGCAAATTGTGTTGCGTTTTGAAACGTAATTTACGCGTGTTTTACTTTTCGAGCAAAGCTGCACGGCTGCGGCCGGAGCTGTCCGGCGGACCGCCTCCCGCTCAGCTTCCGCGGTTCAGATACCGCCAGAGCGTCGTGCGGCTGATTCCGAGCTGCCGCGCCGCCGCGCTCTGGTTGCCGCCCTTCTCTTCCACCACGCGGCGAATGACGTCGGAGAGGATCTGTTCCAGCGTCCGGTTCAGGTCTATGCCTCCTGCGGCAGGCGCCGCCCCGGTTTTCTCCCAGAGCTCCCGCGAGCGGGCCTCCTGCTCCAGAATCCGCTTCACGGAAGCCGCCCGGATATAGGAGGTGGAGGTCATGACGCAGAGCGCATTGATGACACGCTTCAGCTGCGTGAAATTTCCCGGCCAGTCATATTTCAGCATGAGATCCATGGCGCCGGCATCGAACCCGATGATCTGCCTCCCCATCTCCATGTTCTGATTCGCGAGATAGAGACTGCAGACCGACGCGAGCTCCTCCCTGCGGGCGCGGATCGGCTCCAGATGAATTTCGAGGCAGGAGAGCTTCTTCAGGAATTTCGAGGCGTGCGGGGGAATCCGGCTGTCCCGCCCGCAGGCGCACGTGAAGATCAGGCGGTTTCTCGTGTTGATTCCCATGTCCAGAATCAGCGAGAGAAGCTGCGAGGACCACTCGCCGGACAGCTCGTCGATGTCCTGGAAGCAGATCGTCAGGCCGCTGTCATTCAGCGGAGAGTTGTAGTGATTTGTGATGAATTCCCAGCTTTTCGCCGTAAGAATGGAGCAGCTCACCGTGACATACGGATTGCTGCTGTTCCTCCCGTTCAGATAGCAGAGCCGCGCCGCCTGGTCCTTGCCGGTTCCCGGCTCCCCGGTGATCATGATCGGGAAATCGGACCCGCTGTACTGACGGATTTCCTTCTCCAGGTCATTTGCGGAGGCACGCATGCTGAAGCAGCTGTTGAAGTACTGCTGCTCCGCCTCCCGGCGCGCGGAAAACGAGACCCCGTACTTGCTGGAAATCATGGGAACCTTGGCCTCCTGAATGTAAAAGGCCGTGTAGTCCCCTTCATCCAGATGCAGAAGCCTCCCGGTGATGGAGTACATGTCGCGCCCGGAGACGTGAAAGAACTTTGCCGAGCCGTTTTCCGCCACGTCCGGGATGTTCTGCCGGAGCACTGTGTAGAACTCCTCTCCCTCTCCGTTCCAGCTGGAGAAAACGAGCGTCTTCCGCTGGTCATAGACCACCGTCATGCCGGCATCGGCCGAGAGAACGGTCCGGTAGAGCGCACTCTCGCTCTTTAAATTGGTGTTGCAGCGGACCAGTGCCACCGCCTGCTGAAGCGCTGAGTTCAGGCTCTCCGCGCCGCTTGTCAGAAGGACGGAGCGCATGTTGATGCGGTGCGCTGTGATGTTCGTGATGGTGTCGCTGATGACGAGCGGCGTCCCCTCGCTCCTGAGCTTCTCCAGCACAGGCTGCACCTCCTCCTCGGAGTGAATCGTGATCACCTGGATATTGTACTGGAGAATGTCGGTCAGAAGCTTCACGTCCTTCGTGATGTTCGGGAACGCGACCACCACGAAGCGCTCGGAGATATTCTGCGCGAGTTCGATGGTCCGCAGGATGTCGAAGCTCGTCAGCGGGATATCGATCACGGGGACGGACGTGACCTTCCGGATCATATCCACCGTGCCGCCGCGCGACAGAATCACATCGTAATTCTTGTGAAGGTTCCGGCGCGCAGCCTCCATTCCCTCCCGGAGGTTCCCGACATAGACATCGACGGAGACCTCCGGGATATTTTCCGCGGCGTGCAGCATGACGTTCCGCATGGATTCATAGGGAACGATTCCAAGGATTCTGACCTTTGTCTCTGGCATTCCGACGCTCCTCTCCGCACAAGCTGTCCCGTGCCGCCGCTTTCTGCTGTGATGCTCACGCGTCCATGTATCTGCCGCCGTTCTGCATGAGCGACTCACCGGTCATGTAATCGCTCAGCGGGGAGGCGAGAAAGAGTGCCGTGTCCGCAATATTTTCCGGCTGTCCCATCTGTCCCATCGGCAGATTTTTCATCACACTCTCCCGGTGCTCCTTTGTCCAGGTCTTCGTGATCTCCGTCTCCACCGGGCCCGGGCAGATCGCGTTCACATAGATGTGATCCGCGGCGAACTCCGTCGCAAGATGACGCGTGAGATACACAAGTCCCGCCTTGGAAGCACCGTAGGAGGGACTTGCCCCCATATTCACGTTCTTCGCGGCCGTGGAGGAGATGAAAACGATTTTTCCGCCGCCCTCTCTCTGCATGACCGGAATCACCTTCTGCGCGAGAAACGCGGGCGCAGTGAGGTTCACTTCCATCACCTGATTCCACTCCTCCGGCGTCATGGCGAGCGTCGGCTGCCGGAGCGCCATGCCCGCGCTGCAGAGAAGAATGTCGATCCTGCCGGTCAGGGCAGCGGCGGCATCCACAAGCTTCTGCGGCATGGTGAGATCCGCCGCGTCCCCCGCGGCGACAGCGCACAGCACTCCCTCCGCCTCGCACTGTGCCTTCAGTGTCTCAAGGTTCTTCCTGTTTCTCGCCGTCAGGACGAGAGAAGCTCCCTCTCTCGCGAAAAGAAGGGCGGACGCACGCCCTATCCCGCTGCTCGCCCCCGTGATAATCGCAGTTTTCCCCGCTAAAAGTTTCTGGTTCATTTCCTGCCTCCACGTAAAAAATCTGCATAAAAGCTTACCATGAATGGTTTCCTTGTGCGCTGCCGCGTCTGCGTCGTTTCCGGATCAGGAGCTTTCTTCTTCCCCGGGTGATGCGGGAAGCGCGGCTTCTGCTGCCCGAAGCCAGAGCTCAGAGGCGGAAAGCAGCCTTTCAAGCTCCGGAAGCGGATTCAGATGCAGTACCTCCGCTCTGACTTTTCTCGCGGTATTGATTTTCATGCCCCCGATCACGCGGTCTGTGAGAAGAAACACCACCTTCTCTCCATTCCCCGCAGCAGAAATGGAAGGATTTCCGGCTCCGATCTCCATGAGACGCGGTACGGCAGGGTTTTTCTCCGATGGCTCCGGGACAGCAGATCCGCCGCGAGCGTTCAGCGCGAGCGTTCCGTTCTGCATGGAAAAGGCACCCTGCGCGCCTGTTTCTCCCGTTTTCTTTCCCGCAGCCCCCGTTTTCTGCTGTTTCCCGGCAGATGCAGCGCTCCGCTGCACGGCCACCGCACACCCGGTCCGCATCACCCGCTTCCCGCCCTGCTTCACGGCGTAGGCTGTATCAAAAACCTGGACATCGAAGCTGTGCCACGTTCCGCTGCTTCTCTCCCGGCAGAGAATCTGCTTCTCATTTTCCGGCTTCCCCTCCGGAAGAACAGATAAAAGCGCAGCGTCTGCACTTCCCCTTCTCTCGAACCGGTACTCCTTCAGCACGCGGCCGATCGTGCGCGCACAGAGCGCCTCCCTGTAGCTTTCATTCACATCCTCTGCTGCTCTGGAGGATACGAAAAGGTACAGCACAAGCGCAGCGGCCAGAAATACAATTCCTGCCGCAGACCAGCCGCGGAACAGCATGAGTGTGACTGCCAGAAAAATAACTACAAGGTACGCTGTGCGGAACAGAAGCAGGCGCTTCAGCTTCCGGTTCAAAAGAAGTTCCAGCTGACTGTCATTCATCATGGCCTATTTTCCCGTTTAAAAAAGCGGCCGCACAGGAATCAAACCTTCCGGTGTGCGGCCACTTTCCTGATCTACCAGGCAGCTGCCTGCCCGGCTCTGGTCTCTTAGTTCTGGATGAGATCCTTGTTCTCCTCGAACATCTTGGTCTCCTCATCGAGGGTCTTCAGCAGTTCATCTCTGCCCATGAACTTCGGCGTAACGCAGTAAGCGTCCTCGGTCTTCTTGATGAACTCCTCGTTGGAGCAGACCTGCTCAATCGCATCCTGCATCTTGTCGATGATCGCCTGATCCGTTCCCTTCGGGAAGCTCAGGAAATAATGTCTCTCAGCGGTCCAGTCATAGCCCTGCTCCTTTGCGGTCGGGACATCCGGGAAGAGCGGATTTCTCTCCTCTGCGATGTTGCAGAGTGCAGTGAAGTCTCCGGAATCAAAGTAGGACTTCATGACACCGTAGGGGTTCACGTTGGTGTCGATCTTCTGTGCAAGAAGCGCTGCGTTTCTGTCCGTGCCGCCGCCCGCATCGACGATGTTGAAGTCAATTCCCTGGCTCTCCTCAAGCTGTCTGCCGAGGAAGTAGGAATACCCGCCGACGGAGGAAGCATAGAGGATCTTGCCCGGATTTGCCTTCGCCGCATTGACGATATCATCCATGGTCTTGTACTCAGACTTGGAGTTTACCGCCATGACGTAGGAATTGTCGACGATCGTCGCAGCGACCGGATCAAGATTCTCATAGGAATCCTGCGCGACGCCGACGATCTTGTTCGTCAGCATGGAATCGTGGAAGAACAGGCAGGTATAGCCATCCGGCTCTGCGTCCATGACCTGATACATACCCGTGGAGCCATTTGCGCCTGCGACATTGCTGACGACAACGTTCACACCGAGGATCTTGCCGAGATAGTCAGCGAGGTTTCTCGCGTGGAAGTCCGTGTCGCCGCCCGCGTTGAACGGGACAATAATGGTGATGTTGTTCTTCGGCCAGTCTGTCTCCGCAGAGGATGCTGCCGCGCTGCTGTCCGCTTCCTTGCCCTCCGAAGCCGCCGCTGTGGTCTCCGCCGCTGCCGCGGTGGTCGACTCCGCAGCCGCTGCTGTCGTCGATGAAGACGAAGAGCCGCCGCAGGCAGCAAGCGAAACTGCCATGGACGCCGCCAGTACCATTGCCACTGTCTTTTTCATTTCTTCTCCTCCTAATAAGTAATAACCAGTTCCGTATTGAAAATCGCCGCCCGGCCCCGGAATATGACCGGGCAGCGTAAATCGCTTACCTTCCGCACCGCGCGCACACCGCTTCCGCAACGGTCTGCTGCGTCTTGTCACGCAGCACAGGCAAAGGGATTAATCGTCCTCTTCACTCTCGTACTTCGACTTCTTTCTCGGCTTTCTCTGGCTTCTTATGCTGAAGCAGATCGAGATCACCGCCGCCGCAAAGAACACATCTGCGATCGGCTGCGTAAAGAACTGGCCGAAGTCACCCGAAGCAAACATCAGGCCGCGGCGAAGATTGGTCTCCATAAGCGGACCGATCAGAAATCCAAGAATAAAAGGTGCGGACGGAATCTTCAGCTGCGCGAAGACGAATCCGACGACGCCGAAAACGATCAGCGTGATGACATCAAACAGATTGTTCCGGACACCGTAGGAACCGACCACGCAGTACAGGAAGATGGCCGGCAGCAGGAAATACATCGGGATTCCGAGGAGCAGAGCGAAGAGCCGCAGTCCGTAGAATTCCATAAACAGCATGATGATCGTGCCGATGATCATCGTAAGGAAGACCGAGTACACGATGTCAACATTCGATGTGAACATGAGCGGTCCCGGCGTCACGCCGTGCAGGGTGAGGCCGCCGAGAAGCATTGCTGTCACCGTGTCCCCGGGAATACCGAGAGCAAGAAGCGGGACGAGCGCGCCGCCGATCGCAGCATTGTTGGAGGACTCGGAAGCGACGACGCCGTCGATCACGCCGGTTCCATAGTCATCCCCGGACATTGCGACATCATCAGAGACTTTCTTGCTGCGATGGCAGCTTGCCTTGGAGACGGAGTACGCAAGAACGTTCGCCGCGCCGCCGCCGATGCCAGGCAGGATACCGATTCCGGTTCCGATCAGGGAGCAGAGGAAGAAGTTGTGAATCTGGCTCTTCGCCTCCGCCATGGAGAACCCGAAGCCCTTCACGTCCTTCATGCTGATCTTGATTCCCTCGCTCGGCTTCTCGGTTTTCACCTTCGCCGCGCGCGCCGCAATTTCCGCCACTGCAAACAGTCCGATCAGGACCGGGAGAATATTGAATCCGTTGCTCAGCATCCGGTTGCCCATGGTGAAACGCTGGACACCGCTGATGGAATCGATTCCGACCGTCGCAAAGATGCAGCCGCAGAGACCGGAGATCAGTCCCTTGTAGATGTTTCCGCCCGAAAGGCCGGACATCATCGTCAAGGAGAACACCGCCACAGCGAAATACTCATATGCGCCGAACTTAATCGCGATGCTCGCGAGAGCCGGCGAAAGGAAAATCAGGATGATCGTGGAAAGAATTGTGCCTGCAAAGCTTGCGACAATACCGACGCCGAGTGCCTTGACGCCCTTGCCCTTCTGGGTCAGCGGCCAGCCGTCAAAGCAGGTCGCGACAGAGGACGGTGTGCCGGGAATTCCCGTGAGAATCGCCGAGATCAGGCCGCCGGAAATACCGCCGATGTACAGCGCTACCAGAAGCACGATCGCCGTGACCGTATCCATAGAATACGTCACCGGAAGGAACATGGCAAGTGCCATTGTTGCGGAAAGTCCCGGAATACATCCGAAGATGATTCCGACAAAGACGCCGACTACCATGCAGAGAATGCAGGGAAGCGTCATGACAGCCTGAAGGCCGACCATAAACGATGCAGCCATAGTTTGTATCTCTCTCCTTTCTGTAGTCCGCTCACAGGATCGGCGTCAGGCCCTGCGGAAGCAGAAGGCTCAGCCCCTTGGCAAACAGAATATCCGTGATAATGCTTAAAATCAGTGCAAAGATCAGATAGGTGACATAGCGGGGCTTCTTGTATCCCGGTGTCAGCAGCGTGCAGAGCGCGAACACAAGAATGGTCGAGTCAATGATGAAGCCGAGCACCTTAAGGGTCGCCGCGTAGAAGATGATCAGGGCGAATGTAAGAATGATGCGGATCCAGCCGTCCCTGCTGATCGCGACGCTGTTGATCTTCTCGGCGCGCTCATCCTCCTTTGCGACGCGGCGCGCCGACTGGATCATGAGAAGAATGCAGCTGAGCAGAAGAACGATTGCATAGACGCGCGGCATGAAGCCCGCACCGACGCTCACGACATCAGATGCCGGAACCTGAAGGCTGATGATCAGATAAAACAACGCAAAGAGCCCGAAAATGAAGCCCGCCAGGAAGCTCTTGTCCTCAAAATACTTTTTCACTTTTTTCTCCTGTTCCCGGATTCTTATTCCATTCCGACTTTCCGGTTCTCTTCCAGAACCTTCTTCAGTTCTTCCAGTCCCTCCGGGGAAATTTCGTTGAACGGAGCCCTGCACGGTCCGACCGGATAGCCGAGCAGACGCACGGCAGTCTTGATGATGGTGTTCGGATTGCCGTAGCGGAAGGTCGCACGGAGCGGATTGATGCTCTTCTGTGCCTTCTTCGCTTCCTCAATCTTTCCCTCCCGGAACAGATTGTAGATCGAAACGATCTGCTTCGGATAGATATTCGAGCAGCCGGCAATCGCGCCCTTTCCGCCGAAGAACAGGTTCGGAAGAATCAGCGCGTCGTTTCCGGCAAGAACGGAAAAGTCCGGAAGATCCTCCGTCGCATCAAGGTACTTCAGCATATTCTGAAAATCACCGCTGGAATCCTTGACGCCCTTGATATTTTTCAGGACCGAAAGCTTCTTGATGGTCTCCGGGAGCACCTTGTTCCCGGTTCTCGGCGGAATATTGTAGATGACAATCGGAAGATCCACATTGTCATTCACGGTCTTGTAGTGATTGTAGATCTCGTGCTGGTTTGCAGCCGCAAAATACGGGCAGATAATGGACAGCACATCCGCGCCGAGCTTCTCTGCCATCTGGCTCATGCGGATGGTATCCTTTGTCCCCGGGCATCCGGTTCCCGCATAAACCGGCACGCGGTGCGCGGTCTGCTCAATCACCACCTTGAGGACGAACTCCTTCTCCGCGTCGCTTAAGATGTAGGACTCACCGTTCGTTCCGAAGCAGAAAATACCGGATACGCCCGCATCTATCAGCCTGTCAACCTGGTTTCTCAGCTCCTTCTCATTGATGCTCTCGTCGTCGAACATCGGGGTGAGAATCGGCGTGATAATTCCCTCAATCTTTACTCCCATTTTCTCTCCTGCTCCTCTGTGCTCCCGCCCGGATCCCTGCCGGCGGAAGCTCTTTTCTGTTTCAGTTTGTCTCAGCACACTCTTTTTATTCCCACGACCCTGACTACCAGCAAATACAGATCTGGACACCCGGCGTCTTATTCCTGAGTGATGCCATGCTCTGATCACAGATCGTCTGTGTCATGATGAATTCATCGAAAAGTACCTCCTCTTCTCAATGAGCCCGATAAACAATGTTCCCCCTGACAACTGTCAGAACGGGAAGAATCTTCTGTTCGAGTCTCTTCTCCGCTCCTGTCATATCCTTCATTTCAAGGGCCGCGTCAGCTTTCCGAAAAACAAACAGATCTCCCCGGTCATAGAGCTCTTCTGTCTTCACTCCGTTCAGACAGCGCTGCGCATTCGCACACAGCCTCCAGATCAGGTCATCCTCTGTCATTCCCGCCGACCTGAGCACTGCCGCCGCATACTGTATGGAGACCGGCACCGGGAGAATGATGTTCGTCTGATTGCAGTCCGAGCTGACTGTGTCCGGAATCACACCGGAAATCTGCGCGTTCTCGATCGTTCGGTAGGACCACTGGCGGCTGCCGAATCCGGTATCCAGCAGAACCCCCCGCTCCTGCGCGCGGCGAAGCTCCTCATAGATTCCGCCCGGCGACGAAAAGCCGGAGACTCCGGGCTGGTAAATATGCGTGACAATATCGCCCGGTCTCAATACTGAAATCACATCACGAAGCTGTTCCATATCGGAGATCCGGCCCAGATGGACCATCACTCTTCTGGAGCCCGGAAGAAGAGAAGCGATACCGCATGCCTTTTCAACCGCTGCCGCCGCATAATGCTCCTCGAACATGACGCTCTCCAGGCGGATCTTAAAGCCTGTAATGAGGCCGCTGTATTTCTCACAATAATCTCTCAGGAGAATTTCGTCAATTCTTTCCGGTCTCTGATTCTCAAATGCTTCCGGGTGCATCTGCCCCTCGCGGGCCACGTGGAGCAGCGCATGAATCCGAATCTTCGATTCCGCGGCTGTCTCCTTCGCAAACCTGTCAAAGTCATCTGTCCCGTATGTCCCGCCGTCCTGAACCTCCGATACACCGGTCACCGGGCAGAACTGATCGGGATCATAGGGAAGCAGTCCGCCTCCCCGCCCGACATGCGTATGAAAATCTGTCAGGCCGGGGAGGATGCTGCAGCCGCTCACATCAACCGCTCTCCATCCCTCCGGCGCATCAGCGGAGTGTGCAGCTGCAGAAGCCTTCTCGATAACGGCATGATTTTCCGAGACCACAACTCTGGCAGGCTCAAAACAGCGCCTCTCGAAATTATAGACCTGGCCTCCGGTCAGGCAGAATCCCTCAGCCACATCAGCCTCCGTAAATGAGGTTCGGCAGTATCGTCGTCAGCGGCGGTACATACGCCATCAGAAGAAGCAGCACAAAAATCAGGATGTAGAACGGAACGCTGTTCTTCAGAAACTCCTCGGTCGGGCATTTCGTGACGCCACAGGTCACGAACATCAGGTTTCCCATCGGCGGGGTCAGAGATCCGATCGCCATGTTGAAAATGAACATCATGCCGAACTGAACCGGGTCAATTCCGAATGCAGTTGCCACCGGCGCCAGCATCGGCGCAAGGACAATCTGTGCAGCAGTTGCCTCAATAAACATTCCGACGATCAGCAGGAAAATATTGACCGCTATCAGGAATACATACTTGTTGCCGCACACGCTGATCAGCCACTGTGTGATGGTCTGCGGAATGTTCTCCCAGGTGAGAATCCAGGAGAAACAGGTTGCCGCTCCGACGATCAGCATGATCGAGGCAGTCGTGGAAGCAGTTTCCTTCAGGCACTGCCAGAAATTTTCCTTCTTCAGCTCCTTGTAAACGATTCCGAGGATCAAAGAATATACAATGGCAACCGCGCCGGCTTCCGTCGGCGTGCAGATTCCGAGACGGATCGTTCCGATGATGATAAACGGAAGGCAGAGCGGTGCAATCGCCGGCTTAAATGCCGCCCAGAGTTCCCCTCTGGTCGCCGGACGTGTGCTGAGCCTCGGAACGCCGTGCTTCTGTGAGTATTTCGAGACCACGACCATCATCGCGGCACAGAGAACAATCGCGGGCAGAATTCCGGCAATGAACAGCTTGCCGATGGAGGTTCCTGTGATGCTGCCATAGATAATCGCCGCGATGCCCGGCGGAATCATCGGCGTGATCATGGATGAGAACGCCGTGATCGCTGTGGCGTAGCCGTTAGAATAACCGGCCTTTCTCATATCCGGGACAAGGAGCTTTGCCTCCATTGCAGCGTCTGCCAGAGAGGATCCGGACATTCCACCCATCAGGGTGCTCAGGACAATGTTGACCTGCCCCAGGCCGCCGTAGATATTCTGTGTCAGCACCTTGCAGAATATCATCATCCGTTCGGTAATGCCGCAGTAATTCATCAGTGCGCCGGCACACACGAAGAACGGAATGGCGAGCATTGCCGTGGACTGCATACCGCTTATGACACGCTGAATAGCCAGGACGCCCGTGATACCGCTCGCAGGATTCGCAAGGAAATATGCGATGCAGCCGCCGAGAATGGCTGCGAAAACCGGCACATTCAGAAACAGAAGAACCAGCATCGCGATGGCGGAAAGTGCAATCGGATTCATTTTGCAGCCGCCTCCTTTCTCTTCTCTGCCACCGGTGTTCTCATCAAGTCAATAAACACGAAGGTATACTGAATGATCATCAGCAGGATACCGATCGGAGCCGCAATGTCAATGTAGACATAGCTGATCTTGAAATACGGCGTAACTTTTCCAGAGACGCTCTGCGTGAGCCCTATTCCGCCAAACAGGAGATACAGAAGAATCCCCATTGTAAAGACATAGTCAAAGATATCCAGCGCTCTTCTGGCCTTCGGGCTGATGCGGTTTGCGATCAGATCAATACTCACCTGGTTTCCAAGCCGGAACGCGACACTTCCGCCAAAGAAGATCGAATAGATAAAGAAGAAAAGCTGCATCTCCTCAAGCCAGGCAAATGGTTTTCCGACAATGTAGCGCATCACCACGCCGGCGAGAGTGATCGCAATAATGATGAGCAGCGACGCTACGGCGATGATGCTGTCCAGATTACTCAGAAATTTCTTCATAAGCAGATCCTTTTAAACGTTGCGGGAGGAGAATCTCCTCCCGCAGTGAAATGCAGACAAGCCGCGATCAGCTGTTGATGATACTCTGGATCTGGTCATAGAGACCCTTCGTCCAGGTTCCGTTGTCCTCGTAATCCTGATACAGCTTCAGGCAGGCATTCTTGAAGTCTTCCTGTGTCTGAGCATCCAGCTCATTGACCGTGGTTCCCTCGCTCTTGAAGGTGTCCACCATCTTCTGGCTCTGCTCCTTGTAGAGATCGTTGTTATACTCCGCAGCCTCTTCTCCGGCCTCGACAATTGCCTGCTGGTACTCTTCCGGAATGGTGTCCCAGAACTTCTTTCCGACAACGAAGTTCGAGAACGTCATCTGATGATTGGTCATGGTGATGTATTTGCAGACTTCCTGGAACTTATTGTTGTAGAGCGTGGTCAGCGGGTTCTCAACGCCATCCACGACGCCCTGGCTTAAAGAGGTGTAGACATCGGAGAGGGCCATCGGCGTGGAAGCTGCGCCAAGCAGGTTGAACATCTGCACGGAAATGTCATTGTTCGGAACGCGGATCTTCAGACCCTTCAGATCGTCGAGGGACTTGATTTCCTTCTTGGTCATCAGCTGTCTCTCTCCGTAAATCCAGTTCGTGGAGATGATCTCAAGACCCTGATCCTCCAGAGCCTTTGCCTGTTCCGCCCACCAGTCGCTTCCGGTAATCTTGTACATGGCATCCCAGTCCGTAAACAGGAACGGCCCCATGACAACGCCGAAATCGGGAACATAGTCCATGAGGTAAGAGCCATCTGCGATCGTGCAGACATTCTGTCCCATCATGCCCATCTCGATCAGGTCCGCCTTCTTTCCGAGCTCACTGTTCGGATAGACCTCGATCTTCACGGCGCCGTTCGTCTTCTCACTCACAAGATCCGCCCACTTCTGATTGCCCTGGGTGATCGGATCGTCCGCCGTCTGCTCGGTGCAGAGCTTAATCGTGTACTTTGCTTCGCCGGATGCCGCCTGAGAAGCCTCAGACGCACCGCTCTCAGCTGCACCGGACTCCGCAGCCGCCGAGGTCTCGGCAGCGCTGGATGCCGCCGCCGTAGTAGTGGAAGAAGAGCTTCCTCCGCAGCCAGCGAGCCCGGCTGCCATAAGGCCCGCCATAGTAACCGCAACAATTTTTCTTGTTTTCATAAAAAGCCTCCCCTTTAAAGAACACTGTTTAAAAGAATTCCCAAAGCCTGCATCCGCCTGTTTCAGATGACGCGTTTTCTGGTGCAGCCGGCGCGTTTTCCGGTTCTGCTGACACGTTTTTCGGTTCAGCCCCTGTGCTTCGCGAACTGGATCGCGCAGTCAATGGCATTCACAAGGCTCAGCTCGTTCGCGTGGCCGTTTCCTGCGTGGCCGAAGCCGGTGCCGTGGTCCACGGAGACCCGGACGATCGGAAGGCCGAGCGTCATGTTGATTCCGGCGACCGCCTCCCAGTGCTTCTCCTCCTTGTTGTAGACGAAGCCCTTGACCTTCAGCGGGATGTGACCCTGGTCGTGGTACATGACGACGACGACATCGTACCAGCCGCCGAGCGCCTTGGAGAACACCGTGTCAGGCGGCGTCGGCTTCTTCTCCGGAATATTGATGCCTTCCTTCAGCGCCTCGTCGATCGCCGGCTGGATCTCCTCGATCTCCTCGCGTCCGAACATGCCGTTCTCGCCGCAGTGCGGGTTCAGGCCGGCGACGCCGATCTTCGGGTTCTCGATGCCGAGCATCTTCATCGCGTCGTTCGCCATGTGGATGCAGTCGAGCACGCGGTCCTTCTTCACGCGGTCGCACGCCTCGCGCAGAGAGACGTGGGTGGAGACATGCACCACGCGCAGGTCCTTGTACGCAAGCATCATGGCGTACTTCTTGGTGTGCGTGTAGTCCGCGTACACCTCGGTGTGGCCGGAGTAGTGGTGGCCGGCCAGGTTGATCGCTTCCTTCGCGAACGCGTTCGTGACCGTCGCATCCACCTTGTTGTCCATCGCGAGCTTGATTAAGTACACGACATACTGGAAGGACGCCTCGCCGCCGAGCTTGCACGCACCGACGCCGAAGGGCTTCGGCTCTGCCTCGTTCAGCGTGTTCGGGATGTCCTCCGCCTTCACGATGTCGAGGCTGATGAGGTCAATCGTCCCGTACTCGTACTTTCCTTCCGCCGGCTCCTTGATCACGTTCAGCTTCAGGTCAATCCCGTTTACCTTCTTCGAGACCGCGAGCGCGTACTCCATGCACGCCTTGTCGCCGATGATGAGCGGCTTGCAGCGGTCATAGAGGGTCTTGTCGTTCAGGGCCTTGACGGAGATTTCCGGGCCGTTTCCGAACGGATCTCCCATGGAGATTCCGATGATGGGTCTTGCAATCATGCTGAGCTCCTTTCTCAATTCGTGCTCGATTACCACATTCCGTTTGCCTTGTTCTCTTCGAGGTTCTTCTTGATCTCTTCGATCTTCGCCTCCGGAATCATATTGAACGGAGCGCGGCAGAGACCGACGTTATAGCCCATGAGGCGGACAGCCGTCTTCACGACCGTGTTCGGGTTGCAGCCCGCGAAGGTCGCGCGGAACGGTGCAATGGCGTTCTGGTACTTCATCGCCTCATCCCAGTGGCCAGCCATGAACTCGTCATAGATCATCGCCATGTTGTGCGGATAAGCGTTCGCGCATCCTGCGATGCCGCCCGTGCCGCCTGCCTGCAGGGTCCAGATGATCAGCTGATCGTTGCCGGAGAGGACGGAGAACTTTCCGTTCTTCTTCTTTTTCCCTGCGTCGATGTAGCCGAGGATGTTCTTGAAGTCACCGGAGGAGTCCTTCGCGCCGACGATGTTGTCGACCTGCGCGAGCTTTGCGACGGTCTTCGGCTCAATCTTGTTGCCGGTTCTCGCCGGGATGTTGTAGAGAACGATCGGCATGTCCGGGACCGCAGCCGCAACCGTCTCGTAGTGTCTCTGGATCTCATCCTGGGAAGCTGCTGCGAAGCTCGGGGTGATGATGGAGAGCACATCCGCGCCGCACGCCTCTGCCATCTTCGACTGCTCGATCGTCTCCTTCGTGGAGATGCAGCCGGAGCCTGCGTAGACCGGAACTCTTCCGTTGACCTTCTTCACGATGGTCTTCAGGACGAGTTCCTTCTCCTTTCCGTTCAGGATGTACCCCTCGCCGTTGGTGCCGAATGCGAAGATCGCGTCGACGCCGCCGTCGATCATACGGTCAACCTGCTCCTCCAGGACCTCGGTGTTGATGGACTCATCCTCGTGCATCGGGGTGAGGATCGGGACGATAATGCCTTTAATGTCAACCTGCTTCATGGTTTTCTCCTTTACTCCATTTGGCGCAATTTGCCGGAACCTTCCATGCGATCTGTGATACCGAGTGAAACCGTGCTCCCCGTCCCCGGCGGAATCCGCCGTCCGCTCCGGATGAAAACCGATGCTTCCGCGCGGATGCGGCTCTTCCGTCAGGTGCGGAACAGAATCAATAATCCATGACGGAGAGATAGATCTCTCTCGCAGCCTCCGGCGTGACGAGCTTCACGTTGTTGGAGAGAAGTCTCTGCTGCTCCATGCCTGCGGATACAAGCCAGTCAAGATCCTCCTTCGGGACATTGAACTCCTTCAGGCTCGTCGGGATGTCGAGGTGCTTCACGATCTCGCCCATCCACTGGACCATGTAGCTGCTCTTCGCATCGACCGTGGTGCAGGTCTTCTGTCCCTTCACCGCGCGGTCATAGATCGCGGCGAGACGGTCCTTGATGTCGGACTCATTGAACTTCATGCAGGGCACAAGCAGCATCGCGTTGGATACGCCGTGTGCGATGTGATACTTGCCGCCGAGCGGATAGGAGAGTCCGTGGACAACTGTTGTGCCGGAGCAGACAATCGCCTCGCCCGCGTAGAACGCCGCGATCTGCATAGCCCGCTTCGCGTCCATGGCATTCGGATCGTCGCACGCCTTCTCAATGTTGTTCAGGATGAGGTCCGCCGCCTCAAGTGCAAACGTGTCGGAGAACGGGTTCACCTTCTTGCAGGTGTAGCACTCCACAGCGTGGCAGAGCGCATCTACGCCGGTCGCCGCCGCGATCTTTCTCGGAAGATTCTTGATCATCTCCGCGTCGAGGATGACGTAGTCCGCCATCATCTCCGGGTTCACGATGCCGATCTTCACGGACTTCTCCGGGACGGCGACGATCGCGTTGAACGTGACCTCTGAGCCGGTGCCCGCTGTGGTCGGGATCATCATGCTCGGGATGACCTTCTTCGCGAGCCGCGGATTGTCGAGAAGATCCTTCACCTTGTACTGGTCCGTCGCAAGAATGGAGACCAGCTTCGACGCGTCCATGACGGAGCCTCCGCCGACCGCGATGATGAAGTCTGCGCCGCAGCCCTTGAACTTGTCCACCTGCTCCTGCACCTGGCCGTAGCTTGGCTCACGCGCCAGATCATCAAAGAGAACGAACTCCTTTCCTGCAGCCTTCACCTGGTTCAGAATGAGATCCAGAAGGCCGGCGCCCTCGACACCCTGGTCCGTGAAGACCGCGATCTTCTTCCGGTCTGCGACAATGGTCTGGATATTTGCGAGCGCGTTCTCTCCCGCAAACGTGTACTTCGGAATCTGCATTTCATACTTTGTCAGCATTTCTCTTCCTCCTTATTTTTGACTACCAGCTTTTCCAGATCCGCAAGAAGTGTCTCGCGTCCGAATCCGCCGGACTTCGAGACCACCTGATAACTCTCTCCATTCAGGCTGAACCGGGAGAGAACCGTTCCCGGAAAGAGCTCCGTCACCGGTTCCACCATGGTGATGCCCATCAGCCTGAAGAATCCCATCAGCGTATCGCCGCCCATGATCATGAGCGCTGCCTTCGGAAGACGCTCCATGCGGCCCTTCATAACTTCCCCGAGACTTGCGGGGATCAGTTTTCTCAAGACCTCATCCGTGATGTTGTGGTCCACAGCAAAATTGACGGTGTCGCGTCTGTCCGGCAGGTCGTTGCTGTCCACAACGCAGACCCGCTCCTTTACGGCTTCGTCGAGCAGTGCGGCGAGCTCCTTCTCTCCCTGCTTCGTCTTCCAGTAGCCCTCCTGGAGCTTCTGCTGCGCAGTCAGCCGGAACCTGCGGAAGCCGTTTTCCTCCGCATAATCGAGCTGACGCACGGTGATCGGGTTCACGCTCCCGCACACCGCAAACAGGCAGTCGGCCTGGAGAACCTCCGTCGTTTTTTTCAGGGTGAGGTCCAGCGCCGCCGGAAGAACAGAGGCGAATCCCGCGCAGCCCGCCAGGATTTTCAGGCGGTTCCTTCCGCGGAGCCGCTTCGCAATTCCCGCCATCTGCCGGTCCGTGCTGCAGTCGTAGACTGCGATCCGCTTCTCCGGGACATCCAGCTCATCCCGCTTTCCAGTGCGGATCACATCCGTCCGCACGCCGCTCTGTTCGGCGATGATGTCCGGAATAAAGGACTTTTTCATCGGCTCAAACGGGTCCTGCCGGAACACGCTGTTCTCCAGCGGCTCCCCGTCAATATACAGGATCCCGTCCTGTGAGACGCGGTTCATCTTCGGAAACGAGGGAACGAACGGAAGCACAGTCTCGCCGGACGCATCGAGGAGGGCGGTGAGCTCACTTCCGATATTTCCGCGGAGCGCGGAGTCCGTCTTCTTGAAAATGTGCGGTACGCCCGCCGCTATGGCGCGCTCCGCCAGTCCCCTCACAATCTGATAGGCCTTGTAAGACGCAATGTGCCTGGATTCGGTGTCGATCACGATCACCTCGGCGTCCGCGCTGTTCTGCTGAAAGTCATAGCTGAGATCCGTGACGACACAGGTCCGCGCGCCCGACGCAGAAAACTGAACCCCGGTATCAAGCGCCCCCGTATAGTCATCCGCAATAATCAGCAACTCCAACATAACGTCTCCTCCAGCCTGTTACAGATGTGAACGACAAAGCCCCTTTAGAATTCCAATTCTGTCTGCATCATGAGTTTACTCAAAAGATCAGCCGGATTCAACACCGTGTCTTGAAAATATCGTTTAAATATGAAACTGTTTTTGAACCGCTTTTCAACTATGTACAATTTTGAATCACATTCGTCCGCCTGCGCAGCAGCGCGCCCGGCGAAGGCAGGAAAAACTGCCCGCGCGCCCCCTGCGGCGGAAAAAAAGAAAGCACCGCAGGGAACCTCTCGGTTCGCTGCGGTGCCGATCGCGCGTCTTCCGGCGCACGTCTCTGTTTTATATACGTCCGGCGCGGCGCAGGGCCTGCGCTCCGGATTACTCTACCTGATACGGAAGCAGAGCGATGTGGCGCGCTCTCTTGATTGCAGTGGTCAGCGCTCTCTGATGCTCCGCGCAGGTTCCGGTGATGCGGCGGGGAAGAATCTTTCCTCTCTCGGAAATGTACTTTCTGAGCGTCGCAACATCCTTATAATCAATCGGCTTCGCGTTCTGCGCGCAGAAAACACAGACCTTTCTTCTTCTGCGCATCCCGCCGCCCGGTCTTCTGCTTCTCTGGCCTTCCGGCTTATCACTCTTCGTGTAAGGCATGATCTTGTCCCCTTTCAATCAGTTTAATTGAACGGAAGTCCCTCGTCCTCGACACCGTCCGGGATGTTCATGAAGCCCTCCGTGCTGGCGCTCTCCGGTGCCGGCTTGGAGTCTCCGCTGTAACCGCCTGAGTAGCTGCTTCCGGAAGCCGGCGCGGAGCTCTGTCTGCCGCCCTGTCCGTAGCTTCCCGCAGGCGCTGCAGCGCCCTTGCTGTCCGCAAACTCCTGGTCGTCCAGGATCACCTCAGTCGTGTAAACCTTGTTCCCATCCCGATTGGTGTAGCTTCCGGTCTGAATCCTTCCGGATACGAGAACGCGCATTCCCTGATGGAAATACTTTTCAGCGAACTCGGCGGCCTTGTCAAAGGCCACGCACGGGATAAAGTCAGCAGTCTGCTGATCCCCCGCGTTCTGATTCCTCCGGCCCCTTCTGTCAACTGCCAGCGTGTAGTGCGCGATGGCCATCGAGCGCTCTCCGTTCGAATATCGGACTTCCGGGTCCCTCGTGAGTCTTCCCATCAAAATGACTCTGTTCATTTGTAAATCTCCTTCAGATTATTCCGCCTCGTCTGAAACGATCAGATAACGGACAGCCGGCTCAAAAATGCGAAGGCTGGCTTCCAGCTCGTTCGGGCAGTTCGGATCCTCGGTCTCGAACTTGATGAAGTAATAGAAGCCCTCTTTCATCTTCCTGATGTCGTAGGCGAACTTCTTCTTACCCCAGTCGTCGACGTTGGTCACGGTTCCACCAAAGCGGGTGATGTAGCCCTCCGCCTTCTCCAGCACAGCCGCTTTCGCGTCATCCTCGAGCTTTCCATTCAGAACAAGCGTTAATTCGTATTTGTTCATCTCGCTCTCGTCCTCCTTTTGGTCTCTGGCCCCCGGTTCAGATCCGGGAGCAAGGAATGTGTCACAGACTTTAATTCTATCATCTGCAGAAAGAATTGCAAGTTTTTTCAGACCGCCGGAGCGGAAAATTTTTGTGCCGGACCGCCCGGAGCGGATACGTTTACGCCGGACCGCCCGGAGATCGCGCCGTCAGCCGGCCGGATGCGCGGCTGGCGCTTCCGGGCCGCCCGGCCGCTGAAGCTTCCGCAGGTTCTTCTCCACCAGCGTGCGGCTCATCATGACCTGGCGGCCGCAGCCGGTGCACTTCAGCCGGAAGTCCTGCCCGATTCTCAGGACCTCCCATGTGGATGTTCCGCAGGGATGCGGTTTCTTAAGCCTCACGATGTCGCCAACTCTGATGTCCATACTTCCTGCCTCACATGAGCCTTCCGCTGCCGTCAGCCGTTCACCGCCTGGTCCAGGACCTCGCCGATCTTCCCCGGAATCACCAGATCTGCCTCGCTGTCCATGGAGGTCGCGGACTTGTTGATAAGCACCAGCCTGTTCCCGCGGTAGTAGCGGACCAGTCCTGCCGCCGGGTAGACGACAAGCGAGGTCCCCCCGATGATCAGCATCTGCGCGGCGCTGATGTAATCGAGTGCGCGGCTCATGAGATCATCGTCCAGCATTTCCTCGTAAAGCACCACATCCGGCTTGATGATGCCGCCGCAGGTGCACCGCGGAATCACCGTCTTCGAGTTGACAACGTCCTCCAGCGTGTAGGACTTCCCGCACCGCACACAGTGATTCCGCAGGACGGAACCGTGCAGTTCAAGGACGTTTCTGCTTCCCGCCTTCTGATGCAGTCCGTCGATATTCTGCGTGATCACTGCCCTGAGCTTTCCCTCCTGCTCGAGGCGCGCCAGCGCGTAGTGCGCCTTGTTCGGCTCCGCGTCCGGGTAGAGCATGCGGTCCCGGTAGAATCTGAAGAACTCCTCCGGGCGCCGCTCGAAGAACGTGTGGCTGATGATGGTCTCCGGCGGGTACTTGTACTTCATATTGTAAAGACCGTCCTGACTTCTGAAGTCGGGGATATGGCTCTCAGTGGAGACGCCGGCGCCCCCGAAGAAGACAATATTGCTGCTCTCCTTAATCCACTGCCTCAGTGTGGCGATTTCCTTTTCCAGTGCCATGACCTGCCTCCTTCTTTTTTCCGCGGAAAGGCGCCCCCGATGCCGTCCCGGTCTGTCCCCGCGGATTTTGCCCCTCCCGCGGATCCTGCCTCTCCTGCGAGTCTGCCTGTGCCTATAGTATAGCACCTTCCGGCCGCGCGGCTTCAGGTCTCCTCGTCAAAGTACGCTGCCCCGGCCGGTTCCGCCTCCTTAAGCCACGGAACGTCCGCCGGGGATGCGGCGTAAGAGAACGCCCACTGCGCGAGGGCTCCGGGGGTCATATCCGGAAGACTTCCGGTGCTCTCCAGCTCTTTGGCAGTGCAGCTCTCCCTGTCAGGCAGCTTTCGGAGGGAGGAGCCGTTTCCCGAGAGGGTCCAGCGCCAGATGCCGTCATTGTACGGAATCTGCGGGTCACGGAAGCGGAACAGCCGGGTTCTGCTCCCCGGACAGGAGGCATGCAGGCGCACCGGCCGCAGAAATTCCGGCAGGTTCGTGATGCGCACCATCGCGAAGGGGGAGTTTTCCTTCGTCTCCGCCGCGATCCGCTCTTCCGCGAAAAAGCGCGCGTCCTCGTCCGGCTCGTCCGCGAAATCGCGGAAGCAGACGCCCGAGAGGGTCCTTTGTCCGCTTCCGTCCCCCGCGGGCGAGAGAAATACCTCCGCGCGCCCGCCGCCTGCGGAGAGCTCCGCCAGGAGATTTGTGAGGTAGTGTTCATCTCGGACCGCAAACACCGCGTAGCGCTCCGAGAGATACCGGTTCAGAAACTTCAAGAGTTCTCCCCGGAGCTGCCTCCGCGCCGCGTCCGCGGCGTTTCCGCCCGATCCGCCGCCTGCCGCACCCTTCTCCGGAGAGCCGGTCTCCGCATGCACGTAAGAAAAAGCGCCGGCCTCCTCCTGCCGCAGCACGACCCGTTCCGCCTCAGCGTCCCTTCTTAAGGCGAGATGCCGCACATCTGCCGCGTAGGCAAAGCCGAACGGCAGATAGTAGGCCGGGTCGGCCGGCTCAAGAAAGGTAAACGGAGCTCCCCGCCGGCACTCATCTCTCAGAATTGCAGTGAGATACTTCCGCATGATCCCCTCTCTGCGGTGCGCCTTTGCGGTCGCGACGGCAGAGAGATAGGAGATCCGGCACTCGCGCCCTCCGTAAAGAACCCGGTACGGATTCAGACAGGTCATCCCGATGACATCTGACGGCAGAAGCCTTCTGCCCGCCTCGGTCACCGGCGTCTCCGAGCCGCTGCTTCCGGCCGAAGGCCCGGTGTCTCCGGCTGCGCGCGCCTCTTCCCCGCCCGCAGGCTCCGCGTCTTTTGTGCGGAGCGCTGCGTAGACCCGGTTTTCCGACATCCGGTAACGATAATAGAAGTCCACGAGCGGCGGCGTATCCTCCGGAAACGCCTCTTCATAGAGGGCGCGCGTCAGTACCTTTTCCTCCTGCCGGAGCACCCGGATCTCATAGTTCAGCATGGTTTTCCTCTCCGAAAGGGCGGGAAGCCGGTTCCCCGCGCTTCCCGCCCTTTTCTTGAATTTCCGCAGACACTCGGAGTCCGTCTCAGAAGCCCTCCGGGTTCCGATCCGCTGCGGCGTCTCTCATTTCCCTGTATCACTGTTTTTCCTGTACCAGATATTTCCGCGCGTACCCGCAGGGGAAGTAACTCAGCTTTGACTGCCGAAGCCCGTCCAGGCCGACATCGTCCTCGCGGTTGATCAGGGATACCTCCGGGAACTCATGCACCAGAAATTCCCGGTTGATCACCTGGTAGAGCCCGTTGATCTCCGGATTCGCCTTTTCGATGTGAATCACCGCCATGTCCTCCGCGGCATTGTAGCTTCCCATCGTAAACGCCTCGAGCGCCCCGTCGATAAAGATTCCGCCCATTTTCACGAGCAGGTTCCGGTCATCGCGCAGAATCTCCAGGTTTTTCAGGATATCGTGGATTCCCTCCACCTCCGGGTCAAGGTGCTGCTCCACTTCCTGGCCCTTGGTCTCCCGCCATTTCTCCAGAAAGCGGAACACGCTGATGCGGTCCGCAGGCGTGAGCGCCTGGTACGCATACCTGCCGGCGTAGGTCTTCACGAAATTATTGTAATGATTCTTCTTCTTGTGAAGCTTTTTACCGGAGAGTGTCCTGAGTGCCTCCCCGTCATAGAGATAGTCCTTGAAATCCTCCTCTTCCCGGACGGTATAGCGCTCCTCCGGGAGAGCAAGCACCTTCACGGCTTCCTCATCCGCAAGTTTCACGATGAGAGGCTTTTTCAGGATCTCGGAAAAATACCGCTGCATCTCCCCGAAGCAGAACGCCAGGTCCCCGTCACGGCACAGCGGCATGCCCGCGAACGGCTCCTCCTCCGTCCCGTAGAGCCAGAGAAGACCGATCTCCTGTCCGTCCCGCACGGCCTTCGCGGCTCTGGCCTGATAGTAGTTCCGCCAGAGATAGCTCTCAAGCGGCGTGCTGTCCGCCGTCTTGTTCGGGCGGAGATTGTAAAACCTCGCGTAGTCCTGGAGATCCTCCACCTCCAGCATCTTGAATTGAATCCGGCTGATTTGGTCGATTGTATCCATAGCAGCCTGGTCAGCCCCGGCCGGTCCATGCGGAACCGGAAACAGCCCGGAATCGGGCCGCCCGCCGGGAGCGATCAGTCAAGCTCCTTTCCGGTAAGCATCGTGTATGCTTCCTTATATTTTGCGATTGTCTTGTCAATGATGTCCTGCGGCAGATTGTAATCACTTCCGGGATTCGCCCTGAGCCAGTTGCGGACGAACTGCTTGTCGAACGACGGCTGGTCGTGTCCCTCCTCGTAGCCCGCGAGCGGCCAGAAGCGGCTGCTGTCCGGGGTCAGCATCTCATCCGCGAGGATGACATTGCCCGCTTCATCGATTCCGAACTCGAACTTCGTGTCCGCGATGATGATCCCGCGGGTCAGTGCGTAGTCCGCGCACTTCTTGTACAGCGCGATCGTGTAATCGCGGATCTTCTCCGCGTACTCGCGTCCCCTGCCCGGAAACACCTTCTCAAGCACCTCGACGCACTGGTCGAAGTTGATGTTCTCGTCGTGCGTCCCGATCTCCGCCTTGGTGCTGGGCGTGAAGATCGGCTCCGGCAGCTTCTGGCACTGCTTCAGTCCCTCCGGGAGCCTGATGCCGCAGGCAGTCCCGTCCTTCTGATAGCTCTCCCAGCCGCTTCCGGTGATGTATCCGCGGACAATGCACTCGATCGGGATCATGCGGAGCTTTCTGCAGAGCATGCTGTTCCCGTCGAACTCCGGCTTCCGGAAGAACTCCGGCATATCCTTCGTGTCAACGCTGATCATGTGATTCGGCACGATGTCCTTCGTGTAGTCGAACCAGAACTTCGACATCTGCGTGAGAACCGCGCCCTTTTTCGTGATCTTGTTCTTCAGGATCACGTCAAATGCCGAGATGCGGTCCGTTGCGACCATGACGAGCGCATCGCCGATGTCGTAGATCTCGCGGACCTTGCCTTCCTTGACCGGTCTGTATTCCTGCATGATTTTTCCTCCTTGTGATGCTGTATCCCCTCCGGCCGATGCCGGAGCGCATCGTTTCGCCGGATAATGCGGAAAATCTGTCTGATGTCGTGCTCATCATAACACAACAGGAAATAAAAGGCATCTAATTTTCAGCTTTCGGCGGTGCGGATTTGAAATTCCCCGCACCGGGCGCATACCGCTAAAAAAAGGAACCGCCTTCCGGCAGTTCCCTTTTGTTCCATCAATCTTCTGATCCGTGAATCCATGCAGAGCGCAATATCGATTTATGATTTACTGAACAGCGGTCACGTTGACAGCCTGCGGTCCTCTGTTGCCCTCAGCGATATCGAAAGTAACCTTCTGGCCATCCTCAAGGGTCTTGTAGCCCTCCGCGTTGATACCGGAGAAGTGAACGAAGATCTCGCTCTTGTCAGCATCGTCCGTGATGAATCCGTAACCCTTAGTTGCGTTGAACCACTTGACAGTTCCGTTATGCATTTTATATGCCTCCATAATAAAAAAGAATCTGAATCTCCGGAAAAAAAACGACGCATTCCGACAAGTCATGGATGGAACCGCAGGACTCGTCGTTATGCGACTTCATTTCCTTTCCATTCGAACCACGATGCAAGTATAACAGAGCATATTTTTCGTGTCAATGGAAAATACGTGAATTTTTTCAGCTATTCTGCCCTGTTTTTCGGGCTGAATGTGTGTAAAATTGTGCAGAACGATTATTCCAGTTGTAATAATTATGTAAAATGCGGACAGTTTGGCGGAGAGCCGGCTCCGCCCTGCTAGTCCATGCAGGTGCTGTAAATCGTTACATGATCGTAGATGCAGCGCCAGGCGCTGTGTGCATCCGCGGTGACGCAGAAATACGGCGTGCCGCCGTCGGAAAGCGCAAAGCTCGCCGCGCAGTTTCCGGATTCCCTGACGTATCCGGTCTTCGCGCAGAGGACTGTCCCGTGCGTCTCCTTGTCCTCAATCCGCCGCAGAAACCAGTTTGAGAGGGAGATTCCCTCCGGGTGCTGTTCCGTAGGCGATGTCGTGTACTGATGCGCGGACAGGACCTCCCGGCAGAGCGGGTCCTCCACGGCGGCCTTCAGGATCATGGCCATGTCCGATGGCGTCGTGTAGTGCTCCGGGTCGTAGAATCCGACGCAGTTCGTGAAATGGCTCGTCCCGGACAGGCCGAGCTCCGCGAGATTCTGATTCATGAGGTCCGCGAATGCCTCCTGCGAGCCAGACGTGTAGACCGCGAGACCCGCAGCGGCATCCGCCCCGGAAGGAAGGATGGTTCCGTAGAGAAGATCTCTCACCGTGACCGTTTCTCCCACTGCGAAGCCGACGCTGCTGCCGCCGTTCTGATAGGCAAAGTCCGTGATTTCGATCGGGATCGTGAAGGAATCGTTGAGCGCGCTGTACGTCCCGTCCGCGTCCTGTCCCTTTTTCTCCAGCTCCTTCACCGCGGTGTAGAGTGTCAGAATCTTTGTCATGGACGCCGGTACAATCCGCGCGCTCTCGTTAAGACCGGCGGTGATTTCCCCCGTTGCGCCGTTGATCAGGACCGCATAATTACTCTGCATGTCCTGCGTCTGTGCGATTGTCTGCGTTGCACTCGTTCGCCTCGGCGCATAGCCGGAGAAGAGCGCCGGAATCTGCTGCGCACCTGTCCCGGAGGAATCAGACGACGCGGGCGCTGTGGACGACGCGGATGTTGTGGAGGACGCGGACGATGCGGATGTTGCGGGGGCCGCCGTGCTCTCACCGGCCCCGCCTTCGTCCGCTCCGATTCCGGCAGAAGAGGTCTCTGCTCCCGCGGAAAGCGTCTCTCCCTTCCCGGAAGGCGCCCCCGCATCAGCATTTCCTTTTCCTGCCCCGCAGCGCACAAGGAACAGCACCGCGAGCAGGATCACGACTGCCGCTGCCGTCCTGCGGATAAGCCGCTGCCGGCGCCGGCGCTTTCTTCTGCGCGCCCGGCGTCTTCTCCTGCGCGCGGCCTCTTCCGGCGTGCGCTCCCGCACGCTTTTCTGTCCCGCGTTTTCCGGTCCCGCGCTCTCCGGTCCTGTGCTCTCCGGTCCTGTGCTCTCCGGTCCTGTGCTTCCGCCGCCGGAGAGCGCGTCTGTTTTTCTCGTATTCTCATCCATGGGTGCTATCATACCACATAACTCCGCGCGGTTCCCTGCCGTCTCTCGGATTTTCCGCTGTCTTTTCCTTCTTCTCTTCAGGCCTTCGTCACCGCGTAGTCACTGAAGGAATCCAGAGCTCCCGCGCCGCTCATGTCCGCGGTGGCCGAGTAGGAATCTACTGTGACCGTGTACGGCGAATCGCCCTGTACATAGACAGTTCCGTCCGTCCCCTTGATCGTGACCTGCTTTCCGTCCGCGTCCGCAACCGTTCCCTCATTATAGAGCGCTGTCAGCGCACTGTCGCCGGTCACGGTCCAGGAGGAGGTGCTGTCGATATAGAGATTCGCATAACCGCTGCCGCCATTTCCCGCGTCGGACTCATCATCCAGAACGGCACCGGTGAGGGAGCTTCCGCTGGTCATGTAGAAGTCAAGCTTCGAAATGCTGTCCCAGATCACATCCCCCTCCATCTTCTGGGAGATGCCGGTAAAGGTCGTGTCCGCTCCGTTTGCGCCGCTCTCGCCCCAGCCTCGCGCATTGCTGTTTCCGGTCACGCGGAGGAAGAAGTCATTCTCCGGGGCGTAAGTGATGTCGACATTCCGGAGTGTGAACGTGGATTCGGTGTTGGTCGAGTAAAACATGCCGCCGTTCTTCGCGGTGAGACTGCCGCCGTCCATCTCGAACGTGGAATTGCCCTCCTCGGAATCCCCCGACATGGACTGGTAGAGGATCACGTTCCAGGTGAGGCCGTTGCCCTCGAGATCCGCCATGCTGCCGGTGAGAGCGCAGTCAAACAGGCGGACCTGGTTGTCTCCCTCGATGCAGACCGCCTCAGAGCCGTTCGCTGTGAGCGTCGCGCCGTTCACAGAGATATCCGCCGTGCTGTAGACTGCCGGGGATCCGGAGCCGTTCGACGTATAGGTGCCGCCGTCCACCACCATTTTTCCGCCGCCCCGGTCAGAGCGGATTGCCGCGGAGCTCTCTCCCGCGGTCGTCACATCGCAGTCCCAGGCATAGAGCGTTCCGCCGCCTGCCGCGTGAAGACCTCCGGAGGTATCCTGCGATGTCTGAATTTTCGTGTTCTCCACGTACGCGGTACCGTCCCCGTAGGCAAAGACGCCCGCGCCGCCCTTCGCGTCCGAGGTAATGGTGGAATCCTTCACGACCGCCGTGCCGTCCGTCACGAGAACTGCCGCGCCGACCCCGTAGAAGCTCGAGCTGTCGCCTCCGGAGGAGTCCGAGGAATCCCGCGTGACCGTGACGTTGTCAAGCTCTGCCTTTGCGCCGTTCTGGACGAGAACCGCATTTTCATCCGTCCCGTCCGAGGCGATGGTCTCCCCTGAGACGGTGGTGTCGGACGTGATGGTCCGCACCGCGTCGTAGCTCTCCGGCTTGGAGGAAGCGCCAGGCGCACCTCCGGGGCCGCCCTTTCCGTCCGGCGCCTCTCCCGGAGCGCCCGGACCGCCTTTTCCATCCGGTGCCCCTCCCGGACCGCCATTTTCAGGGCCGCCGGAAGCATTCCCTCCGGATTCCGATGCCGTATCCTCTGTCTCCGCCTGCGCCGCCGAAGAAGCGGACGAACTCTCTGCCGCCGCGCTCCCGGCGCACGCCGAAGTCATAACCGCCGCCGCGAGAAGAACCGCTGTCATGGCAGCCACACGTTTTTTTCTCATACAAACACCTCCTGCTGATCTATGCCCGACAGAGTCCCATGGCCGGAGCCATGCGCCCGTCTCTCAGGTTTCAGGCTGTATGATAGGCGCGCAGTCTTAAGGGTTCCTGAAATTCAGGGAAGAGAGCGTGTGTTTTATGTGAATTCCCGCGCAAAGGCGCCGCGATCCGCCATGTCCCGGGAATACGCCCGCAGAAAAATGCCCCGGCAGGCGCAGCATATACGCCTGCCGGAGCTTAAAGCATCCGGATTCCGCGTGTGCCTTATGCGAGCAGCGGCTTCACCGCGGCCGCAAGCGCATCCTTCTCGCTCTGTGCTTCCTCCAGGTTCTTCCCGAGCGTCGTGAAGTAGGTCTTGATCTTCGGCTCGGTGCCGGACGGACGAATCACGACCGTCGCGCCGTCGTCCAGGTGATAGGTCAGGACATTCGCCCTCGGAAGGCCTGTTTCCCCCGGCTTCTCGTAATCCACTGCGGCGATGACCTTCCTGTCCCCGAACTGCTTCGGCGGATTCTCGCGGAGAGAGGTCATGATTCCGCTCATCTTCTCCATGCCAGTAAGTCCCGGGAACTCGTAGGAATCCACCTTGTTCAGGTACCGGCCGTACTCCGCGTAGATCTCCTCGAGGCGCTGCTTGATGGAGGAGCCGATGCTCCGGTAGTACGCCGCCATCTCGCAGATCAGCATGGAGCTCACCACCGCGTCCTTGTCGCGGACGTACGGTCCCGCAAGATAGCCGTAGCTCTCCTCGAAGCCGAAGATAAAGCGGTCCACTTCTCCCGCTTCCTCGAGCTTCGCGATCTGGTCGCCGATCCACTTGAAGCCGGTCAGCGTGCTGCGGAGCTCCACGCCGTAGTGCTTCGCGACCGCATCTGCGAGCGGGGTCGAGACGATTGACTTCACAGCGACGGGGTTCTTCGGCATGGTTCCCTTCTCGATTCTGCCGGCGCAGATGTAGTCGAGAAGCAGCACGCCCATCTCATTTCCGGTCACGAGCTCGTAGGAGCCGCCCGGGCACTTCATGGCGATGCCGACGCGGTCCGCGTCCGGGTCCGTCGCAAGCATGAGATCCGCGCCGGTCTTCTCCGCGAGCCTGAGACCCCGTTCCAGCGCCGCATAGATCTCAGGATTCGGGTAGGAGCAGGTAGAGAAGTAGCCGTTCGGATACTCCTGCTCCGGGACGATCGTGATGTCCGTGATGCCGATGTCCTTCAGGACGCGCGTCACGGGAACCAGGCCGGTTCCGTTTAACGGCGAGTAGACGAGCTTTAATCCCGCGGTCTTCGCGAGACCCGGGCGCACCTGCCGGGACTCGATCGCCGCGTAGAGCGCTTCCTTGCAGTCGTTCCCGACGAACTGCACGAGCCCCTTCGAGACCGCCTCGGCAAAGCTCATGAAGGACGCGCCTGTGAGGACATCCGTCTTCTGGATCGCGTCATAGACGACCGCGGCGGCATCGTCCGTCATCTGGCAGCCGTCCGGGCCGTAGGCCTTGTAGCCGTTGTACTGGGCGGGATTGTGCGATGCCGTGATCATGATGCCCGCGTTGCAGTGGTAGTAGCGCGTCGCGAAGGAGAGGGCCGGAACCGGCATCAGCTCGTCGTAGAGATAGACGTGAATCCCGTTTGCCGCGAGTACAGACGCCGCGTCCCGCGCGAAGTTCCAGCCCTTCAGGCGGCTGTCATAGCTGATCGCGACGGACTGCGTTCCGCCCTGCGTCTTCACCCAGGCCGCGACGCCCTGCGTCGCCTGCCGCACCACCCAGATATTCATGCGGTTCGTGCCTGCGCCGAGTGTGCCGCGGAGCCCGGCTGTCCCGAATTTAAGCTTTACTGCGAAGCGCTCCCGGATGGCGTCATCGTCCCCCTCAATGTTCTGAAGCTCTCTTCCGAGGTCAAAATCCAAAAGGTCCGCGCTGCGCCAGCGCCGATACTCCTCCTGATACTCCATCTGTTCTCCCGCCTTTCTCCTCACACTGCACATAATAAGATGAAACGCTCGTAATAATCCGGAGCCGGCTCCGGACAGCAACAAACTTCCCCAGATTCATGATACCCGGCTCAATTTTCCGTGTCAAGAAAGAAGGCCGGGCGTAAAAAAAACGGCCCCCGGAAATTCCGGAAGCCGCATTTTCTCAGAGCACTGATTACTTGAGGGTGACCTTCGCCCCGACCTCTTCAAGGGACTTCTTCAGAGCCTCTGCATCCTCCTTGGAGACGCCGGTCTTCACCATCTTCGGTGCGGAATCGACGAGGTCCTTCGCGTCCTTCAGGCCGAGGGAAGTAGCCTCACGGACAACCTTGATGACCTTGACCTTGTTCGGGCCGATCTCGGTGAGCTCGACATCAAACTCGGTCTTCTCTTCCTCTGCCGGAGCCGCTGCTGCCGGTCCTGCCATGACAACGCCTGCTGCTGCGGAAACGCCGAACTCCTCCTCGCATGCCTTGACCAGATCGTTGAGCTCGAGCACGGAGAGTTCCTTAATCGCATCGATGAATTCCTGAGTGGTTAACTTAGCCATTTTATTCTCCTCCTGTGTCAGGTTATATTTCAACTTGTTTCAAGCTGCGCAGCGCCCGGAATCTCTGCCCCGGAGCTGCCTCTGCAGCATTATGCCTGCGGTGCCGCAGCGGCATCCGCTGCTGGCGCTGCCTCTGCCGGCGCGCCCTCGCCCTTCTTCTCCGCGATCTGGTTCAGGACTCTTGCCAGGTTGCTGATCGGGCTCTTCATGCTGCCGAACAGTCTTGCGAGAAGCTCCTCTCTGCCCGGGATCTGTGCGACCTGCGCCATACCCGCCGCATCATAGAGGGTTCCCTCGACGACGCCGCCCTTGATCTCCAGTGCCGGTGCGGTCTTCGCGAACTTCGAAATGACGCGCGCCGGTGCGGTGGCATCCGTCTTGCTGACTGCGAGTGCGGTCGGTCCGTTCAGGAACTCGTCGAACTGCGCGAAGTCCGTATCCTTTGCGGCGATGCGGACCATGGTGTTCTTGTAGACCTTGTAGGAAATGCCTTCCTCTCTCAGCTGCTTTCTGAGCGCCGTATCCTGCTCCACCGTAAGTCCGCGGTAGTCGATGAGGACTGCGCTCTTTGCGCCGTCGAGAAGGTCGGAAATCTCTTTCACAACCGGCTGCTTCTCAGCGATCTTTGAATCTCTCATGCCATATTCCTCCTTCTTCTGATATTTGAACAGCTCTGCCGGATTTCCGGCAGGAGGGAGTACTGTTCTGCAGAAAAAATCCCGCCTGCCAGAGGACAGACGGGATCAAACTTCACATGCGGTGAATGTTTCCCTCGGCAGGCGGTCTTCCCTTATGCCTCGCGGCACCTGCTGTCTTCGGCAAAACAATACTGACTCATAAAAGCTAACACACTGCGCGGATTCTGTCAAGCTCCGGCTCGGATCAGCTGGAGATCTTCGCAGTGTTCAGACGCACGCCCGGGCCCATGGTGCTGGTCAGGATCGCGCTTCTCATGTATGCGCCCTTCAGCGTGGACGGGCGCGCCTTGTTCAGGGCGTCCAGCAGCGCCTGAAGGTTCTCGGTCAGCTGCTGCTCCGTGAAGGAGGCCTTTCCGACCGGAACGTGGACGATGTTGGTCTTGTCCAGGCGGTACTCAACTTTACCGGCTTTGATCTCGGCGATTGCCTTGGTGAGATCCATGGTGACCGTGCCGGCCTTCGGGTTCGGCATGAGGCCCTTCGGTCCGAGGACACGGCCCAGGCGTCCGACAACGCCCATCATGTCCGGAGTCGCGACGACGACGTCGAAATCGAGCCATCCCTCGTTCTGGATCTTCGGAATCAGCTCCTGGCCGCCGACGTAATCGGCTCCTGCCGCCTTTGCCTCATCCTCCTTCGGTCCCTTCGCGAATACGAGGATCCGGACCTTCTTGCCGGTTCCGTTTGGAAGGACAACAGCGCCGCGGATCTGCTGATCTGCGTGGCGGCTGTCGCAGCCCGTGCGGATGTGAAGCTCAATCGTCTCATCAAACTTGGCGGTTGCGGTCTTCTTGATGACGGAAACCGCATCTGCCACATCATACAGCTGCGAGCGGTCGTACTGCTTTGCAGCCTCGGTATATCTCTTTCCGTGCTTCATCGTCTCTTCTCCTCCCGACTCAATCCTCGACAACGATGCCCATGGAGCGCGCGGTTCCGGCTACCATGCTCATAGCTGCCTCGATGGAACCTGCGTTCAGGTCCGGCATCTTGGTCTCGGCGATCTCACGGATCTTATC
>CACXCJ010000056.1 GCA_902766175.1 uncultured Lachnospiraceae bacterium
TCTATGAGCAGAATTGTATGTAAACTTCTCGGATTTCCGCAGATTTTAAAGGACGATGCTCCCGTTTTTTTCCCATACTCAAAAATCAACGCGCTTCTCTACTACATGCTCGTGACAAAGGTCGGGAGCCGCGACGAGATCGCCGGCCTTATCTGGCCGGAAGAGACGGATGAGACGGCCCGCCGGAACCTGAGAAACGCGGTCTACCAGGCGAAAAAATCCATCGGGGAGGACATCCTCATCTCCCCGCAGAAGTCTCTTCTGAGCCTGAATCAGAAGCTGGACCTCGACCTGGACGTGGACCGCTTTCTGGCCGATCCCGCATCGAGCCTTTCCCTCTACGAGGGAGATTTTCTGAAGGGCTTCTTCCTGAAGGACTCCGAGCCGTACGAGTCCTGGGTGGAGCGGACCAGAAGCTACTACAGGGAGCGCTTCTCCACGGAATGCCACCAGAAGGTCGAGAAGGACCTGAAGAACCGGAACTACGGCCAGATTGAAAACTACATCCGGAAGCTGATCGAGCTGGATGAGTACGATGAGCGGAATTACCGCGCCCTGATGCGTTTCTACCACGAGACCGGAAGAAACGGAAAGGTCATCGAGACCTACTATGACCTCTCGCGCTTCCTCCGCCATGAGCTGAACATCGCCCCCGACGCCGACACCCGCGCAATCTACGAGGAAGCACTCGAGCAGATGCACGTTGAGCAGCCGGTAGAGCCCTCGCGCAATGAGTCCGTCTACTACTTCGAGCGTCTCTCGCAGATCGCGGCACTGGAAAAAAGAATGAACCAGTTCCGGGACGGCTCCGCCGGGCAGGCCGCGATCCGCATCACCGGAGAACCCGGGGCGGGAAAATCCGCCATTCTCCACAGGCTTCTTCTCAGTGTGAAATCCGACTTCCTTTCCCTGCATCTGGACGGCGCTCTCTCGGAACAGGCGTTCCAGTTCAGGCCATGGAAAGCGGCTGCGGAGGACATCCGCGGCATCCTGGAGGACTTCCGGAGCGGCGCCCTCCAGAGCTGGAATTCCCAGGTGTCGGAGATTTTTCCGGACTTTCCGGAGGCGGGCGCCTCTCAGGTTCCGCCTGCCGCTGCGGATTCCGCCGCGCGCAGCCGCCTCCTGCATCTGATGTCCTCCGCCGTCAGGGAACTTTCCCGCATCCGCCCCATTCTGCTCGTGATCCAGAACGTCCAGTGGATGGACCTCGGGAGCACCCGCCTTCTCTGCGCCTTTCTCGCGGAAATCTCGGGCCTCCGGGTCCTCCCGGTCGTCACAGAGCTGCCCGCATTCTCCAGGACTTCGGATGAGGCGCACCTGACAAGCATCCTGAAGACCCGCTATGACCTGAGCGAGCTGGAGCTCCGCTACTACACCGCCGAGCAGTGCCACCGGCTGATCTCCCAGGAGCTCTCGCCTGGAAAAACCGACATCGACCTCATGGAGCGCATCATCAACGATACGGAGGGAAATCCCTTCCTTCTGGACGAGTGCATCAGCCAGCTGCGGCAGGGAGAGCCTCTGAATCTGCAGTCCGAGCGCATCACGACTTTCCTGCGAGCGAATTATCTCTTCGCGGATCCCGGACAGGAGGAGCTCGCCGCCGTCTTTTCATGCCTGCAGGACCCGGCCTCGCTGAAATTTGCGGCCGCTGTGCTGAAAAAGCCGGAGAGCAGCCTGCTCGATCCGCTGGACTGTCTGCTCCGCCAGGGCGTTCTGAAGGAAAAAGAGGGACAGCAGGAAATTCTCCTCTCTTTTTCCCACGGTTTTCTGAAGAGCCATGTGAACAGTGCGATGTCCGCCTCCCGCCGGCGCCTCCTGAACCAGAGAATCAGCGAGGAGATGGAGAAGCACTACCTGCACACACACCTGAACAGTCAGCGCTGCTCCTCGCTCGCCTTCTACTTTCACCAGGCGGGAAACCTCCAGAAGGCTCTCCGCTATAAGATTGCGAGCCTGAACTGCCTGATGAATTACAGCCATGAAATCTTCCCGATGCTCGAGACGGAGGAGCTTCAGGAGGAACCCGGACCTTTTTACACCTCCGCAAGGAGCAGCATGATCTTCTCCAAGCTGGAGGCCGAGCTGCAGGCGCTGGAAAACCTGGATACCGCGGAGGCGGACCTCGAGAATCTGAAGCTGGAATTCTTTTACATGCGCGGCCGCTTCTATATCCTTGACGGACACTACGAGGCCGGCGTCTCCGATATCCACAGCACGATCGAGCGCGCAAAGAGAAATCACTCGCAGAAGTACCTCTTCGAGGGCTACAAGCAGCTGATCTTCTACTATATCCAGATCGCGGATCCCGCCGGGATGGAGCGCTACCTGGACCTCGCCTTTGACCTCGCGGACAGGGCGAACGACTTCCTCGAGATCTGCGTGCTCCTGCGCCTGCAGGGCGTGTGCCGGTTCATGCAGGGAAATTACGATTCCGCGGAGACGCTTCTCCAGAAATCCATCGACATGATGACTCTCACCAGCTCGATGGCGGGCCGCTACGCGCTGAACATCGCGGGATGCTACTACTATCTCGCGGAAATCAAGATGAACCGCTCCGACCTGGACGCCTCCCTCCGGTATTATGAGAAGGCGATCTCGCTCTGCCCGAACAGCGCGATCCTGAGTCTCACGCTTCTCTACATCGGCGCAGGCAAGGTGAGCTACTTCCTCCAGGACGAGGAACGGACGCGCAAATATATCGTGAGCAGCTCTGTCCTCTCCCACAGCCTGGACAGCTTCTGGCGCCAGTCAACGCTCGAGGCCTGCGCCGCGCTCTTAAGCTTTACGGACAGAAAATACGAGGACTGCATCCGGCACCTCAACAGGGCCCGGGACTGCATGCAGCGCTTTCAGAATCCGACGGACCGCGGCTTCGTGCATTTCGCGGAAACCATCCTCCGCATGCAGGTCAGCGGGATTCCGGCGCTTCAAAAAACCTTCGAGAAGGTGCTCCCGGAGTCCTACCGCTATTACTGCCAGCTCGCCCTGAACCATCTGGATTCCAACATGGACCGGTGCGAGATTGGCCAGCTGCGGGAGCTGATCTATGCGGACTGAGAGTCGACAGGTTCCACTCCATCCAGCGGCAGATTCCATCCCATCCGGCGGCGGGACGCCCCATCTGAAAAGGCAGGACAGCGCACCTCTCGTGCGTGTCCTGCCTTTTTATGTTCTCCTGTTCTCACGGCTCTGCAGCCGCTTCTGCCTGCGGGATTCCGCGGGATCAGCGCTGCGCGAAGACCTTGTTGAACTCCTCGATCATGATCGGGATCACCTTGTAGAGGTCTCCCACGATTCCGTAATTTGCGACGCTGAAGATCGGGGCATCCTCATCCTTGTTGATCGCGACGATCACATCGGAGGTCCGCATTCCTGCGAGGTGCTGCAGGGCGCCGGAGATACCGCAGGCGATGTAGAGCTTCGGGCCGACCGTCTTGCCGGTCTGGCCAACCTGGTGCTCGTACGGAATCCAACCCGCATCGACTGCAGCTCTGGAAGCGCCGACCGCCGCATGAAGCGTGTCCGCGAACTGACGAATCAGATCGAAGCCGCTCGCATCGCCGAGGCCTCTGCCGCCGGAGACGATGATCTGCGCATCGGTCAGGCTGATCTCTCCGCCCGCCTTCGCGAGGATTTCCTTCACCTGCATCCGGATTGCCGCATCCTCCGCACTCTCGTACGGGACATCGACAACCTCGCCCGTCCTTGCCGCGTCCGGATCCGCCTTGCCGAAGGCATTCGCGCGGACGGAGCAGAGAACCGGTCTCTGCTCGCCGAAGGTGACATCAGCGATCAGGTTGCCGCCATAGACCGGACGGGTTGCGACCGGCTTTCCATCCTCAAGCCGGATCGCGGTGATATCCGACGCGAGGCCCAGCGAGAGGCGTCCCGCGAGACGGCCCGCAAGATCGCGGCCGTTCGTGCTGGAAGAGACAAACAGGATCTCCGGCTTGTTGTCCTCCACGAGCTTCGCGAGCATTCTTGTGTACTCCGCCGTGCTGTAATTCTTCAGCGCCTCATTGTCACAGACATAAACCTGATCCGCGCCGTACGGAAACGCTTCCTTCGCGAGATCCTTCACGCCGCTGCCAAACAGGACAGCGCAGACATCGCCGGAGAGTGCATCCGCGAGCTTTCTGGCCTCGCTGAGCATTTCGAAGGAGACGCCGGCGATTTTGCCATCGGTCTGTTCCATGCAGACCCAAACATTTTTCTTAGCCATTTCAAATTCCCCTTTCTCAGACGACCTTCTGCTCGACTAGTTTTGTTACGGCAGTCTTTCCGATCTCCGCTGCCTCGCCCTTCAACAGCTCGCCGCTCTGGCGCGGAGCCGGTGTGTAGAGCTTCTGGATCTGAGTCGGAGAATTCTTGCCGACCTTCTCGGGCTCGATGCCGAGCGATGCGCAGTCCAGAACCGGAATCTCCATGCGGTTAGCCTTTCTGGTGCGCTTCAGGGTCGCGTATCTCGGCTCATTCAGGGATTTCTCGCAGGTGAGAAGGACCGGAAGCGAAGCCTCGACCACTTCCTCGCCGGCGGGCGTGACGCGCTTCGCGGAGAGCGTGGTGTCCGTGACTTCCTTGATCTCGTTGATGTTCGTGATCTGGGAAATTCCGAGCATCTCAGCGAGGCAGGGGCCGACCATGCCCGCATCGTCATCAATCGCCTGCTTGCCGCAGAGGATGACGTCGAACTTTCCGATCGACTGGATCGCCTTGGAGAGCGCATACGCAGTCGCCCATCCGTCCGACTCCACGAGCGCGGGATCGTTCACGAGATAGGCCTTCTCAGCACCCATCGCGAGGCCGATTCTCAGGGAGATCTTCGTCGAATCGTCTCCGACCGTGATGACGCTGACCTCGCCGCCCTTCTCCTCGACAAGCTTCAGGGCTGCTTCCACGGCGTTCAGGTCAAAGGGGCTGACCATGGTCTCCACTCCCTCGGTGATGACGCGGTCGGTCTTCGGGTCCAGCTTCGGCGCGACGCCATTATCCGGAACCTGCTTTAAACAAACCAGGATATTCATTCTTTCTTCTCCTCTTTTTGCTTTTATCACGCATAAGATGAGTGCCGCTCCCCACGCCCTGAGGCGGTCCGGGGAGCCGCGCTCATCTCCGTCTATGTCAGTCCGATGCTTCAGCAGCTTCTGCTCAGTGCAGAATCTGTCCTGCGATGACCATGCGCTGAACCTGAGAGGTTCCCTCGAAGAGCTCGGTGATACGCTGGTCGCGGTACAGGCGCTCGATCGGGTACTCCTTCATGTAACCATAGCCGCCGTGAATCTGAAGTGCGGTATCGACCACCTTGTGAGAAGCCTCTGCTGCGAAGAGCTTCGCCATGGAAGCTTCCTTCGTGAAGGGCTTTCCGTGATCCTTGAGGTCCGCCGCGTAGTAGGTCATGAGTCTCGCTGCCTCGACCTGGGTCGCAGCATCCGCGAGCATCCACTGAAGTCCCTGGAACTTGCAGATCGGCTGCTTGAAGACGACGCGCTCCTTCGAGTAGGAGATAGCCATGTCGAGAGCTGCCTGCGCGATGCCGACTGCCATGGCTGCGATTCCGATACGTCCGCGGTCAATGACTCTCAGCGCGAGGCGATAGCCGTGATTCAGCTCGCCGACCAGGTTCTCCTTCGGGACGCGGCAGTCCTTGAAGACGATCTCAGCAGTGCGCGCGCCGCGGATACCCATCTTGTTGTCCTCGGAAGCGATCTCCATGCCGGGGGTTCCCTTCTCGACGACAAAGCAGCTCATGCCGTGCTTCGGGTCTTCCTTGTTCGTGATTGCGAAGCAGCACAGGAAATCGCAGTGCGCGCCGCCGGTGATGAAGTGCTTCACACCGTTGATCACGTAGTCGTCTCCGTCAGCGACCGCAACGGTCTTGTTGGATGTCATATCCGTGCCGCCTGCCGGCTCGGTCAGGCAGAACGCCGCGTACTTCTCGCCCTCGAGTGCCGGACGGAGCCACTTTTCCTTCTGCTCCGGAGATCCCTCGAGATAAAGGGCATCAAAGCCGAGATAGTGGCCGGTGATGATGGAGCCGGTCGCCGCGCACGCCGCGGAGATCTCCTCCATTGCAATTGCCTCGGAGATTGCGTCGTATCCGGCGCCGCCGAGCTCCTCCGGATATGCGAGGCCCATCAGGTCCTGCTCACCGAGTGCCTTGATGGTCTCCTCCGGGAAACGGTTGTTCTCATCAATCTCAGCTGCCTTCGGTGCGAGGTAGCTCTGGGCCCATTCACGGACGGTGCGGCGCAGTGCGATCTGGTCATCTGTGTACTGAAATTCCATGGTTTACCTCCTGTTATTTAAGATGATTTCTTATTATATTTTTATCTTATGATGTGCTGCATTTCTTTTCCTTATTCCCTGTGCGGGCTTCCTGTTCCGCCCGCGGCGCGCTTTCCGCAGCTCTCCGGAGATCCGGATATCTGGTGCTGCATCAACCGGCGCGCTCAGATCACCTTGTTTTCCTTCAGCTCCGCGACCTTTTCCTTCGAGAATCCGAAGATGTCCTCCAGGACGCTCTCCGTATCCTGTCCGAGCAGCGGCGCCGGATGTACCGGGTCAGGCGGTGTCTCCGAGAGCTTCATCGGGTTGCCGGTGATCTGTTCCTTCCCCATGCCGGGCTGGTCGATCTCCACCAGCATCTTCCGCTTCAGAATGCTCGGGTTCTTGCAGGCCTGATCAATGGTGCAGAGCGGTCCGCACGGGATGCCGCGCTCCTCCATCATCTTGATCGCCTCATCCGCCGTGTAGTCCTTCAGGAAATCCTCCAGGATGTGCTTCAGCTCCACGTCGTTCACGGAGCGGTGCGGGTCGTGATCAAACTTCGGATCCTTGATGAGGTCGGGCTTCCCGATCATGTCGCAGAGTCTTGCGAAGTGCGAGTCGCTCGCGACCGCGATGATCACGTAGGTGTCCTTGCATTGGTAGATGTCGAACGGCGCGCTCAGCGGATGCCTTGCGCCGACTCTCGTCGGATGGACGCCGCCGATCGTGTGGCGGACGATGTTTGTCTCCTCAAATGCGAACACCGTATCCAGCATCGCGATGTCCACGTACTGGCCGACCCCGGTGCGCTGGCGGTTGTAGAGCGCCGTCATGATGCCCGCGTACGCGTACAGTCCCGCGCTGACATCGCCCAGGGAGCTGCCCACTCGTGCCGGCGGCTCATCCGGATAGCCGGTGATGCTCATCATGCCGGACATGCCCTGCGCCACGATGTCGTACGCCGGGAGATCCCGCATCGGGCTGTCCTGTCCGAAGCCGGAAATGGAGCAGTAGATCAGTCCGGGGTTGATCTTTTTCAGCGTCTCGTAGGAGTATCCAAGCTTCTCCATGACACCCGGCTTGAAGTTCTCCACGACAATGTCGCAGCTCTTCACCATCTCGTAGATGATGTCCTTCCCCTTCTTTAAATCGAGGGTGATGCCCTTCTTGCCGCGGTTCACCGGCGTGTAGTAGCCGCTGTAGCCGTTCACAAACGGGCCGAAGATGCGGCTTCCGTCGCCGGTTCCGGGCCGCTCGACCTTGATGACCTCCGCGCCGAAATCCGCGAGATTCATCGTGCAGAACGGTCCCGCAAGAACCTGCGTGAAGTCAAGCACCCGAATTCCATCCAATACCTTGTTCACCTGCAGTCACCTCCTGAAAATCTCTATCTGTGCGGCCCGCACAAGGCGGGCCGCCTTTCAAGCCGTAATGTCAGGCCGTCAATACAATAGATTTGCAAACAGCGCCACAATGGGGATCGCGATCACCGTCCGGATGATGAAGATCAGCACGAGCTCCGGGAGCTTTAAGTTCATGTCGGACTGCATCATCGCGTTCGCACTCTCGGTGAAGAAAATGATCTGAACCGTCGAGAGGACGATGACGAAGAAGATGCTGACCGGCTGAAGCGTCTGGCCTGCAATCAGCATGCAGGGAAGGGCGATCTCGGCGATACCGACCAGGCAGGACGGTGCAACCGCCGCCGCATCCGGAATCTGCACGAGCTGCAGGTACGGAATGACCGGCTTCCCAATCCACTGGAAGAAGGGCGTGTACTCGCTGATGGCAAGGGACAGGGTCGCGAGGCCTTCCACAAAGGTGACGATCTTCAGTGCAAAGGAGAGCACGCCGGGAATCGCTGTGATCAGAACGCTCAGGTTCTTATCCTGAACCTTCGTCGTAGCCGCTGCGATGGCGGTCGGGAAGGTCTTTGCATTGTAGTGCGCGGGCTTTCTTGCCTCCGGCGGCTGCGTCTTGCCGTTTGCGTACGTGTCCGGTTTCCTGGCCAGCGGCGGGATGCGGATCACGATCGCCGCGAGGATAAAGGAAATCACGAGGGAAGTCACCACCGCTGCGCCGTACATGTAGGGCGTATCCGTGATGGAAACCAGCAGAGCGAAGAATCCCAGCGAGCAGACACTGAAGTTCGTCGCCACGCAGCTCGCTTCCTTCAAGGTGTACACGTTCTCGTTATAGAGGCGGTTCGTCATGAACACGCCGACCGCCGGTGCCGCGACGAACGAGGAAACTGCATCGACCGCTGCGTAGCCCGGGAGCTTGAAGCAGCGCCGCATGATCGGCATCATCAGCGTCCCGATGAACTCGAGAATTCCGAATTCAATGAGGAAGGTCACCAGCCATCCTGCGATCGTGACCGTCAGGAGGCACGAGCCGGCGAGGTCAATCGCCTCATATCCTGTGTTGTCGTTCAGCAGCCAGTCCGGTCCCACATGAAAGACCATCATGATGGAGAAAACCAGGGACAGGTAATAGAGAATCGCGGTGCCCCATCCGTCCTTCTTGTGGAATTCTGCGAGAACTCCCTTCTTGTTGAACCTGGAGACCGCATACGTGATGCTCAGCGCAAGGCAGACAATGAAGACCAGCCATCTTCTCATCGAGGTGCCGCTGACCACGACGGAATCGAGCCAGGCCTTGATCGCATTGATGATCAGCACCATCGGGACCGAGCCGCTCGATCCGACCGGAATAAAGAAGCAGAACACGCCGATTCCCGAGAGGATCAGGAATTTCAGCAGGTTCGGCGCCGTGACCGTCTTGGGATCCGGCGGCGTCATCACCGCATTGGCATCGCTCTCGCCTTCGCTCTCCGCGAAATCGGCGATCTCTTCCACGAGCTCTTCCTTTTTCTCCTCAGGCGTTTCTAAATTTTGATTCTTTTCGTTCTCAGACATCTGCACTCCCCCTCATGGTTCCTGAAATGGTTCCTAAACTGGTTCCTGAAA
>CACXCJ010000057.1 GCA_902766175.1 uncultured Lachnospiraceae bacterium
AAAGAGATCAAGCGTCCGGACAGAGATGCACAGCTCGTGGCAGAGAACATCGCTCAGCAGCTTGAGAACAGAACCGCTTTCCGCCGCGCTATGAAGTCCGCCATGCAGAGAAGCATGAAGGCGGGAGTGCTCGGAATCAAGGCGAGCTGCGGAGGCCGTCTCGGCGGCGCAGATATTGCCCGCACGGAATTCTACTCTGAGGGGACTATCCCGCTGCAGACTCTGCGCGCTGACATCGATTACGGTTTCGCCGAGGCGAACACCACCTATGGCAGAGTCGGCGTCAAGGTCTGGATCTATAAGGGCGAGGTTCTTCCGGCTAAGACCGAGACCAGAGAAGGGAGCGCGAAGTAATTATGTTGATGCCTAAGAGAGTCAAACACAGAAAGCAGTTCCGCGGCACGATGGCTGGAAAGGCACTGCGCGGAAACACCATTACGAACGGCAGCTACGGCCTGGTCGCTATGGAGCCGTGCTGGATCAAGTCCAATCAGATTGAGGCGGCCCGTGTCGCCCTGACCCGTTACACGAAGCGCGGCGGCAAGGTCTGGATCAAGATTTTCCCGGACAAGCCCGTTACCGCAAAGCCGGCTGAGACCCGAATGGGGTCCGGAAAGGGCACGACGGAGTACTGGGTTGCTGTTGTCAAGCCGGGACGCGTTCTCTTTGAGATCGGCGAGATTCCGGAAGCGGACGCGAAAGAGGCTCTTCGCCTCGCAATGTACAAGCTTCCCTGCAAGTGCAAGATCGCATCCAGAGAAGAACTCAATGCAAGCGTGAACGCAGTTTCCGCGGCGGCTGCAGAAGGCGGTGAACAGAGTGAAAACGAATAAGTATGTCGAGGAGTTGAGAACCAAGAGTGCGGCGGAGCTGAAGGATGAGCTTGTTTCCGCAAAGAAGGAACTGTTCAACTTAAGGTTCCAGAACGCAGCCAGCCAGCTGGACAATACCGCCCGGATCAACGAGGTCAGAAAGAACATTGCCCGCATCCAGACCGTTATGACCCAGAAGGCTGAAGCGTGAGCCGAAAGGAGAAGACCGTGGAAGAGAGAAATCTGAGAAAAACACGTGTTGGCAGAGTCGTCAGCGATAAGATGGACAAAACCATCACGGTTGCGATTGAGGACCACGTGAAGCACCCGCTGTACGGGAAGATCGTCAAGGTCACGAAGAAGATCAAGGCTCACGATGAGAACAATGAGTGCAGGATTGGCGACCGCGTAAAGGTTATGGAGACCAGACCGCTTTCCAAGGACAAGAGATGGAGACTGGTCGAGATCGTCGAGAAGGCGAAATAATTTAAGAGGAAGGAGTATCCGGCATGATACAGCAGGAAACACGCTTGAAGGTTGCCGACAACACCGGTGCGAAGGAACTCCTCTGCATCCGCGTTATGGGCGGCTCTACCAGAAGATATGCACATATCGGCGACGTGATCGTGGCATCTGTTAAAGATGCAACGCCGGGCGGCGTTGTTAAGAAGGGCGATGTCGTCAAGGCAGTTGTGGTCCGCACCGTTCAGAAGACCCGCCGCAAGGACGGTTCCTATATCACGTTTGATGAGAACGCAGCAGTTATTATCAAGGAAGACAAGACCCCGACAGGAACCCGAATCTTCGGGCAGGTCGCAAGAGAGATTCGTGACAAGCAGTTCATGAAGATTGTCTCCCTCGCTCCGGAAGTTCTGTAAGGAGGTTCGAAATGCGCAAGATTAAGAAGGACGATACCGTTCAGATTATTTCCGGAAAAGACAAGGGAAAGACCGGAAAGGTTTTACATGTTGACACCGCGAAGGAGAGAGTCACCGTCGAGGGCTGCAACATGGTTCAGAAGCACACGAAGCCGAGCGCGCAGAATCAGAACGGCGGAATTGTCACCAAAGAGGGTTCCATCCACATCTCCAATGTGATGCTTGTTGTGGACGGAAAGCCCACCAGAGTCGGATTCGGGATGAAGGACGGCAAGAAAGTCCGCATCGCAAAGAAGACCGGCAAGGCGATCGACTGAGACGGAGAGGAGGATCATTCAAGGTGGCAAGATTAAGAGAGGCATATAACAACGAATATGCCGCAAAGATGCAGGAAAAGTTCGGATACAAGAATCCGATGCAGATCCCGAAGCTCGAGAAAATCGTCATCAACATGGCGGTCGGCGAGGCAAAGGAGAACGCAAAGGTCCTCGAGGCCGCTGTCCATGACCTTGAGACCATTTCCGGTCAGAAGGCAGTCATCACGAAGTCCAAGAAGTCCATTGCAAACTTCAAGATCCGTGAGGGAATGCCGATCGGATGCAAGGTGACGCTCCGCGGCGACAGAATGTATGAGTTCGCGGACCGCCTGATTAACCTGGCACTTCCGCGCGTGCGTGACTTCCGCGGCGTCAACCCGAATTCGTTTGACGGCAGAGGAAACTACGCGCTCGGCATCAAGGAGCAGCTGATCTTCCCTGAGATTGAGTATGACAAGATCGACAAGGTCCGCGGCATGGACATCATCATCGTGACGACCGCAAAGACCGATGAGGAAGCGAGATATCTCTTGACGCTGTTCAACATGCCGTTTTCCAAATAATCAGGAGGGAACATTTTCATGGCTAAAAAGTCTTTGAAGATCAGGCAGTCTCGCCCGCAGAAATATGCAGTCAGAGAGTACAACCGCTGCAGGATCTGCGGCCGCCCGCACGCTTATCTCAGGAAGTATGGGATCTGCCGTATCTGCTTCCGTGAGCTGGCTTACAAGGGCCAGATTCCGGGTGTGACGAAGGCAAGCTGGTAATCCTATGGCTCCCCGGGACGCGTGACGCCTGAGGGATGGCCGGAACAAAATCCGGCAGGAAGAATTCAACAGGAGGAAACATTCCATGACTACGAACGATCCGATTGCAGATATGCTCACCAGGATCCGCAACGCAAATACTGCTAAGCATGATGTGGTCGATGTCCCCGCTTCCAAGATGAAGATCGCGATCGCGGACATTCTCGTGAACGAAGGATACATCGAGAAGTATGAGCTGATCGATGAGGGTTCTTTCAAGGACATCCGCATCAAGCTGAAATACGGCGCAACGAAGAATGACCGCATTCTCACCGGACTGAAGAGAATCTCCAAGCCCGGCCTCAGAATCTATGCCGGCAATGAGGATCTGCCGAAGGTCCTCGGAGGCCTTGGCACGGCGATCATTTCCACAAACCAGGGTGTGATCACCGACAAAGAGGCGCGCCGCCTCGGAGTTGGCGGCGAAGTGCTCGCATTTATCTGGTAATCTCTGATTACCGCATGAAGTGCAAGGAATCCCCATTATAAATCAGGAGGAATAAGCGGCATGTCACGAATTGGAAGAATGCCTATCGCGATTCCGGCAGGAGTTACTGTTACGATCGCAGAAAATAATCGTGTGACTGTCAAGGGTCCGAAGGGAACGCTCGAGAGAGTTTTTCCGGCAGAGATGACCATCAAGCAGGAGACCGATGAACAGAAGGCAGAGCATATTGTTATCACCAGACCGAACGATCTCAAGAAGACGAAAGCTCTGCACGGACTTACCAGAAGCCTTTTAAAGAACATGGTCGTCGGCGTTACTGAGGGATATGAGAAGGTCCTGGAGATCAACGGTGTCGGCTACAGGGCTGCAAAGCAGGGAAATAAGCTGGTCCTTTCACTCGGCTACTCTCACCCGGTGGAAATGGAAGATCCGGAGGGAGTTACCACGGTTCTGGATGGCCAGAACATCATCAAGGTCCAGGGAATCGATAAAGAGAAGGTTGGTCAGTACGCGGCTGTGATCCGCAGCAAGAGAAGCCCGGAGCCTTACAAGGGCAAGGGAATCAAGTATCAGACTGAGACGATCAGACGCAAGGTCGGCAAGACCGGTAAGAAGTAATCAGGAGGTGTAAATCATGGTAAGCAAGGAATCCAGAAAGGCGGCCCGCCTGAAGAAGCACTGGAGAATGCGCAACCGCATCACTGGCACCGCTGAGAGACCGCGTCTGTCAGTGTTCCGGAGCAACAGCCATATGTATGCGCAGATCATTGATGACTCCCAGGGAAAGACCCTTGCGGCAGCTTCCACGCTCGAGAAGGAAGCAAAGAGCGCACTGGAGAATACGGATACGGTCGAGGCTGCAGCTTATGTCGGCAAGCTGATCGCTGAGAGGGCGCAGGAGAAGGGAATCAAGGAGGTCGTGTTCGACAGAGGCGGCTTCCTCTATACAGGTAAGATCCAGGCGCTCGCTGACGCTGCGCGCGAAGCCGGCTTACAGTTCTAAGAGGGGGAAGATCAAAAATGGCTATGAATCGCGATAGAAACGATAAGAATTCCGAACTCAACGACAGAGTTGTGGCCATCAAGCGCGTCAGCAAGACCGTCAAGGGCGGCCGCACGATGCGTTTCTCCGCTCTCGTTGTTGTCGGCGACGGGAAGGGCAGGGTCGGTGTCGGCCTCGGCAAGGCCGGCGAAGTTCCGGAGGCGATCCGGAAGGGCAAGGAGGCTGCTGTCAAGAACATCGTCACCGTGGCGATTGATGAGAACAAGAGCATCCCGCACGACTACATCGGAAGATTCGGCAGCGCAGTGGTTCTTCTGAAGCAGGCTCCCGAAGGAACCGGTATCATCGCAGGCGGTCCCGCGCGTGCGGTTGTGGAGCTCGCTGGAATCCAGAACATCCGTACCAAGTCTCTCGGCTCGAACAACAAGACGAACGTCGTCCTTGCGACGCTCGAGGGCCTGACCTCGATCCATACCCCGGAGGAGATCGCCAAGAGACGCGGCAAGAGCGTGGAAGAGATCCTGGGCTGAAAAGGAGAGCAGAGAAATGGCGAAGAAACTGAACATTACGCTGGTGAAGTCCCCGATCGGCGCTATCCCGAAGCAGCGTGCCACGGTAGTGGCCCTGGGACTGACCAAGATGCACAAGACCGTCTGCCTGCCGGACAATAACGCCGTCAGAGGCATGATCTGGCATGTGAGACATCTCGTATCCGTTGAGGAAGTCGAAGAGTAAGTTAGTCATTGGAGGTGCAGTGATGGATTTATCTAATTTAAAACCCGCCGCGGGTTCCGTCCATTCCGATAATTTCCGCCGCGGCCGCGGACACGGTTCCGGCAACGGAAAGACAGCAGGCAAGGGCCACAAGGGACAGAAGGCACGCTCCGGCGCACCGAGACCCGGCTTTGAGGGCGGCCAGATGCCGCTGTACAGACGTCTGCCGAAGAGAGGCTTCAAGAATCGCAACACGAAGGATATCGTTGCGATCAACGTGAAGGCTCTGGAGCGCTTCGAGGACGGCACCGAGATCACCGAGGAGCTCCTGAAGAAGATGGGCCTCGCGGCGTCCGCGTGTGACGGCATCAAGATCCTCGGAAACGGTGAGATCACAAAGAAATTAAACGTCAAGGTCAGCGCTTTCAGCGAGAGCGCGAAGTCAAAGATTGAGGCTGCAGGCGGTTCTTGTGAGGTGATCTGATGCTGAAGAGTCTCGTGAACGCGTGGAAGGCTGAGGACATCCGGAAGCGGCTCATCTACACCTTTTTCATGCTGGTGGTGATCCGCTTCGGTAGCTGTCTGCCGATTCCCGGTGTCGACACGAACTATCTGAAGAATTTCTTCGAGCAGCAGCGCCAGGCCGGCAACGCGTTCGGCTTTTTCAGCGCGATTACCGGCGGCTCATTTGAGCAGATGAGCGTTCTGGCCCTGAGCATCACACCGTACATCACAGCGTCCATCATTATGGAGCTCATGACGATCGCCATCCCGAAGCTGGAGGAGCTCCAGCGGGAGGGCGAGGACGGCAGAAAGAAGATGCTGAGCTACACGAGGTATCTCACAGTGGTGCTCTCCCTGATCGAGTCCATTGCCATGGCAGTCGGATTCGGAAGTCAGGGGCTGCTCTACAGCTTCGGCCCGAAGAGTGTTCTCGTCGCAATCGCGGCGATGACGGCAGGCAGCGCGTTCCTGATGTGGATCGGCGAGCAGATCACGGAGAAGGGAGTAGGAAACGGAATCTCCATCGTCCTCCTGATCAACATTATCTCGTCCTTACCGAACGATTTCCGCACTTTGTTCGAGCGCTTCGTATTCAGCAGCAAATCCATTGCGACCGGCGTCGTAGCGGCGTTCGTGATCGTGGTTCTGGTCCTTCTCATGGTGGTCTTCGTCGTTCTCTTAAACGACGCGGAGCGCCGCATTCCGGTGCAGTACACCGCAAAGGTGCAGGGACACCGGATGACGGGAAGAGCTCAGTCCTCGGAAATCCCGCTGAAGGTCAACACGGCGAATGTCATTCCGGTCATTTTCGCAAGCTCCATCATGTCCTTCCCCGTCGTGATCGCGCAGTTCTTCAAGGTGGATTACAATACGATCGGCGGAAAGCTTCTCATGATGCTGAACTCGTCGAACTGGCTCAAGCCTGACCGGCCTGTGTACTCGATTGGTCTCGTGATTTACATCGTCCTGATCGTGCTGTTCGCTTACTTCTATACCTCGATCATCTTTAATCCGCTTGAGGTTGCGAACAACATGAAGAAGGCGGGCGGCTTTATTCCGGGCATCCGTCCCGGCAAGCCGACCAGCGATTACCTGACCAGGATCCTGAATTACATCATCTTTATCGGAGCGGCGGGTCTTACGATTGTCGCAGTGGTTCCGGTCATCATCTCCGGAATCTTCAACGTGAGCAGCCTCTCCTTCACCGGAAACTCGCTGATCATCATTGTCGGCGTGATTCTGGAAACACTGAAGAACATTGAGTCCAGAATGCTGGTGCGGAACTACAAGGGTTTCCTTGCGGACTGACGCTGAAGCATCTGGCAAGCCGTCCAGACGTCCGGCCCGGTTTCCGGGTTCGGACTTTTGGACCTTAACGGAGGCATACCAGGACGATGAGGGTAGTGATGCTCGGCGCGCCCGGCGCCGGAAAGGGAACACAGGCCCAGCGGATCGCGGAGGCCTGCGGTATTCCGCATATCTCCACCGGGGATATCTTCCGCGCAAACATCAAGGCGGGAACGGAACTGGGGAAAAAGGCAAAGGAATACATGGACCGCGGCGCGCTGGTGCCGGACGAGGTGACGATCGGGATGCTGCTTGACCGCATCCACGAGAAGGACTGCGAAAAGGGATACATCCTCGACGGCTTTCCGAGAACCATTCCGCAGGCGGAGAACCTCACGAAGGCCCTCGCAGAGGAAGGGACCAGGGTTGACGCAGCCATTGACATCGAAGTGCCGGATGAAAACATCGTGAAGCGGATGGGCGGCCGCCGCGCGTGCCCGAAATGCGGCGCGACCTATCACGTGCAGTTCAATCCGCCGAAGAAGGAGGGGATCTGCGACGTCTGCGGAAGCAGCCTCGTGGTCCGCGAGGACGACAGGCCGGAGACGGTGAAGAAGCGCCTCTCCGTGTATCACGAGCAGACGGAGCCGCTGATCGCCTATTATCGGAAGGCGGGAGTCCTTAAAACCGTTGACGGAACGAAAGACATGGATCAGGTCTTTGAAGACATTCAGGCACTTCTCTGACGGACGGGGAGCAATATGGCAGTTACGGTAAAATCAGAGCATGAGATTCAGCTGATGCGCGAAGCGGGAGAGATTCTCGCCAGAGTGCATGAGGAGCTTCACAAGGCGATAGAGCCCGGAATCACGACGTACGAGATCGACCGGCTCGGCGAGAAGCTGATCCGCGGATACGGATGCATCCCCTCTTTCAAGGGATATGAGGGGTATCCGGCGAGCATCTGCGTCTCGGTAAACGACGAGGTGGTACACGGAATTCCCTCGAAGAAGCATTACCTGAAGGAGGGCGATATCGTGAGCCTCGATGCCGGCGTGATCTGGAAGGGCTGGCAGAGCGATGCGGCCAGGACCTGGGGCGTCGGAAAGATCAGCCCGGAGGCGCAGCGCCTGATCGACGTGACGCGGGAGTCTTTCTACGAGGGAATCAGCCACG
>CACXCJ010000058.1 GCA_902766175.1 uncultured Lachnospiraceae bacterium
AGCCACAACCCGCTGTTATTCAAATCACTAACTCAACCCTACGGCAAAAACATCTAAACCGGCCACTCAACCCTCTGACATCTAAATGGCCTACTCAACCCTCCGACAGAAGCAGTTGATATGTTCTGTCAGAGCGTTTTTTTGCGGTCAATTATGGCCCTTTCCGCTGAGGGTCAAATGCCCGGAAAGCCCGTAAATACGGCACTTTTGACAGCCTTATGTGTCTTTCCTTGACATCAATACTACCGTCTCAACATGCGCGGTCTGTGGAAACATGTCGACCGGCTGCACCTCCGTCAGGCGGTACGCGCCGTCACTCAGCAGAAATTTCAGGTCACGCGCGAGAGTCGACGGATCGCAGCTCACGTAGATCACGCGGGAGGGGGCCATCTTTAAGATCGTGGAGAGGCACTTCTGGTCGCAGCCCTTCCGCGGCGGGTCCACGATGATGACATCCGCCTTCTCTCCGCTCTTTTCGTAGAACGCCGGGAGAATCTCCTCCGCCTTCCCGGCGAAGTACTGCGCGTTCCGGATATCATTTTTCTCCGCGTTCCAGCGCGCGTCCTCGACAGCGCGCGGCTCAATCTCGGCGCCGTAGATTTTTCCCGCGTCCTTTGCGAGAAAAAGGGAGATCGTCCCGATCCCGCAGTAGAGATCCCAGACCGTTTCCTTTCCGGTGAGGGCCGCGCAATTTCGCACCGTCTCGTAGAGCTTCAGCGTCTGAACAGGGTTCACCTGATAGAAGGACTCCGCGGAAATCTTGTACACGATGCTGCCGATGTAGTCCGTGATGTATCCCGACCCGGCGAGAACGCGCGTCTCACTGCCGAGGATCACGTTTGTGTCCGCCTCGTTCACGTTCTGGACGACGGTTGCTATGCCCGGCACCTTCATCAGCCGCTCGGAGAGGTCCTCAAGCGTTCCGCCGGCGCTCTCTCCGTTCGTCACGACACAGGTCATGATTTCCCCGGTCGCAAAGCCCTTCCGGATCATGACGTGGCGCACGAGACCGCTCTTCTCCCGCTCGTCGTATGCCGGGATGCCGAAATCCCTCATCCACTGAAGGACCGTCTCGAGGATCGCGCCGTTTTCCTCCGGCCCCAGCAGGCAGTCCCCGCACGGAACGATGCTGTGCGTCCTCCCCGCGTAGAATCCGGCGACCGGCTCCCCGAACTTTCCCGGTCCCACGGGGTACTGCGTCTTGTTCCGGTAGCGGAACGGATAGTCCATCCCGAGGATTTTGTGAAAATTCACGGGGGCGAGGTCGATGCCGCCGATCCGTGTCAGGCTGTCCCGCACGCGCTGCTCCTTGTATCGGAGCTGCGCCGGGTAGCGGAGCGCCTGCAGGGTGCAGCCGCCGCAGCTTTTCGCGGCCGGGCACTCTGTCTCCTGCCTGTCCGGGGAGGGAATCAGCACCTCCTGAAGCCGCGCATACCCGTAGTTTTTTTTCGTCTTCATGACCGAGGCGCGGACCACGTCGCCGGGAACCGCATCCTTCACAAACCAAAGGAAGGCATCGGTCCTGCCGATGCCCTCCCCCTCCGACCCGAGGCCGGTGATTTCAAGTTCTATCGTTTCGTTCTTCTGATATGCCATCTGCTGCCCTTTTCCCCAGGCTCTTCTGTTTCATCGTCTCTATTTCCAGAGACTTCTCACTCCGCAGTCCTCTGCATTTCCAGAGGCTCCTCACTCCGCAGTCCTCTGCACTTCCAGAGGCTCCTCACTCCGCAGTCCTCTGCATTTCCAGAGGCTCCTCACTCCGCAGTCCTCTGCACTTCCAGAGACTTGTCACTCCGTCGTCTTCCGCACGTTGCTGTCCAGGAACCGATTGAAGCCGAGCCAGCCGCTGTTCGTTCCCGCCTGCGCAAGGACCTCGCGGAAGGTCTCGATCTTCGCATCCGTGTTGTCCGCAAGATTCAGGGCCATGGCCTCAATCAGCGCGGGCTTCTTCGGGGAACCGTACTCATACTCTCCGTGGTGCGCGAGGATGCAGTGACGCAGCTCCGCCGCCTTTTTCTGCGGGAAAGCCGGGATTTCCGCGATCTTTCTCCCGACCATCTCGCAGCCGATTACGATGTGGCCGAGAAGCTGCCCTTCGTCTGTATAGCTGTTCTCCGGGAACGGGGAGAGTTCCTCAAGCTTTCCGATGTCGTGACAGAGCGCCGCGGTGATGAGAAGGTCGTGATTCAGGACCGGATAGTTTCTGCAGTAGAATTCGCAGAGCCGCGCGACGCTTAACGTGTGCTCCATGAGGCCGCCGACAAAGCCGTGGTGCACGCTCTTGGCGGCGCTGCTGAAGCGGAATCTCTTCATGAATTCCGGGTCATCAAAAAAGAGATGCAGGAGACGGTTGTAATTCGGATCCTTCACGCTGTCGATGTCCTGCCGGAGCTCCCGGTTCATTTCCTCCGGGTCCCGCGCGGAAACCGGAAGGTAATCCTGCGGAACGTACTCGCCCTCTCCCGCTTTCCGGATGCGGCGGATGTTCAGCTGAAGATTTCCGTTGTACAGCGTGACATCGGCATCCAGCGCGACGTAGTCCAGCGCCTCGAAGTCGCCGATCCCCGGATTCACGGGATCCCAGATTTTTCCATCCACACTGCCCGTCTTGTCCTGCAGAAGAAGGTTCTCGTACTCCTTGCCGTTCTTCGTGAGACAGGTTGTCTTCTGGCGGCAGAGATACACGGCCGAGACGCGGCTGTTCTCCCGCAGCTGTGAGATAAACTTCATGTGTGCTCCAATCTTTTATCGGGCGCCGACCCTGACGGTGAACTCCATCGGCGCGTACTCGTCCCTTACGTTCCGCATTGCCGTGACGACGGCTTCATCCTCCGCGTGCAGCTCCCCGAGTGCCGCAGTGTAGTCCTTCATGGTTCCGACGGTTTTTCTTCCGACGCGGGAGATGATGTCCCCGGGCTGTATTCCCGCTTCGTAAGCGGGGCTTCCGCGGTCAACGCCGGTCACGTAGATTCCGGACGGGATTCCCTGATCCCGCACCTCCGGCACCACGGCGGTTCCGTGAATTCCGAGATACGGGGAGGCCTGGCCGTTGATCATCCGCTCGAGGAGGCTCTTGAACTCGGAGATCCCCATGGCCTGCGCGATGTCATCGGCGCTGTCCTCGTCCGGAAGATCCGCTGCAAACCCGATCAGGTTCCCGCCCAGGTCAAAGAACCACGTCCCCGCCTCTGTGCTGCTGTGCGAAGTGATGGTGAGGACTTCCGCCTCGCCGTCGGTCACGCTCACATCTCTCTTTCCCGCCGCGATGCCGTAATCCTCCGTATAGACGCGCCCGCACGGCGCGCCGAGGGCGAGTATCAGGCTTCCCTTTGCGATCCGGTAGGAGCTGCCGATCGAAACAGGATCCGTCTTCTCCGCCTCCTGGCGGTTTTCATCGGTAATGGGAATCGTGAGAACTGCGAGGCCGCTCGGGGAATCTATCCGCTTGACCGATGCCTCGAACGAGGGCCCTGAACCGAAGGAGACCGTGATGCGGTCGGCATCCTCCGCTGCACTCTCTGTGGTGAGGACAAGAAGCTCCGAGTCTGTCCGCGCAACCGCGACGCCGGAGTAGATACCGGAGGTCTGAAGCGGATTTTCAAACCAGTCCTCCTGGTCCCGGACATGCGTCACCTCGGCGACAGCCCCCTCGATCTGGGACGCGAGCGAGCGCACGCTGTCCGAGAGGCGCGTGACATCCCGTATGGTGTAGGGATAGGTCTCCATCGCCGCCTGCACCTGCTCGTCCGGTGAGACGGAGCTCTCCTCCGCCTGCTCCCCGTATTCCCGGGCCTCCGTGCCGTTCTCCGGCTCTGCTGCCGCGCTGCCGCCCTCCGGCCCGTTTTCGGACTCCGTGCCGCTCCCGGGCTCCGCGCTGTCCCAGTACTCCGCGCCGCTCCCGCTCTCACCGGACTCCTCACGGCCGAGCCGGATCTCGGAGCTCTTTTCCGGGGGCTTCAGATACTTCTCACAGAGAGGTCTCGCTGCAATAAGCGTGCCGATCGCAGCTAGGGAAAACAGCACTCCCGCAGCCAGCGATTTCAGGAGAAAAATGAGAATCCGCCTTCCTCTTCCGCGGCGTCCCACAATCCGCTCCGTGATGAACTTCCCGGACGGATCCTTTCTGCCGCCCTCCGGTTCTTCCGGCATCTTTCTGTCCTCCGAACACACTCCGGCGCGATATAAAGCCGGCTCTGAATGAGACACATCCGACAAGTAGTATAACATAATCGCGGCCCGCATGCGAAGGCTTTCTGTGCTATACTTGAGACATGAACGAAAAAGTATTGAAGACACTGGAATATGACAAGATTACTGCAATGCTTGAGGCGGAGGCTTCGAGTGCGCCCGGCCGCGCCCTCTGCAGGGACCTCCGGCCGGCCACGGACTTAGAGGAGATTCTGAAGGCACAGCGGGAAACGACGGACGCCTGCGCGCGGATCCGGATGCGCGGCGAGCTGAATTTCGGCGGCATGGCCGACGTGACGGAAAGCCTGAAGCGTCTCGAGATCGGCGCGGTCCTCAGCATTCCGGAGCTTCTCCATATCGGTTCTCTCCTGAAGGGCGCGTCGCGCGTCCGCTCCTGGGGCGTCCATGAGGATGCGGAGGAAACGGAGCCTGACTCCCTCGAGGACTACTTCCGCGGCATCGACCCGCTTGCCCAGGAAGCGCGGGAGCTGAACCGCTGCATTCTCGGGGAGGACCTCGTCGCGGACACCGCATCGCCCGAGCTGAGCCGCATCCGGAAGGAACTCCGCGCGATCGATGACCGCATGCACGCGGCGCTGAGCGGCGCGCTGAACCAGTACCGCGACCTCCTGATGGACGCCGTCATCACCATGCGGGAGGGAAGCTACTGTCTCGCCGTGAAGAGCGAATTCAAGTCAAAGGTGCAGGGAATCGTCCACGACCAGAGCTCCACGGGCTCCACGATCTTTATCGAGCCGATGGCGGCAGTCCGCATCCGCAACGACCGCCGGGAGCTCGAGATCGCCGAGCAGCGGGAGATCGCCGAGATTCTCGCCGCGCTCTCCCGCCTCCTCTCCCCGTGCACAGGCGCCCTGAGAGAGGACCAGCGCCTCCTCGCGCATCTTGACTTCGTGTTCGCGAAGGCGCGCCTCTCCGGGAAAATGAACGCGGCCGAGCCTGTCTTCAACACGCGCGGCTTCCTCGAGCTGAAGGATGCGCGCCACCCGCTGATCCCGGGCGGCAAGGTCGTGCCGGTCACGATCCGCCTGGGGGACGCCTTCGACCTCCTCGTCATCACGGGACCGAACACCGGTGGAAAAACGGTGACCTTAAAGACGGCCGGTCTCCTCACGCTGATGGGCCAGGCGGGGCTTCACATCCCGGCATTTCAGGGGAGCTCCCTCGCGGTGTTCGACGAGGTGTTCGCAGACATCGGCGATGAGCAGAGCATTGAGCAGTCCCTCTCGACCTTTTCCGGCCACATGAAGAACGAGGTGGAAATTCTGAGCCGGGCGGACGCGCGGTCGCTCTGCCTCTTTGATGAGCTTGGCGCCGGAACGGATCCGACGGAGGGCGCGGCGCTCGCGATCTCCATCCTCTCGTTTCTTCACGGAATGAAGACACGCACGATCGCGACCACGCACTACAGTGAGCTGAAGGTCTACGCGCTTCAGACGCCGGGCGTTGAGAACGCGTGCTGCGAGTTCGACGTGGAGACGCTACGCCCCACCTACCGGCTTCTGATCGGCGTCCCCGGAAAGAGCAACGCGTTCGCAATCTCCAGGAAGCTCGGACTTCCGGATTACATCATCGAGGACGCGAAGACGCATATCGAGAAGAATGACGCCGCATTCGAGGATCTCCTCGCAAAGCTCGAGACCGACCGCGTGGAAATGGAGAAGGAGCGAAGGGAGATCGATTCCTACCGGAAGGAAATCGAGGACCTGAAATCCCGCTACGTCCGGCAGGACGAGCAGCTCGAGGAGCGCAGGGAAAAGATTCTCCGGAAGGCGCGGGAGGAGGCGCAGCAGATCCTCTCGGACGCGAAGGACACCGCGGATTCCACCATTCGCCGCATCAACAAGCTGACAGCCGATGCGGGCCTCTCGCGTGAGCTCGAGAAGGAGCGCACGAAACTGCGGGAGGGCCTCAAGGCGGTGGACACGCCGCGCGGCACAGGACCTGCGGAAAGGGGAAAGAAACCGCAGCACAGGGAGAAGCCTTTGAAGCTCAGGCCTGGGGACAGCGTGCAGGTCCTCAGCATGAATCACAGCGCGATTGTCTCTAGCCTCCCGGACAAGAACGGAAAGCTCTTTGTGCGCATGGGAATCTTAAGAACACAGGTGAGCGTCGACGACATCGTCCCGATCGGGGAGAGCGTCCAGGATGGAACGGCAAAGAGCCGGCAGGCGTCCGGAAGCTTTGCGCCGTCCTTTGCGAAGGCCTCGACCATCTCCCCGGAGATCAACCTCATCGGCCTCACGGTGGACGAAGCAGTCTCAGAGCTCGACAAATACCTGGACGATGCCCTCCTCGCGCATCTCTCGAGCGTCCGCGTGATTCACGGGCGCGGGACCGGCGCGCTGAAAAAGGGCATTCAGAACTGGCTCCGGAAACAGAGCTACGTGAAATCATACAAGCAGGCGGAATATGACGACGGGGGCGATGCCGTCACGGTCGTCACGTTCCGGTAACCAGCGTTCTTACACACCTGGAAGGGCCGGAGTCATCCGGCAGGGTTCCCGGGAATTCCGACGGACTCCTGAGGAATCCGATTCCATATAGAAAGGAAGCCGGATGGCGGAAAAGCAGAAAATTCTCGTGGTCGATGACGACGAAAACATCGCGGAACTCATCACCCTCTATCTCGAGAAGGAGTGCTATGCGGTCCTCGCGGTGCACGACGGGGAGGCCGCGCTGAAGGCGGTCCCGGAATTTGCGCCGGACCTCATTCTTCTGGATCTCATGCTCCCTGGCATGGACGGCTATCAGGTGTGCCGCGAGATCCGCATGAAATCCCAGGTCCCGATCATCATCCTCTCCGCAAAGGGCGAGGTGTTCGACAAGGTGCTGGGGCTTGAGCTCGGCGCGGACGACTACATGATAAAGCCCTTCGACTCAAAGGAGCTCGTGGCGCGCGTGAAGGCGGTCCTGCGGCGCTTCCGCATTCCTCAGGCAGCGGAGACCTCGGAAAAGCAGGACAGCGCCGTGCGCTACGAGGATCTCGAGATCAGCCTCACGAACTATCAGGTTCTCTACATGGGGCAGCCTGTCGAGATGCCGCCGAAGGAGCTCGAGCTGCTCTACTTTCTCGCCTCGCATCCGAATCAGGTGTTCACGCGTGAGCAGCTGCTGGACCACATCTGGGGATATGAGTACGCCGGCGACACGCGCACGGTCGACGTCCACATCAAGCGCCTGAGGGAAAAAATCAAGGACCGGGGAAACTGGTCTCTGACAACGGTCTGGGGCGTCGGCTACAAGTTCGGGGTCCGCTGAAATGCGCCTGGTGGTCCCGGGAGTTCTGGAGGTCCTGGAGGCTTCATGAAACGTTCCGTGTATCTTAAATTCCTGCTCGCGTATCTCGTGTTCGGGATCGCGGGCTTCACTGCGATCGCGACCATCTCCTCGCGCCTCACCTACAGCTTTCTGGTGCGCTCCCGCAGCAGGACGCTCTACGATGAGGCGAGCCTCATCGCCTCGACCTACTCCACGGTCTACGAGGGGGAGAACATCGAGCTTGCGAACGCATATCCGCAGCTCCGCGCGGTCTCGACCTTCCTGCAGGCGCAGATCTGGGTGATGGACCGGAACGGTTCCATCCTCGTCGACTCAAACGGCGAGCGGGACGGGGACGTGATCCCGAACTTTGATCCGAGCGCGACCGGAAACCGCTCGTACATGACCGGCTCCTACTTCGGGTCCTTTCCCTACAGTGTCCTGAGCGTCTCTGCGCCGATCACCGGAAATTACCGGACCTACGGCTACGTCGTGATCCACCTGCCGATGGAGCGCGTGCAGGACAGCGCGAACGAGATCCTGAACATCGTCTACATCACCTGCGGCATCCTGTACCTTCTCTCCTTAAGCATTCTCCTCCTCTTCACCTTCTCAGTCTACCGGCCGCTTCTCGCGATCAAAGCCGGAAGCCGCCAGTTCGCGGAGGGAAACCTGAGCTACCGGATCCGCATCCGATCCCGCGACGAGATGGGGGATCTCGCGAACACCATGAACTACATGGCTGACCGGCTCGGGCGGATGGAGGCGGACCAGCGGAAATTTATCTCCAATGTCTCCCACGATTTCCGCTCCCCGCTCACCTCCATCAAGGGCTTTCTCGAGGCGATACTCGACGGAACCATTCCGCCGGAGATGCAGGAGAAGTACTTAAGGCGCGTGATCGGCGAGACAGAGCGCCTCACAAAGCTCACACAGGGAATGCTGACGCTCACCACCCTGGACCGCGGCCGGGGGCTGAGCCGGACAAATTTCGACGTGAACCGCGTGATCCGCGACACCGCCGGGACCTTTGAGTCGCAGTGCCTCTCGAGAAACATCCGCTTTCTCCTGAGCTTCGCCGAGGAGCGCGAAATGGTGAATGCGGACCTCGGCCGCATCCAGCAGGTGCTCTACAACCTGATCGACAACGCGGTCAAGTTCTCGAAGGCGGACTCGACGATCGACATCCAGAGCTACAAGCAGGGCGGGATGGTCTTCGTCTCGGTGAAGGATCACGGCTGCGGAATCCCGAAGAAGGACCAGCCGCACGTCTTTGAGCGCTTCTATAAGTCCGACCAGTCGCGCGGCCGGGACAAGACCGGCACCGGCCTCGGGCTCTCAATCGTCCGGGAAATCATCCAGGCGCACGGCGGAACGATAGACCTCATCAGCACGGAGGGAATCGGATCGGAGTTCATCTTTACCCTGCCGGAGGCCGCAGGGGATCCGGAGTGAGGAAAAATCAGAGACGCCGCCCGCTCATCCGTCTTAAGAAAGCGCACGGCTTGGCCGGACTCCAGCCCGTGACGCGCGGGCGGTTCTCTTCCGCGGCGCGCGGAGTCCCCTCCGCTTCGTTTTTCCTGTCGTGAAGGCGCTCCATGTATGGTATACTGATTTATAAAGCGTCAGAAACCAGACTGCGGCAGCATTTACCGCTGCCCGTTTTTTCGGCTTTCTCGAAAGGAGGCCCTTCTCTCATGAAAAACTGGAAAAGGATTCTTGCATTTCTGCTCTGCATCACCATGGTGTTTGCGATGAGCCTGACCGCTCTCGCAAAAAGCAGCGACGATGACGACGACGAGGAGGACTACGATGTCTCCGATGTCTCCTTCGACGTCTCTGACACGTCGATCTACGTGACCTGGTCAGTCGGCGACAGCAAGTGCACATATAGTGTGCAGCTCTACGACTCAAAGGACTTCAAGTCGAAGAACAAGGTCGGATCGGAGTCCACGGTGAGCTACACCGCGGAGAAGTGCGACGTCACCGAGAAGATTCTGAAGGAAGGCTCCGGCACCTACTACGCAGTCGTAAAGTGCAAGAAGAAGGCGAAGGGCAGCAGCTACAAGTCCGCATGGGGAAAGGAAACCATCTCCTCGGATGATCTCTCCCTGATCAGAAAGAACCGCACCTCAAGCGACACCACCTCTTCCTCGTCCTCCTCATCGAACGGGGCGGCCACGGGCGTGAACGGCGGCCCGGGTGTGGCCACAACGGGAAGTTCGTCCGCCGATTCCTCCGCTTCTTCCACCGGAGCATCCGTCACCGCACACTGGAACGCACTCGACGGCGGCAGATGGTCCTACACCACGGAGAGCGGCAGTCTCGCAGTCGGCTGGTACCAGGTGAACGGCAGCTGGTACTACTCCGGAAGTGACGGCATCATGTACGCCTCCTCCTGGATCGAGAGCGCTTCCGAGGCCGGGGCGTGGTATTATGTCGGCGCCGACGGGGCGATGCTCACGAACACAGTGACGCCTGACGGCTACACGGTTGATGCAGACGGGGTATGGAGAAGCTGAGGCACCTCTCCTTCCGGATCAGGATGCTCATCTTTCAGGACCGGGACATCCTCTCTTTTTCTGAAGAAAGCCGTCAGAAACTCTTTCAACTTGGTAGGTTTTGTAAGGAAAACGTAAGTCCAATGCGCTATGATTCCGGCCGTCTCTCGCATAAAATGTAGCCATAAGAAACAAACAGATTCACATCTGTTGAATAGCGACAATCAAAGCAGGAGGGTATTCAGATGAACAGATTTATGAGAAAGGCGGTCACAGCACTTTTAGCCGCATCCATGCTCGCCGGTATGACAAGCATCCCGGCATTTGCAAGCACCAAGGAAAAGATCGATTCCGTTGATTTCAGCATCAGCTACGACCTCTCGTCCGGCATGGACAAGTCGGACATCGACGTTGACTGCAGCACCGACGGCGTCGATTCCATCACCGTCACGGCAGTCACGAACACGGAGTACGGCAAGAAGCCGAAGGCAACGATCCGCCTGAAGGCGGACAGCGACTACACCTTCTCCGGCATCTCGAAGAGCAACGTGAAGGCATCCGGCGATGAGTGCAGCATCACCAAGACGAAGGCGAGCACCTCGACACTCACCGTCACGGTCACGCTCCCAAAGATCGGCAGCACGAGCGACACCGCGCTCGACATCAGTGATGTCACCTGGAGCGATGACGACAACGGCGAAGTGGAGTGGGAGTCCGCGGACGATGCCGACAAGTACGAGGTGAAGCTGATGCGCGGTTCCTCCTCCAAGGAGACCGTCACCACCACGAACACGAAGTACAACTTCCGCAGTGAGATCCGCCAGAACGGCAAGGGAACCTACACCGTGAAGGTCCGCGCCATCGCCGGTACCTACAAGGGAGACTGGACCGAGTCCGATGAGTGGGAGATCGACAGCGACGAGCTTGACTCCCTCGGCGGAGCAATCTCTTCCTCTTCTTCCTCATCGGGCAGCACCAGCGGCCCCGGTGTGAACTCCTCCTCCAGCTCCGGTGCATGGCTCCGTGACAGCACGGGCTGGTGGTACTGCAACGCAGATCGCTCCTACACCACGAACAACTGGCAGCAGATCGACGGCAACTGGTATTACTTCAATCAGTACGGCTACATGCGGACCGGCTGGCTCCAGAGCCCGTACTCCCAGAAGTGGTACTGGCTGGATCCGAACAACGGCAGAATGATCACCAGCAGCTGGGTCGACAACGGCAAATATTACGTCGATTCGAACGGCGTCTGGAACGGTCAGACCAAATAAGGCGGTCTCAGATCAGTCTCAATAATCTCTGATCGTTCATGATTCTGTTTTTTATCCCTGATGACCCTGTTTTATCCTGAAAGGGGCGCGTCCGGCTGTTGACGGATGCGCCTCTTTCGTATAGTTGTATCCGTCCGGGCACCCTCCGGCGTCATCACCCGGTACAGCTCGTCGGGCTCAGGCCGGTTCAGGTACTCCGTCTCCTCCTTGTCCGCAATCACCTTGTCCAGCCCTCCGGTAAAAAAGCCGATCCGCGCAGCGGGTATTCCCGCATCCCGGAGCCTCTCCGCCAGGCGCTCGCCGCTCTGCGCCGTGAGAAGCGCGCAGTCGGAGTAAAGCCGGTAGGGATTCAGCCGCCAGAGCTCGCAGAGCTCCACTGTGTCCTGCCGGATCGGAATCCTCTTCTCCATGATCCGGACGCCGCACTTTTTCTCCCTCGCGGCGAGATAGACTGCCGCCAGAATTCCGCCCTCGAGCGCCGGAAAGATTTCCAGTGCTCCCGCAGACCGGAAAAGGCCGCAAAAAAGATCCGCGAACGGCGCCCGCCCGAAGGCAGGGTCTTCCTGCGGATCCTCTCCCTCTGTCTCTGTCCTCTGAAGCACTCCGCCGTCCGGCGGGAAAACACGGGCGCGCAGCATCATCCGCTCCACAAGGTCCCTTCGGAAGCGGCCCTCCAGAAGTGCCCGGTTCGCGCGGGCAATGAGGACGGCGCCCGCCTCCCCGGCGTATCCGGCGGCGACGAGCTCCAGCTCCCCGTTCCCGTCCGTCCGGATGGAAGCCGTCTGCGCGGGCACTCCTCAGCCTCCGATGACGCTGAGTCCTGCCGCTGCAAGCCCCAGAACCATGGCAAGTACGAGAATCACAACGATCACGATCGACACAATCCTTCTCTTATCCATTTCTCTTTCCTCTTTCTGACTGCGGGAACACTTTTCTCCGCATCCTGGATCCCGTTTTACGGTTGTATTTTACACGGGCGGCGGAAAAATACAAGACCAGTCTTCCGCGCCTCACACACTGATCTTGATCTGGCGCCCGCTCTTTTCGTATTTATAGTACCGCACGCCCGCCGCGTTCAGCATTCTCTTGCTCGCGCGCACGCCCGGGGTGTTCTCGTACTTGTCATCCCCGTAGATCAGCGTCCGGATGCCGCTCTGAATAATCGCCTTCGCGCACTCATTGCAGGGGAAAAGCGTCACGTAGAGCTTGCTTCCCTCGAGGCTTCCTCCCCGGTAATTTAAAATTGCGTTCAGCTCCCCGTGCGTCGTGTAAAGATACTTCGCGTTGTAGGGATCATCCTCCTCGTGCTCCCGGCCCCACGGAAAGTCATCGTCCGAGCAGCCCTGCGGGAATCCGTTGTAGCCGATCGAGAGAATCTTGTTGTCCTGGCTCACGATGCAGGCCCCGACCTGCGTGTGCGGATCCTTGCTCCGCTGCGCCGCGAGAATCGCGACCCCCATGAAGTACTCATCCCAGCTGATGTAATCCGTGCGTTTTTCGCTCACCGGTTCCCTCCTGTCTCAGTCTCCGTGCCGTCCCTGGCGATCCGGAGATGGTGGTGGCCTGCCGCCTTGTTCATGCGGTTCATGACCGCGAGGCCGATTCCGTCATCCGGAAACGCCTCGGAATAGATGATATCCACGCCGTCCGCATCGAACTGCCGGAGCACCGCGAACAGATTGTGCGCGACCGTCGCCTCGTCCGCGCGCGTCCCGACCGAGCGCACATCGCCCGCGGAATAGCTTCCGCGTGTCTCCTCAGATGCGATGATGCCGACCTTCTTTCCCGCGGCAATCGCCTCCTCTGCCCTCCGCCGGATCTCCGACACGACCTGCTCTCTCGTCCCGTCGACCAGAATCATGTCCGCGCGCGGCGCGTAGTGCCGGTACTTCATGCCGGGCGCCTTAGGGTGTATGCCCGGCCCGAGCGGCTTCGTGAGAACCGGATCAAGCCTCACCGGCCCCAGAATCTTTTCCAGCATGGGAACGGTGACCGCTCCCGGCCGAAGCAGCGTCGGCTGCTCTTCCGTGAGGTCGATGATCGTCGACTCCACGCCCACCTGAACCGGCCCGCCGTCGATGATCATCTCGATTTTCCCGCCGAGATCCTCCAGCACGTGCTGTGCCGTCGTCGGGCTCGGTCTGCCTGAGGTATTTGCCGACGGTGCTGCAACCGGAACTCCCGCAAGCCGGATCATTGCATTTGCAATCGGATCGCTCGGCATGCGGACCGCGACGGTCTCCAGGCCGCCGCTCGTCTCATGAGGAACCAGCGCGCTCTTGTTCAGAATCATGGTCATGGGACCCGGCCAGTACGCGGCCGCGAGCTTCCGGGCTGTCTCCGGGATTTCCGTCACGAGAGGCGGCAGCTCCTCCATGCGGGAAATGTGGACGATCAGCGGATTGTCGCTCGGCCGCCCTTTTGCCGCATAAATTTTTTTTGACGCGCCGGGATCCAGCGCGTTTCCCCCCAGTCCGTATACCGTCTCGGTCGGAAAGCCGACCAGCCCGCCGCTCCTCAGGATCTGCGCCGCTTCCGAAAGAAGCGACGGGTCCACCGGCGCGCGGTCCTCCATCCGTATCACTTTTGTTTCCATGTCCGATTCCCTCTGCCTGCTCTGCTGTCCCTGTTCTTTCCTGCGCCCGGGCCTCACCGCCTCTGCGGCTCCCGCTTTAAAAACGGGCTCAGGCGCTTGTAGATTACCATTGTTATCACGGTGTCAATGAGCCCCTTCAGGAGATTTAACGGCGCCACCGCGAAGAGCGCCATGGTCCCGACGCTGTGGATCGCCGGGTTCACCGCAGTCCCCATGGCGATGATCGCATCCAGCGGAATTCCGTAGATCTCCGAGAACTTCGGGAGCAGATACACCGCATTGAACATGCTCCCGAAGCACGTCATGCAGAGCACGCCGACCGCGCACGCAATCTTCGCCGTGTGTTTCGTCTTGTGGACGAGGTACATGATTCCCGCGGGAAGCACCATGGAGGCGCCGACCACGAAGTTTGCGAGCTCCCCCACAAACGCGGTGGAGGTCGACTTCAGCACCAGCTTCAGCAGCACCTTGATGAACTCCGTGAGCACCCCGGCGACCGGCCCGTAGGCGAACACAATGATCAGGACCGGAATCTCGGAGAGATCAATCTTGTAGAACGGCGGCGCGAAGGGCACCGGGATTTCGATCGTCATGAGAATGGCGCTGATCGCGGAAAAAAGGCCGATCAGCGCAGTTTTTCTCGTCGAGAGAATTCTCTCCCGTGCGTGGTTTCTCATGTTGATCGCCTTCTCGATTAAGTAGGCGGCGAGAACAATGAGAAATACGCAGAGTACCGCCTGCAGGACAAAAATCATATTATCGGTGATCTGGCTGTTCAAAAATACATCCCCCTTTTACTGCGCGGACAGAATCTCCCACATATCCTTTGTCTCAAGCCCCAGGCGCCAGCAGGCGATGCCGCCCGCTCCAGCGCTCCGGACCTCCTCTTTTTTCAGCTGCATGGATTTTGCGTCCTCCATCCAGATCTGAAAGAGGTCTCCGGAATCCGTCCGCAGCTCTCCCGTGTACTGGCCGCACGTCTCATCCCACTCAAGCTTCACGCCGTTCTTTTCGACCCAGTCCGCGGCGCCGCCCTGGCTCATGGCTTCGCTCGTCACCTTTCCGTTCTGATCAGTCTTCCAGAGCCGCGTGTAGAACGGGACGGCCGCGATGGTTTTGGCTGCGCCCGCCGCATCGACGGTCTGCTCCAGTCCCTCCCGGAAGAAAGAGATCGAGGACGTGCTCCCGGGATCATCCCCGCTTGTGTGCTCATCATACCCCATGTTGATCACATAGTCACAGAAAACGCCGAGCTCTGTGCGGTCATAGTGCCAGTTATAGGACTGCGCGTTCGGCACGTCGACACTGAGGTAGAGCCCCCGCGTCCTGCACGCCGCAGAGAGCTCCCGGATAAACTCGAGATACTGCTTCACCGCGCTTTTTTTCAGAAGCTCAAAGTCGATGTTGATGCCGTCAAATCCGTACAGGTCCGCTTCGCTCATGAGCTCCGAAATGATTTTCTCCCGGACAGAGGTTTTCGCGAGTACCGTCCCGAGCGTCACACTGTCGTCCAGATTGCTGATGAGCGGCCACACCTGGAGACCAGCGGCATGCGCCTTCGCGACATACTCCGCGGATGCCGTGCTGTCAAAGCTCCCCTCATTTCCCTTCAGTGTAAACCAGGTCGGAGAAATGACATTCATCCCCCTGGCATCCGCCGACAGATTCTCCAGACGGCTGTTCTCCCGGTCCGTGAGCACCTGGTGCCATCCGAGAAGAACCGGCTGCTGCAGGGAGAGGGACGTGTAGACCGGCGCCACGAAGGAATCCTCCACCTCGTGCTCTGTCGGCGCATACAGGCGCTTTTTCTGTACATAACCTGTGAAGCCGTCCGGCGTCATGACACGCTGCCACTTCTCCGGGTCCGCGGTGCTTCCCGCGTGGTCCGGAATGAAGCGGAGCTCCGTGCGGGCTGCGGCATCCGCCGTAATATCCCCCTTGATCGAGGGACGCGACCGGAGAAACGTCCTGCCGCGGACCGCAGCGCTGGTCTCCGTTCCGCCTGCGCTCTCGAGAAAGACGCGCTTCACGTCTCCTCCGTTAAAGACCTCGATCCGGATATCCGTGTACGAAGAGATCAGCCCGGTAGAGAGCCAGAGCTTGTCGCTCTCATAGAGCATCAGAGGCTTTCCCGCATCGTCCGCCTCGGAGAGCGGGATCTTCACGACCTCCTCGGGCAGCGCATAGACGAGAAGCTGCTCTGCCTCGTCCCAGTAGAAGCGCTTGTTCAGAATACTCTGGACCCACTCGACCGGAAGGTAGGTCACGCCGTCCTTCGTCAGCGCAAAGGCCTTCTGGAGCTCATACTGGTAGAGAATGGCGGTTTTTTCTCCGCTCACACCAAACAGCTCCTCCTCAGACATCCGGGTGCGGCTCGGCCCGTAGATACGGTATGCCTCAAAGCCCCCCAGCGCGAGGATCAGGAGCACAAGAACCGCGGCAGCCGCGGTCAGGATTCGGTTCTGTCTTTTTTTTCGGCTTCGCATATAATATGGACAGTAAAAGCGGCACCCACCGGCCGCACAGAAAATCACGACGAGCAAACAGGGGACCCCGGCGGGGTCCCCTAGAGTATAGCACAGAAAGTGCTGTTGAACCGCTTACATTTCCATGATTTGCGCCTTTCCGGCGCCTCTGCCCGGCTGCAGGCCCGGCAGCTGATTTTGTTCCGCCTGCGAGCGCTTTCCTTTTCTTAAGGAGGACTGGTTCCTGCCGTGACACATGAACCGCTCCGCTGCGGAACCGGCCGTTTCTTCTTCCGGCCTTCAGTTTCTTGAGATCCGGGCTGCGCTGCCCGAATCTTCTCTCCCGGCCCGTCCGTTCTGAATGCAGGAAATCCGCCTCTCTCCGCTGCTCCTCTTTTTTCTCCTGTGCCGCCTTCCGGATCGCTGCCGCTTTTTTTCTGTACGCTTTGCGGCCTTCCGCTGATGCGCTTCTTATTCTGGATGCAGGGCCTCTGGCCTGATTTACTGCCCGCACGGGTCATCTCAAAGCCTTGGCACCTTCCGGGACCGGATCAAGAGATGGGGGATTTCCGAAGAGCCCGGCGCGCCGGTGCTTCTGGCTTTTTCTGCGGGTGCCTTCCGGCACCCTGTTTCATTCATTCTGATTTTTCTGAGAATCCGCGGTCGGAGAACCCGCCGCGCTGATACCGGATATGACAGGGCACTGCTGTGTCTGGGGACAAGATCTGTGCCTTCTGAATCAGGACCTCCTGTTCTCCATCTCAACTAAAGTTTACTCCCGGATTTTCCGGAGACAAAACTCGAATCTCTCTTTGGGACGATATATCGTCCGTCTTCCCCTCCCCCTGCTCACCCGGCTGCTTCTGTTCCGGCTGTTCTCCCGCCGCTCCGGCCGCCTTTTCCAGCTCCGGCTGTTCTCCCGCCGCTCCGGCCGCCTTTTCCAGCTCCGGCCGCCTCCCGCCGATTCCATTTCTTCTCCTCTTTTCCCTCATTGCCAAAACAGGGGTTCCGATGTATCATGTGGGAAAGAAAGGGGTGACGTCTATGAAAATAGAACGCATCAATGATTCCCAGATCCGCTGCACTCTCTCCGACGTTGACCTCAGTGAACGAAATCTGAATCTCAGCGAGCTCGCCTACGGAAGCGAAAAGGCGCGCAGGCTGTTCCGGGAGATGGTACAGAAGGCCTCCGTGGAGGTTGGCTTTGAAGTGGAGGACCTCCCGCTCATGGTGGAGGCGATCCCGCTCTCCAATCAGAGCGTCATGCTGGTGATCACCAAGGTGGACGATCCCGAGGAGATGGACACGAGGTTCTCCCGATTTGCGCCGGCGCCTGAGGGGGATCCAGACTCCCTGGATCCTGCGGATGCAGCTCCTGTGCTGGAGGGGGCGGAGCAGCCGTTCACACCGCTTCACGATGAGAAGGGCGCGGAGAAGGCGGAGGAGCCGAAGATCCGGGTCTTCGTGTTCCAGACCCTTGACAAGGTGATCGAGGCCGCACAGGCCCTGAAGGGCATGAAATGCGGCGGGAAGCTGTACCGGCACCCGCAGAGCGGCTCCTACTATCTGGTTCTCACCGAGAAGGATGCGGAGCCGGCGGCATTTGCCCCGGTGTGCAACAAGCTCGCGGAATACGGCGTCCGCGTGCGTCAGAATTACTCGAGCGACTCCTACTTCGGAGAGCACTACGAGGTGATTCTCCGGAAGGATGCGCTCTCCTCCCTCGCAAGGATCTGACAGACGGCGGCCGGAAATCCGGCTGAATGTATTTTACAAAATGCAGTCTTTGCGCCGCTTCTTCTTGAATTTTCAAGGTGCCTCGTATACAATTTAGCTGAAACATAAGAGGTTCGCTTTTCATCTTACTAATACATTATCTAAGGAGGAACTAACATGGCACGTAAAATCAGTGATGCATGCATCAGCTGTGGATCCTGCGCAAGCACCTGCCCGGTCGGCGCTATCTCCGAGGGCGACGCTCACTACGAGATCAACGCAGATACCTGCATCGACTGCGGCGCTTGCGAGAGCGGATGTCCTGTCAGCGCTATTTCCGAGGCTTAATTTCCGCCAGCAGCTCTGCAATTCAGAACAGAGAAAAAAGGAACTGGTTTCCGCGAAGAAATCAGTTCCTTTTTGTGTACTCTGAGCCC
>CACXCJ010000059.1 GCA_902766175.1 uncultured Lachnospiraceae bacterium
TCCGTGCAGGGCGAGCGTCTTCTCGAGGACCCGTTCAAGGCCGCAGCGACCAGCATGGTCGTCGTGGAGGGCATGCCGCCGGAGTATTCCGACAAGCTGCTGAATGAGATCAAAGACATCCCGCACGTGAGCAATACGTTCTGGATCTCGAACAGCCTGGGCGTCCAGGTTCCGGTGAATCTCCTGCCGGAGGATCTCCAGAAGGACTTCTTCAACGGCGACGCGACGATGATGATCGTCCAGTTCGACACCGCCCTCTCGGCGGACGAGACGATGGACGCAGTCGTCGAGATCCGGAAGATCATGAATAAGAACTGTTTCCTCGCGGGCATGTCCGGCATGGTCGAGGACATCAAGGAGCTCGTGCTGGAGGAGCTGCCCTGGTACACGCTCATCGCGGTTGGGCTCACACTGCTCGTCCTGCTCTTCAGCTTCGAGTCCTACGCGATGCCGTTCATCTTCCTCGCCTGCATCGGCTTCGCCGTGGTCTATAACCTCGGAACCAACCTTCTCCGGGGACAGATCTGCTATATCACGAAGTCCATCGCCGCGATCCTGCAGCTCGGCGTCACCATGGACTACTCGATCTTCCTGTACCGGCGCTACGAGGAGGAGAAGGAGCGGCACTCCGACATCCGGGACGCGATGGCGGAAGCCATGTCGGCGGCATTCGCCTCCCTCTCCGGAAGCTCCCTCACGACGATCGCGGGCTTCCTCGCCCTCTGCGCGATGCGGATGACGATCGGCGCGGACATGGGAATCGTCATGGCGAAGGGCGTTGTCCTCGGCATCGTCTGCGTCATCCTGATTCTGCCCTGCATGATTCTGATTTTCGACAAGCAGATCGAGAAATACCAGCACAAGAATCTGTTTCCGGACTTCACGAACCTGAACAAATGGATTCTGAGGCACCGCAGGCTCTGGATCCTTTTCTTCCTGCTGATGATCTTCCCGGCGCTCTACTCCTCCAACCATACCTACATCTACTACCAGATCTCCCGGTCGCTCCCGGACGATCTGCCGTCCAAGATCGCGGACGACAAGCTGAAGGAGTACTTCGACATGGCGACGGAACACGTCGTCGTCATGAAGAACTCGATTGACAACGGGAGCCTCGGAGAAATGGAGGACCGGCTGGAGGACGTAAAGGGCGTCGAGCACGTCATCTCCTACCACAGCATCATCGGGGACGGGATTCCGGACTTCTTCCTCCCGGACAAGATCCGTAAGGTCTTCAAGTCGGGGGACTACCAGCTCGTCATGATCACCTCTGACTTCAAGCCTGCGACGAACGAAATCCGGGAGCAGCTCTCTGAGATCGAGGACATCGTGTATCAGTATGACCCGGATGCCTACCTCACCGGGGAGCCGCCGATGACAGAGGACATGCGGACTATCTTCTCGGAGGACACGATCACGACGAACTACATCTCCATCGCCGCGATCTTTGCGATTGTCGCCATTGTGTTCAAGTCCCTGACGGTCCCGGCCGCGCTGATCATTGTGATCGAGCTCGCAATCAACATAAACCAGGGCATCTGCTACTGGCAGGGGCAGTCGATCTCCTTCATTGCGCCGATTCTCATAAGCTCCATCCAGCTCGGATCGACGGTCGACTACGCGATTCTCGTCTCAACGCGATTCCAGGAGGAGATCCGAAACGGAAAGGATCGGCGGGAGGCGGCCATGATCGCAGGAAAAACCGCAGATCCCTCGATCATCACGAGCTCGCTCTGCATGTTCTCCGCAACGATCGGCGTGACGCTTGTCTCGCGGATGTTCCTCATCAAGGAAATCTGCATGCTGCTGGCCCGCGGCGCGATCATCAGCGCACTCCTGGTGGCATTCGTACTGCCCTGCCTTCTCTACTACCTGGAGCCGTTCTTCCGCAGAACCACGATTGACTGGGACGGCTCGAAGGCCCGCGCAAAGCAGGAGGCTCTCGAAGCGGAGGAGGCCGCGCTGGAAATCCGGAAAATCGGAGACGCAGAGGAAACCAAAAAGTCTGAGACGCCCGTGCAGTGAGAAATCCAGCAGTAAAAAGGCAGATCTGCTCCAGAAAACAGGCAGGGCTGTCGCATTAGTATGATATGCTCCCTTCCTGGTAGACAAGATTTTTATAATTTTGCTTGTTTACCTGGAAGGGAGCGTATCACTATTTCTAAGTGCGGCAGCCACTATTTGCTCGTTGTAATAGACAATTTTTCTCCATCGGATTTCACAATAATATTTCCATTCAAATCCGTACGGTATATTTTTGCGCCAGTCTGATCCAATTGATCCAATGTCTCTTGATCTGGATGCCCATACCTGTTATTCCTCCCAACCGATATCACTGCATTATCTGGCATAAAAGTTCTGATAAAACGATATAGCGTATTAGTGTGTGATCCGTGATGCGGCATTTTCATTAAATCAATTAAATCAGAAAATACTAGTTTTCTCTGAAGGTTCAGATCGTTTCCAATCATTGCCCTTCGAACAATGTGATTCTCGCACTGACCTTTAAAGATGTCACTTTATCCAGAATTTCTCTGGAGCCCGGGAGACAAGAGTCAGTGCATCGAGCTTTTACTCCCGCAGCGATTTCTTTAGAATCCATAGAATCCATAACGCATACAAGATTTCCGTCAGAACCATACATACCAGCCAGCATAGTGAAAGATCCTGTATTCTTATCATAGCGTAAGTTTTACCGGGAATTCTCCGAATTTGGTTGTATAAAAATCTCCCGTGTTTGCATTGTACACAGATTCGTCGCAATCTATTGTATACTTAAAACCTTCCAGTTTATACTCGACATCTTTTGTTTGATTCGTTATAGTTACATTTTTATTCAGATAATCCAGAACATTAAATTCTGTCACACAATTCATTTCATCGCTATCTTCGACAGTGCTCTCCATTATTAACAACTTTAATACAAGGGCAAAGAAAAAAATGTTTTATTATTATTCTCATCCCGCAGAATTAATTCAACATCATATTTTCCAGGCTTGGTCGTATCTATATCTCCAAAGGGGCGGACAAAAAGCAGGATTTTTCGAGCTCCGAAGGGAGCAGAGACTGTATTCAAAAAACAGCGAAAAACCCGGCATTGTATGACAAATAAGAATGCCGCCAGCTGATCACTCAGCTGACGGCAGAAATCCTTTGATTTTTTACTGTCCTCGTGACGGGAAGCCCACAAGGCCCGTCTCCCCCTGCTTTTCTACTCCTCCTTCTGGAGCTGATCGCCGTGCTTCTCCCGCACCTCCGACTCCTGCTCAGAAAGCACGAGAAACTTCCGGATGGCGAACAGCACCGCGAGCGCAAGTGCGCCGACCAGCATGCCGGTCGAATTCTCGTGATTCACGAGAAGCGCCTTCGTCACGGCGAAGATCATCACTTCGATGACAGAATCAAGGTCATGCCGGCAGAGCATCATGATCAGCTCCAGGCCGATCAGGGTCTCCAGAATGTACTGGAGGAAGGCGTTAAAATTCAAGCCTCCGTCCACGAGCAAGGCATCCCTCATCCCGAAAAGGTGCACCACGACGCCTATGAAGATCACCACCGCCACGACGAGCTCGAACCACAGGGCACCTCTGAAAAAGGCGGTCTGACAGCGGTGCAGCATTTCCAGAATCTCTGTCTCGCTTCTTTTTTTTCTCATTGCGCCTCTCTCTCTTAAGAATCCTCTTTCTCCGTCATCTTATCCGCCGGCTGCTCACAGAGCGCCGGTCACATTCCGCTGCTGATTTTCTCTCTGAGGTCCTCTGTCCCGTACAGCGCCTGTAAAAGATCCTCTTCCGCGAGATCCTCTCCGATTAAAAAGAGATCCCGGTAGAATACCTCACAGACGGCCGGATCGTGTCTTCCGGCCTCCAGCGCGCCGCAGACGGAGGGTGCCATGCTGCGCAGCACGCTGAAAAGCGCATACTTCAGCGCACGGCACTCCCGGTCCTCCCGCTCGAGGTCCCTGAGGCGGAAGTCCCCGGTGAGATCCGGCGCTCCCTCGCAGCCAACGCATTTCGGCGCGGTGAGATGCTTTTTCGCCGCGAGAACCTCGTTCACAGCCTTCCGGAGCTCTTCCTCCCCGGCCCCGTGATCTCCGCTCACCGCCAGCGCGCGGAAAAAGACGCGGTCCTTCTCAGAAGGCAGCGCAAAGCTTCCCGTGCCGCCCGTGCGGATGAGCCCCACGAGCGCTTCGACGACCTCGTCCCGGAGATCTCTCAGCTTTTTTTCCTCCTCCGGATTCCAGCTCACAGCCTTCTCCTTTCATAAGGCACATATCTCTGCCGCAGTGCCACTTTCTCCGCCATCCCGCATCAGATCCCGCACCTTCCGCAGACGCGCCTCCCTGATGCACCTGTGTCCAGCCGCAGAAGGCACTGCTCACCTCACCTTCATAAGCCGCTGCCGCACAATCTCGTACGCCAGAACTCCCGCCGCGACGCTCGCGTTCAAGGAGTCGATGTCGCCCCGCATCGGGATGGCCGCCGTGAAATCGCAGCTTTTCTTCACAAGCTCGCTCACGCCCTTCCCCTCGTTTCCGATCACAAGGCCTATGGGACCCGTGAGATCGAGATCATACATCGTCTGTCCGCCCATGTCCGCGCAGACAAACCAGATGCCCTTTTTCTTCAGGTCCTCCATGGTGCGGGAAAGGTTCGTGACCTTCGCGACCGGCGTGTAGTTCAGAGCGCCCGCGCTGCTTCTCGCAGCTCCTGCGGTGAGTCCCACCGCCCGGTTCTTCGGGATGATGACGCCGTGCGCCCCCGCGAGATTCGCGGTCCGGATCACCGCGCCGAGGTTATAGGGATCCTCGATTCCGTCGAGCAGAATGAGAAAGGGCGGCTCGCCCTTTTCCTCCGCCTTTTTCAGGATATCCTCGACGGAGGCGTAGGAGAAGCTCGCGGCGTCGGCGATCACCCCCTGGTGCTTCCCCGTCTGGCTCATCTGGTTCAGGCGCTCCTTCGGGACAAACTCGACGCGCGCGTCCTGTTTCTTCGCCATCCGGAGAATGGTCTGGATCGGGCCGTCCTTAAGGCCCTCCTGGACATAGAGCTTGTCGATCGTTTTTCCGGCACGGAACGCTTCGATCACTGCATTCCGGCCCTCTATCGCGTTCTCATTCATCTGCCGCTGTTCCTTTCCTCCGGAATGACCGGTTTCTGCCCTGCGCTGTCCCACAATCTCCCCGCAGGGCTTCTCGTCTCTCTCCCGCCCGGAGTACCGCTGCCCTCAGAAAATGCTGCGGAAGAAGCGTGAGGCGGGGCGGGAGATGCCGGTGCGCCCTCCTCCCTTTCCAGCCAGTCGAGCGCCTCCGAGACAAGCTCTGCGATCCGGTCCCTGCGATCGGAAAGCCAGAGACTGCCGAGCAGCGCCTCGAAACCTGTCGCCATGCGGTAGTCGATCATGGCGGCGTGCTTTGCCATGGTGTGGGAGTGCGCGTTTCTTCCGTGCCGGAGAACATCCCGCTCCTCCTTCGTGAGAAGCGGCTCCAGGTGACGCGCGAGCTTCGCCTGCGTCTCCGCCTTCACATAGTGCACCGTCTCATGGTGGATCCGGTTCACCTGGCGGTTGCCCTCCCGGACCGTCCTGGTCCGGATCACAAGCTCAAAGACCGCGTCCCCGAGGTACGCGAGCACCAGCGGGGAATAGCTGTTCACATCCACTCTGTTCTCCGCCTTTCTCCGCACTGCGCTTCTTCGCCTCTCTCCGCGCTGCGCCTCTGCGCCTTTCTCTGCTCCGCGCGCTTCCCGTTCCTGCTGCTCTCCCGTCCCGGTCTTACGCCTTTCTCCACTTCACGCCGTCCTTCGTGTCCTCGAGGACGATTCCCATCTCCGTGAGCTGGTTTCTGATCTCGTCAGCGCGCGCGTAGTTCTTCGCCTTTCTCGCCGCCTGCCGCTCCGTGATCAGGGCCTCCACCTCTGCGTCGAGGGAAACCTTCTTTCTCTCCGGGAGAATCCCGAGAACATCAAGCAGCTTCTCCATGGTCTCCCTGATTTTCCCGATATACTTCCTTGCGCTCTCCCTCGTGACTGTCGTGTTCGCGAGGCGGACAATCTCAAACACCGCAGACAGGGCATCTGCAGTGTTAAAATCATCCTCCATCGAGTCCTCGAACTTTTTCACGAGGCCGGAAAGCTCCGTCAGACCCCTGGTCTCCTCCTCCGTCATCGCGCGCTCCGGCGCTTCCTCGAAGGAATCGCGGAGATTGTCCATGGCGGTGAGAATTCTCTCGAGGCCCGCCTTTGCTCCCTCCATCATCTCCCTGGAGAAGTTCAGCGGACTTCTGTAGTGCGCGCTCAGCATGAAGAGCCTTAACACCTGCAGGTCATACTGCCTGCTGATCTCGCGGACGGTCTTGAAGTTTCCGAGAGACTTTGACATCTTCACGTTGTCGATGTTCAGAAAGGCGTTGTGCATCCAGTACCTCGCGAACGGCTTTCCGCTCACCGCCTCCGACTGTGCGATCTCGTTCTCGTGATGCGGAAAGATGAGGTCCTCGCCGCCGCCGTGGATGTCGATCTGCTCCCCCAGGTACTTCTTGCTCATGACAGAGCACTCAATGTGCCAGCCCGGACGGCCGTCGCACCACGGGGACGTCCAGTACGGCTCGCCCTCCTTCTTCGGCTTCCAGAGAACGAAGTCGTTCGGGTCCTCCTTTGCCTCCTCGCCGGTCACCTTCAGGGTGCGGAGACCGGATTTGTTGTCATCCAGGTTCTTGTGCGAGAGTTTTCCGTAGTTTTTGAAGCTCCGGACGCGGTAATAGACCGTTCCGTCCTCTGCCGCATACGCGTGGCCGCCGTCGATCAGCTGCTGGATCATCTCGATCATCCCGCTGATTTCCTCTGTGGCGCGCGGATTCACCGTCGCGGGCTCGATGTTCATGCCCGCCATGTCGGTCCTGCACTCCTTGATATAACGCTCCGCGATCTCCGAAGCGCTCACGCCCTCCTCCTCAGCTGCCTTTATGATCTTGTCGTCGACATCCGTGAAATTTGAGACGTAGCGCACGTCGTATCCCTTGTACTGAAAGTAGCGCCGCACCGTGTCAAAGAAGATCATGGGACGCGCGTTGCCGATATGAATAAAGTTATAGACAGTCGGACCGCAGACATACATCCGGACCTTACCGGGCTCCAGAGGAACAAACTCCTCCTTTCTCCGGTCCATTGTGTTGAAAATTTTCATGAAAACTCCCTCTCGCCATTCCGGCGAATTGTATTTTAAAACTGCTTTTCAGAACTGTTTTTTTCAGAACAGCCTGTTCAATGCACCACCTGTTCAATCAGGCACACCGCGTGCGCAGCGATCCCCTCGCCCCGCCCGGTAAACCCGAGTCCTTCCTCCGTCGTCGCCTTGACGTTCACCTGCTCTCCGGCGATCTCCAGCGTCTCCGCGATATTCTGCCGCATTCTGTCGATGTAAGGCGCGAGCTTCGGCCGCTGCGCGATCACCGTGCAGTCGATGTTTCCGACCGCATACCCCCGCTCCGCGAGAAGCCTGCGCGTCTTCTCCAGGAGAAGGCGGCTGTCGATTCCCTCGTACGCCGGGTCCGTGTCCGGGAAGTGCCGGCCGATGTCGCCGAGCCCCGCCGCGCCGAGAAGGGCATCCGTCACCGCGTGCAGAAGCACGTCCGCGTCGGAGTGCCCGAGCAGCCCCTCCTCATATGGAATCTCCACACCTCCGAGGATCAGCTTCCTGCCCCTCGCGAGACGGTGCACATCGTATCCGTGTCCGATCCGCATAGATCTCCTCTTTTTCATTGCTCCGGGCCCGCGCCAGGAAGGTCCGGCATCTTATGCCGTTCTCCGGGAAACGCATCCGTCTTGCGGCACCTCCGCTTGATCGCCGCTTAACTGCCGCTTAAACGCCTCTCAGTCGCCGCCTAGCAGAGGAATTTTAATTTCTGCCGGATGCACCGGACCGTGAACTCCCGCTGCATGCCGACCGCCTCGCCGTCCACATGCAGAAGGAGCGGCTCCTTCAGCGAAACCTTCAGCTCCGCGCAGGTGTAATTCCGCACGCCCGCGAACTCCACCGGCTTTTTCAGCCCCGGCGCCGCAAGAATCCGGAACTGCTGTAGCTTTGAGCGGTTGTGGAGAATACAGACCGTGAGCAGCCCGTCTGTGTTCGCGGCAGATTTTGCGAGCCGGATTCCGCGCGCCTCCGTCGGCTGGATCTGCGCTGAAAGGAGGAAAATATGGTTTAACTCCACCCGCCTCGTCTCATCCAGAAGAAGCTCGCCCCTCACTGTCTTCGCGCCGAGAAAACACTGCAGCGTGCTCCCGGTGAACTGGAGGTCCTGAAGGAGCGGGACGTGCAGCCCCGGTCTCTGCGAGAACTCCGAGGCCATCTCCGATCGGACAGCGTCATAGCCGCACCCGCAGCTCACCGCAAATCTCCTGTGCTGCGGCTCCTCGGCGCCGAAGTCCACGATACCGTAGTCCATGAGGCGGACCTCATGCGGATTCAGAATCCGCCGGAAACAGAGCCACTGGCTCCGCGGCAGCCTGAGGCCCCGGGCGAGATCGCTCCTTTCCGCCGGCACAAAGCCGAATATCAGGCGGTCCGAGAGATGCGCGCCGTCCAGTATCTCATTCATCAGCCTGTCGCCGCCGACCGCAATGAGAACCAGGTCCTCTTCCTCCAGGACATTTCTCTCGGTCAGGTGCTCGGAAAGGAGCCGCGCCTCGCCGCGTCTTCCCGTGAGAAAAACCTGATAAGCCGTATTTCGTTTGACCAGGAACCGCTCCAGTCTCTGCCAGACGCGAAGTCCCTGTTGTTGTTCCCCTGCGTTCGGATCCACTATAAAAGTCAGCATGGAGGCTCTCCGATCCCCTGAAGCTCTGTCATGCGGCTCACCGCCTCCCGGCGGCGGAAAAGTCTGAAACCCACAGGCCCGGTTTTCCGCGGGCCTGATATCATCCGGGCTATGCAGATCAGGTGTATCTCAGTCTGCCTGCGGACCGCTCCGCGTTTCCGCGTTCCCATTATAGCACAGGGCCCCGTCTCTTTAACAGCCCGAGAGCGGGCAAATCAGACAGGAGAAAGGCCGGTTCTGCCCGATTGCGGGGTGTGTCCGGCGGCAGCCGGAAAATGCTCTGCGCGCACATGTGCAGGAAAAAAGGGACCGGCTCAAAGCCGATCCCTTATCGTAGCGGAGAGGAGCTTCGAACTCTTGACACCGCGGGTATGAACCGCGTGCTCTAGCCAACTGAGCTACTCCGCCATCTGCGCCATTTCCTGACGACCACGTTAGTATATTGAAAAATAATTTTCTTGTCAAGAGGAAATCTCGCGGGAATCGCGCTCCGGCAGGAAAACGTGATGCTCAGGGAAGGGGCAGGACGGAATTTCCCTCGCGCGCCCGGGGGCCTCGCCGCGGTAGGCACGGAATGCGGGCGAGCGGAGCGCCTCGAGAAGCGTCATCCGGTAGATGTTCGCGCTTCTGTCTTCGCTTCGTACATAGCAGCACGGATCGATTCCTCCGTCTGCGCCGATGTGCAGGTATCCGCGCCCTCCGGCCTGGCAGCCTCCGAAAAACCTCGTGTCGTTCTGAAAATCCAGCGCGGGAAGCGGCTTCACAGCGCGAAGCCTCCGGATCCGCTGATACGCCTCCGCGCGCCTGGAGAGATCCGGAAGCACACTGTCAGAAACCGTGCCGCCGTCCGGCACCTGCATGGAGTACCAGAGAAAGCACACGCCCTGACGGATCAGATCCTCATAGAAATCTGACGAGGTCCCGTAGAGAAGAGTGTTTTCCGCGAGCTTGCAGGAAATGCCGAAGAAGAGCTCCTTGCCCCGGAGGATCTCAAGCGCCTGCCGAACCCTCCGGTACGTCCCGGCGCCGTGCCTTCTGTCGGTCTCCTCTTCTCCGCCGCAAAACCGCACAACCGGGATCACGTTCCCGGCGCGGCGCATTTTTTCCGCAAGCAGCCAGTCAATGAGAATGCCGTCCGTAAAGATCAGGAACAGGCAGTCCGGGTGGGCTTCGCAGATCCGGATCAGACTTTGTGCGCAGTGCAGGGGCTCTCTGCCGGTAAATGCATAGATATAGATTCCGAGTACTTTTCCCTGGCGGACCACGCTCTCCATCGTTTCCTCCGTGAGGCGGTACTCCCTTTCCGGAAGCACACCAGGGCTTCCGGCGCAGAGCAGACCGCCGGAAGAAGACGGGTCCATGAAAACCGCCCGCGGAACGCGGCAGCCGAACTCCCTGCCGACACTCTCCCGGATCTCTCTCCCGATCATCTGGTCATTGACGCAAAAGTTCTCCAGAAGCCTCGCCACAACATCCAGGTCAATGTCGGAGAAGAGTCTTCGGAGATACCCGTAATAGGGATGAGACGGATCCTCCAGGGCACAGCGCAGCAGCTGCCTCTGCGCAGAGAACTCTCTGCCCCGAAACAGCTCCGCAGCTCTCCGTAATTTCTGCAGATTCCGGTCCGGATCTCTCAGAACGCTGCACAGGATTTCCCGCACCGCTTCTGCCCTTTGCTTTCCTGCAGTCGTCATGCCGAATCTCCTTTTTCATGAAAAGGATGCTCTGCCGCCGCGCGGACACAGGGGAAAAGGGCTGCCGTATTCGTCGGCAGATCATCCTTTATTTATATTATAGGTAAAAGATTCCGGATTTCATACGGAGAAAGTAAGCTGTTTTCTCAAATTTTGGTGAAATTTGAGAAAATCTTCAAAAATTATATTTTATTTATTTTCTGAGCATGCTCTCCAAAGACTTCTCCATGAGGCCGTAAATACTGTCCACCTCCCGGTCTATGTCCACGCGCATGCGAAGCCACAGGAAGCGAAGCAGAAATCCGAGCGTGCTGTAGCAGACAAACTGCGAGACCGTCCGGATTCTGTCTTCGGGAATGTCCGTTCCCTCGGCCTCCTTCCGGATCAGCTCCAGGACGATATTCTCCGCGCTCCCGAAGAAAAATTGTTCGATCCGCTCCCTCGACAGGGAACCCATCAGGTGATAGACGAGCTCTTTGCGGTCCCGGCAGGTCGTGAGAACATATTTCATCCAGTCCTTCCTGAACGGCATCGCAGCCGCGCTTTTCTTGAAAAATTCTCTTTTTTGGAGGAGCCAGTGATCCAGAAGATCATAGATGTCGTCGAAATGATAGTAAAAGGTATTGGGGCTGATGCCGCACCTCCTCGCGAGTGCCGTCACTGTAATCCTGTCGAACGGCATCTCAGAGAGCATCTCCTCAAAGGTGTCGATGATCGCCTGCTCCGTAAAATTTGCCATGCTGCCCACCCCCTGGTAACAGAATCCGCATGGCACCGGCCTGTTCTCCCCGCCGGGCGCCATACCCTCTCTTTATATTTTAGCGGCTGATTTCGGCGAAGTAAATCCGGGATCAGGCACCGGGAAAGTGCCGGATCACAGCCCCGGCAGGATGAGAAGCAGGACGCTCTGTCTGGATTCAGCCGATGCAGAGAGGACAGGAAAAATTCCCTCATATTTTCAGCCCTTTTTCATAAATTTTCTGCATTTTCCCGTAAAAACCAGAAATCTCAGGAAATTCGCCGTTTTCTCTGCCGGCGCGCGGCACGTTTTTGTAGATTTTTAAGCTTTTATTCACAATTTCAGGGTGGTATTATGTCCTGGACTTGTTACAATACGATTAAGAAATGTGCAGTCCGAAACCAGCCGACTTCCATATTTTCTGATTCGAGGCGTTTTAAAATGAAGCTCTACAGTGTCTATGCGTTCATTCAGCGGAACCGCCATTATTGCTTCCTGATTTATGCCGCGGTCTATGTCGTGTGGTTCCATTTCCTGGAGCGCACGGTGACCAGAGGACCTCAGTTTCATGTGGTTCACTGCGCCGCAGATGAGATGATTCCGTTCATTCCGCTTTTCATCATCCCGTATCTCCTGTGGTTCGCCTATGTCGGTGCGGCACTGGTGGTCCTGGATTACAAGGATGCGGATGAGGCCACCCACCTCGGAATCTTTCTTGCGTGCGGAATGACGATCTGCCTCATGATCTTCACGTTCTTTCCGAATGGGACGGATTTCCGGATCATCGCGAACCCGGACAACGGCATCTGCTCGGCGCTGACCTGGCTCATTCAGCGCATCGATCCCCCGACAAACGTGTTCCCGAGCATTCACGTGTATAACTCAATGGGCGTGAATGACGCCATCTGGAGAAGCCGGCTGTTTAAGAATTATCCGGTGATCCGCTGGGGCTCTCTCATTCTGATGGTGCTGATCTGCTTCTCCACCGTGTTCTTAAAGCAGCACTCTCTGCTCGATGTCGCCGGCGCCATGATCCTCGCGTACTTCATGGACAAGGCCATCTACGGGAAACTGCTTCCCGCATATGTGCCGCTCACCAAAAAGAAAAAGCTCACGCAGACCGCTCACTGAGCGAAGTGCTGCAGGCGGTTTCACAGATGGTAACTGTACAGCAAATGAAAAATCCGGCCGCATGGCCGGATTTTTCATACAGAAGCCGGGCAGTGCACCTGATCAGAATAGCAGTCAGTTGAAGCCGTAGAACTTCTGCGCGAGCTTATACCCCGCGACGGAAGCCTTTCTCCCCTCCCGGCCCGGAAGATTTACGCCCTGGCCTATGAAGCCGAAGCGAAGCCGCATGTACAGGCGGAAATTCCGCTTTTTCAAATACTGCCAGAGCTCCGCCTTCTTGTCCAGATCCTCGTCTGTTCCGGAGCGGATCGCTAAAATCGAGCAGATCGCCATCATGATCTCGAGGTAGAGAATCATGTAGCGGCGGAGCTTCGGCGGCTCAATCTGGTACGGATCGTAGTAGCCCAGCATGAGCTTTGTCACGCGGATCTGCTGGTCGATCCGGCCGATCATCACCTGCTCGTTCACCGACTGATCCTCTCTCCCGATGTAATAGCGGTAAAAGTTCGTGTCGATGTAATAGAGCGTCTTCACGTGCGGCAGAGGCTGGTACACGAAGATATTGTCGACATAGAACGTGTGCTTCGGCAGATCCAGTCCGCAGTCCCGCAAAAGCTGCGTGCGGTAGATCACGGAGTGCATGAGAATATACTGTCCCGGAAGAAAGCGGCCGATCTCGTTCCAGGTGAGAAGCTTTTCCTGCGGCAGGACCCGGCGGTAGTGCATGACGCGCTTGTGCTCCGCGCCCTCCTTCTCGTAGACGAAATTGCTGATCAGCATGTCGAGCTGAATGTTCTTCTTCACGAAATCCCGCAGCGTGTCAAGAATCCGGTCGTAGGAATCGGGATCCACCCAGTCGTCCGAATCCACCACCTTGAAGAAAACCCCGTCCGCATTCGCGAGACCTGTGCAGACCGCACTCCCGTGGCCTCCGTTCTCCTGATGGATCGCACGGCAGATCGTCGGATACTCCTTCGCGTAGCGGTCCGCGATCGCAGCGGTATTGTCCTTCGTGGAGCCGTCATCAACAATGAGGATCTCCACATCCTCCCCGCCGTGCAGCAGCGTGCCGATGCAGTGGTCCATGTATGCGGCGCTGTTGTAGCAGGGCACCGCGATGCTCAAAATCTTCATTCTGTCCTCTCCTTTTCTTCTGCCGGATCAAGGGATCACCGGTTTTACTGCGGCCGCCGCTCCTGCTGCCTGTCCGGCGCCCGCAGTAGAAAGCGCAGAAACAGGACGGAGAAAACCACGCAGAGCGCGAGAAGTGCCGCGTCAGCTTCCGGCGTGTCCGGAAGCAGCCCGCCGGAAGCCGGAAGCAGGACCGCGGTGACATTTACCGCGGCATGCATCAGAACGGTCAGAAAAAGAGCTTCCGTCTTCAGATAGGCCCAGGCAAGAAAAATTCCCATCACGAAGGCGACGACTCCCTGCGTCAGGTTTCCGTGGTAGATGCCGAAGAGCAGCGCGGAGCCGATCACTGCGGGAGCCCTTCCCCAGTCCTCCCGGATCCGGTTCGAGATCACGCCCCGGAACAGGAGCTCCTCCAGCACGGGTGCCGCAATTCCGGCGGTGAGAAGATTCCAGACGGTACCGAGGGAATCAAAGTACGCATCCACCTCCTGAAAGGCAGCGTCCTGCGCGGCGATCCCGGAAAAGCTCACCGCCGCGTCCACCAGAAGATAGACGCCGAGAAAGCCCGCTGCGCAGAGGAAACACGCGGAAATCGCAAGAAAGCGGCTCCTGTCCTCTCCCCGGATCCCTCCCCTGAAATCCGCGCGGTAAAAGCACAGCACCGCCGGGAGAACGGCGAGATCCGGAAAGATATCGGCAAAAAGAAAATACGCCCTCGTGTCCGCGACGGATGACGGCACAAAAAGATCCAGAAGCAGATAGATCATCTCATAGAGCGCGAGGCAGGCGAGAATCGGCGTAACGCACCGCAGCGCAGTGTGAAGTCCCTTTTTCAGTGTCCTCATAGCACGTCCAGTATACATTCTCCACGTTGCATTTTCCAGTCCGGCTCCTTATAATTAACGGTATCAACGGCTTTTTCAGCGCTTCGCGTCGGCCTCCGCAGCGGCGGCCCGCGGCGCCTTTTCTGTTTCCCAGGAGGTTCTCATGGCTAAAAAACGTCTTGTCCTGTCTCTCGGTCACAAGGATCTCGGCACAAACCTGCCGGAGCAGCAGGAGGCGGTCTACCGCACCGCTCCGATCATCGCCGATTTCATTCAGGAGGGCTGGCAGGTCGCCATCACACACTCCAACGCCCCCCAGGTCGGCATGATCCACAGTGCCATCAGTGAGTTTTCGCATGCGCACAAGGAATACACGAGCGCGCCGCTCTCCGTCTGCACGGCGATGAGCCAGGGCTACATCGGCTACGACCTGCAGAACGGCATCCGGACGGAGCTCCTGTCGCGCGGCATCTACAAGACGGTCTCCACGATCACGACGCAGGTCACGGTGGACCCGTACGACGAGACCTTCTATCACCCGATCAAGATGATCGGCCGCTACATGAGCGCGGAGGAAGCAGCCGCGGAGAGCGCGAAGGGAAACCACACGGTGGAGATCCCCGGAAAGGGATACCGCCGCATTGTCCCGGCGCCGAATCCGGTCTCCATTGTCGAGATTGACGCCATCAAGGCACTTCTGGACGCAGATCAGGTCGTGATCTGCTGCGGCGGCGGCGGAATTCCGGTCCTGGAACAGGGGACGAAGCTCCGCGGCGCGAGCGCGGTCATCGAGAAGGACCTCACCTCGGGCCTTCTGGCGCGCGAGGTCAATGCCGACGTCCTCATGATTCTGACTGCGGTGGACAATGTCACGCTGAATTTTGGCACCCCGCTCGAGGAGCCGATCTATGACATGAATATCGATCAGGCGAGGGCCTACATGGACGCCGGCCACTTCGAGTTCAAGAGCATGCTGCCGAAGGTGCGCGCCTCGGTGGATTTTGTCCGCTCCGGAAGCAGCCGGAGAGCCATCATCACCTCTCTCCCGAACGCGGAGAGCGCGCTGCGGCAGAAGGCGGGGACACAGATTCACGCATGAGAGACCTGTTCCAGCGGGAGGTGTCTGAAATCACTCTTTGACCGGCACACAAAAATCAGGAATGGCTATATCAGCCAATGCTATTAAGTTAAGCGTTGCAGCCCCTAAAAAAAGCACCCAATTCTCACAATCGAGAAAAGGGTGCTTCTTTTTTTGCAATAACTTAATTGCATTATACACATTCGAACTCAATGTTTATCGCTGTAAATCAGGTAATTTGAGTATGTTAAAAGAGACGTACATCCTATTACTCCTGAACTAACATTTGTTATTGCCTCTGTTGCATTTGCTGTGGAAACATTAGTATCGGTCATTCTTTCAGAACGCATGATTTTTCTAGTAAACTCACGTATAATATTCAGTTCTCCACTAAAACAACCGACTCAAAGTAGAATTCGCTATTTGGGGTACTAACTTTCTGTAGAATACATAAAATCGACATCATCACCAATAGGCTCATGTGACATAGAGGGATTTCTTATTCGAGCATTACAAATATCGTTCCAGAAATTCAGCAGGTGTGAGCGCAGAAACCTTCCTACTCTGTAGAAAATTCTTGACACTGCGTGTAATAATAAAATCTGCTCCGATCCGTTCTGCTGTTATACATTGTATTGCGTCCTCGAAGTCCTTCCACTCCATCTAAGATGCATGCTTGAGATTCATTTCAAACAGGGCAGCAATGTGAAAAATCAACTGGAATTGACCGAGATCTTCAGAGCGAGGGATGCTTCTTTCCTGAAAGGCAAGAAAATCAAAACATTTCTTTACAGTATCTTTTAGTGAAGCCCCAATATGATATCCCATCTTATCGTCCAAAATCAGAAGTTCAAAAGTATCATATATCTGACCATCGAACAAGATTTTCTGTTCAGATTATGCGTGGTCATCAATATACTCAATACTCAAATACCTTATCAAATTTTTCGTCCGTCTGTTTTTGGTATTCCAGCTGTTTCTATTTCATCCAGTTGAAGCAGCTGATTTTATATTTCATTTCTGCATCTGCTTCTCACTCCTCATCTGTAATGATGATTGTTTTGATATCGCCTCCGTATATCACGGCGTGCCTATTGCTGTCCCACATCGTCTCATATATTTCTTCCTTGCTCATTTTTTTCTCCCTGGCGCAGCCGGTACGATATGAGATCCGCTTTTCGAATAGTGGATAGCCGCTCTGGTCGTTTCATACTCTTTTGCATTCCGATCTCTGTATGTTCCAACAGGAGAGGTGGTATCAACTACCTCCTTAAACTGCCCGTTCTGCTCGTATACAGATCCTGTTCCTGAATACTATATAATGATTTCTCCAGCTTGTTTCTCGGTTATGGATAGTGTACTGACATCCTGACCGGCCTTAACAGCCTTCGTGTACCTACTGCTGCCCTCAAAATACCTTGATTGTTTCTTTGAGTCGAGTTTCGTTGATATGTCACCGTTTTTTATGTCGGCAGTCAATTTTTCTTTGCCTCGACACCATATGATCAAGAGCCACCATGCTTCCGATGCGGTCCGGCTGCATTTTGATTGCCTTTTGGCGCACCGTCATTATTTTTCCTTTGACTTTATCGCAGCTGTTTCCGTAGTGGAGTTAATAAATTTTTCTCTTGAATCTGTGATCCAATCAACGTCATCTTTAGTATCATCCCTGGTGAATAA
>CACXCJ010000060.1 GCA_902766175.1 uncultured Lachnospiraceae bacterium
CGTCCGCCTGCTCGACAAGCTCCACAAAGTCGATATCCGCCGCGTTGATCTGTACGTTGCCGGTGGACGCCTTGCTCGCCTCGACGAGATCCAGGACGAGCGTCTTGAGATGCTGGGATTTCTGGTCCAGCACCTCGATATAGGAGCGGATCTTCGGATCGTCCGGATTTTCCCGCCGGATGAGGTCCACATAGCTGATGATGGAGGTGAGCGGAGTCTTGATGTCGTGAGAGACATTGGTGATCAGCTCTGCCTTCATGCGTTCCGATTTCACCTGCTCATCCAGCGCATTCCGGAGGCCGGCACTGATGTTGTTGATGCTGTCCGCGAGCCTGGCTTCCCGGCCCTCGAACTCTCCGAGATCGAGCGTCACGGCGCCCTCCTCTGGCGCGCCGGTGTCCAGGAGGCTGATCGCATCCGCGATCCGGTCGTCCTGGAGCCGCTTCCTGTACAGCTTCAGAAAGAAGAAGAGATCCGCCGCGGCGAGAAAAGCGGCCGCCAGAAAAACGAAAATCCGCGACAGGATGGAGTGCTTTTCCAGCACTGCCCACGTGATGAAGCACGCCGCGCAGAGATTCACCGCGAGAAAGGCCATGTAGTAGATGAGGAGCCGGCGCGCGAAGGTCACGCTTCCGGCGGCGGTCTGCACACTCATCACAAGGTGCCGCAGAAGACTGTTTTTCCACAGGACGTGCGCCTTTGCGGCGCGGATCAGGGAGAAGAGGCAGATCATCGCGCAGAGATAGATGAGGACATCCGCTGTCATTTTCTCCGCAAACACCCAGTAGTCGGACGGGATCAGCATATGCAGAAGGCGGACGACCGTCTTGTCTGCCAGGAAAATCAGGGCAGTACAGGCCGCGGCGGCCAGGAGAATGTTGCCCTCCGGCGTGCGCCGATCCATGCGCGAGAGCACGATTTCCTTAGAGTCGATGCTTTTTCTTCCCGTGAGGGACACGAGCAGCAGAAAGGAGACCGTCAGGAGGAGTGCGCCGGCCATGGTGAAGAGCAGGCCGACTGCGTAGAGCTTTCTCTGTGTTCCGTAATTCAGGAGGCCTCGGTAAAAATCGTCCTGCAGGGGATAAGAGGTATCGACGGCGAGGATGGCCTTGTACTCCGCATCGGAGGAACCGTTCTCCCGCACAATCATGCGGCGGATTTCGTCCGGCGTCTCAGAGAGGTTATTGTCCGGGACCACATTCTCCGAGCTGAGAATCACGTATTTGCCGAGAGAGCGCGCCAGGTCCTCCGTGAGTCCCGGGCGGTTGGTGTAGACGTGCCGCCCCTCGAGCTCGATGAGATAGTAGAGATTCGAGTTGTCCTGGTTAAAATCCCGGACGCACCGGTAGTAGCTTCCGAGGTGCTCCAGGACCTCCTTTGAGATGGCGTCAAGCGTGGTGAAGGAATCCCCGGGGCCGGTCTCGGCGCGGTTTACCATGTAGGCGCGCCAGGTGATGGCATAGGTCCTGCCGTCTCCCTCCGGCGCGTTCTCATCGTGAATCAGGTGATAATCGTTGTCGAACGACCAGCCGTGCTGTTTCGCGTAGGTCAGCACGTCATCGAGCGTCCAGATCTCCTCGTCGCCGTCTCCCGTGGCGTAGGCGAAGACCTCATTGTCTGTGTCCACCTCCCCGCCGGTCTCGAACACATCGCGGTAGCGGACGTAATCCATGATCTCCCGTACCTTGTCCGTGAGGAGTGCATCGAAGGAGGGACTGTCCTCGAACACCTCCGAGTTCATCCAGGTGAGGCCCTTCTTGAAGTTTACGTTGCAGTAAATCATGGAAACCCCGGCGACAAGGATGCAGAATGCCACGGCGTGAATGAGGAAGGCGGCCGCCTTCCTCACTGCACAGCGCTGTTCGGCGCTTCCCTTTTTCTCTTTCATCTCGATTCCTTCCTGTGTGAAGTTCCGGCGTGCCGCAGCGCTCTGCGGGGGCAGCTGCGGCGCACTCTCAGGGCTGCTTTTCCACCTTGTATCCGACGCCCCACACGACCTTCAGGTAGCGCGGCTCGCGCGGGTTGATCTCGATTTTTTCGCGGATGTGCCGGATGTGGACTGCGACCGTATTGTCCGCGCCGATCGCCTCCTCGTTCCAGATCTTTTCGTAGATCTCATCGATGGAGAAAACCTTGCCCGCGTTTTTCACCAGGAGAAGGAGGATGTTGTACTCAATCGGCGTGAGCTTCACCGGATTGCCGCCCACAGTGACCTCCTTCGTGTCATCGTCAATCTTCAGGTCCCCCACGGAGTACACGTGGGAGTTGTCCTTCGTCTCGAGATTTCCGAGCTCCGTGTAGCGCCGCAGCTGGCTCTTCACACGCGCCACGAGCTCCAGCGGGTTGAACGGCTTCGTGAGATAGTCATCCGCCCCGATGTTCAGGCCCAGAATCTTGTCATTGTCCTCGGATTTCGCCGAGAGGATGATGATCGGAATGGAGCTCTTCTCGCGGACCTTCAGCGTGGTGCGGATTCCGTCGAGTCCGGGCATCATGACATCCACGATCATGAGATCCACCGGCGTCTTTTCGAGAATCTTCAGGGCCTCCGAGCCGTCGTAGGCCTTGAGCACCTCGAAGCCCTCCCCGGAAAGATAGATGCTGATCGCCTCGACGATGTCGTGATCATCGTCGCACACCAGAATTTTCTGCATAGACACCTCTCTTGTCTTAAGACGCGCGCCTCGGAATATGGACGAAACGCGCGGAGTATTGTATGATTCGCTGGAAAACAACCGGTAAAGTTCCCCTCCCGCTCCGTACAGGCACAGCCGATACGGGCCTCCCGATGTGGATGCGGGACGCCCGTCCCCGTTTACGTGCAGGCCCGGCGCGGGAGGTGACTTTATGACATTGTGATAACATTGTACCATGATCCGGGCGGCGGAAAGGGCGGGCTTTCTTACAAATCCCGGTGAAAACTCTTTCAATTCGAGGACGCGCTCCCTGGGGAGCAGGACGGGACCGCTTCCTTCCGCATTCGTTTCTACCATAACTATAACACGGCAAAAGAGGCAAATCCATGGAGAAAGAAGAGCACAGAAAGCGTCCGATGACGGACGAGCAGTTCATGCGCGCGGCGGTCCGCGAGGCAGAAAAGGCGCGGCAGATCGGGGAGGTGCCGATCGGATGCGTGATCGCGCGGGACGGAAAAATCTATGCGCGGGGCTACAACAGGCGGATGAAGGACAAGACCGTCCTCGCGCACGCGGAGATCTGCGCCATCCGGAAGGCCTGCCGGAAATTCGGAGACTGGAGGCTCGAGGACTGCACGCTCTATGTCACGCTTGAGCCCTGCCCCATGTGCGCGGGCGCGATCGTGCAGGCCCGGATTCCGCGGGTCGTGTTCGGGTGCCGGAATCCGAAGGCAGGTTCGGCAGGCTCCGTCATTGACCTCATGCACGTGGACGGCTTCAATCATCAGGTGGACGTCACGGAGGGGGTTCTCGGGGAGGAGTGCGCGGAGCTGATGCGCGCGTTTTTCAGGGAGCTCAGGCAGAAGAAAACACAGCATTGACAAATCCGGCGGCGGCATTTTATACTGAAAGTCCGCACAGCCGGGGAGATGGCGGTTCCCTGTACCTGCAGTCCGCCACAGCAGGGGTGATATCCCGCCTCGGATGTGAGAACTGTGAAGCAGCCTGCGGTAAGCAGCGTTGACGTGAGGGCCCCCGCGCGGCGGACCTCCGCGAACCGTGTCAGGGCAGGAATGCAGCAGCACTAAGCGGATGTGCCCGGGTGATGCGGGATCACCGTCACCGAGCCGGCTGCCTCAGTAACGTTCATGGTTCCCGTTCAAAGCGGGATGTGCGGAAGAAAATTCAGGCGGCTGGAGCGCGTTCCGGTGCATTCTGACAGGAACGGCGTCCCGGCCGCCTTTTATGTTTTCCGTTGTAGAATAAAAAACCGTGAAGTATAATGTCTCCAAAGCGGACATCGGGTTTCTGAGAACACGGGCACTCCTGAGCGCCCGCCCCAGAGAAAGGAAAGAATGGCAGAGAATAAGACAGCGGCAGGAAAGACTAAGGGCTCCCAGGCCAGGCGGCCCTCCAAGATCCGCGTCGGCTTTCTGACGAGCGGCGGCGACTGCCAGGCGCTGAACGCGACGATGCGCGGCATCGCAAAGGCGCTGTATGAGCTGTTTGACAGCGTCGAAATCATCGGAATCCATGACGGCTACCGGGGACTCATGCACGGGGACTGGCATCTCATGCAGCGGGACGACTTCTCCGGCATCCTGACACGGGGCGGGACGATCCTCGGAACCAGCAGGGTGCCGTTCAAGACGGTGCGTGTCCCGGATGAAAACGGCGGGGACAAGATCGAGCTCATGAAGGCCACCTACCGGAAGCTGAAGCTCGACTGTCTCTGTGTCCTCGGCGGAAACGGGAGCCAGAAGACGGCAAATCTCCTCTCGCAGGAGGGACTGAATATCATCGGCCTCCCGAAGACCATTGACAACGACCTCTACGGGACGGACCTGACGTTCGGGTTCCAGAGCGCGGTCGATATCGCGAGCTCCGTCATCGACTGCATCCACACGACGGCGGCGTCCCACGGGCGCGTCTTCATTATCGAGATCATGGGGCACAAGGTCGGGTGGCTCACGCTCTACGCCGGAATGGCAGCCGGCGCGGACATCATCCTCATTCCGGAAATTCCGTACGACATCAATGTCGTGATCGATGCCCTGAAGAAGCGGGAGGCGCAGGGAAAGAAATTCTCCATCATCGCGGTCGCGGAGGGGGCGGTCTCAAAGGAAAAGGCCGCGCTCGGGAAGCGCGCGCAGAAGCAGGCCGCAGAGAGTGCGCCGGAGAATTCCGCGGTGCGCCCGTCGGTCGCCTACGAGATCGGGGCCCGGATTCAGGAGCTCACCGGACAGGAGGTCCGCGTGACGGTGCCGGGACACATGCAGCGCGGCGGGGCGCCGTGCCCGGAGGACCGCGTGCTCGCGTCGAGGCTCGGCGCGCGCGCCGGAAAACTGATCTACGACGGACAGTTCGGCCGCATGGTAGTGATCCAGAACAACGAAATCACGAGCATTCCGCTCTCTGTCTCCGCGGGAAAGCTGAAGACCGTGGACCCGAATTCCTCGATTGTGGAGGAGGCGCGGCTCCTGGGGCTTTCCTTCGGAGACCGCTGAATGGGAATATGAGACATGTCATATGTAGCTCTCTACCGCAAATGGCGCCCGAAAACCTTTGATGAAGTCAAGGGTCAGGACGCCATCTGCATGACGCTGAAAAATCAGATCATGTCCGGGCGGATCGGCCACGCGTACCTTTTCTGCGGGACGCGCGGGACGGGAAAGACGAGCGCTGCGAAAATTCTGGCGCGCGCCGTGAACTGCGAGCACCCCGTGAACGGAAATCCCTGCGGAGAGTGCGCGATGTGCCGCGCGATTCTGGAGGAGCGCTCCATGAATGTCCAGGAGATCGATGCCGCCTCCAACAACGGCGTCGACAACATCCGGGACATCCGGGATCAGGTGCAGTACCCGCCGACGGAGGGAAGGTACCGCGTCTACATCATCGATGAGGTGCACATGCTCTCGGCGGGGGCGTTCAACGCACTCCTTAAGACGCTCGAGGAGCCGCCCTCCTATGTGATCTTTATTCTCGCGACGACGGAGGCAAACCGGGTCCCGGTGACGGTCCTGTCCCGGTGCCAGCGGTATGATTTTCACCGCATCCCCGTCGGGACCATCACGGAGCACCTCCGGGAGCTCACGGCGGCGGAGGGCTTTCAAATCGAGGAGCGGGCGCTCGATTACATCGCCCGGCAGGCGGACGGCGCAATGCGCGACGCGCTGAGCCTCCTCGATGAGTGCACCGCGTTCCATCCGGACGGGGAGCTCACCTACGACGAGGTGCTGGAAATTCTCGGCGCCGTGGATGTGGAGCGCTTTGCGGCCCTCTATCACGCGGTGTCCGGCGGAAAAACCGGGGAAGCCCTCGAAATTCTCGAGAAGGCCTTCAACGAGGGGCGCGAGATGGGGCAGTTCGTGAGCGACTTTCTCTGGTATCTGCGGAATCTGCTTGTGCTCCGGACTGCGGGAGATGCGGACGCCCTGGTGGACTGCTCCGGGGAGCGGCTCTCGCAGATGAAGCAGGACGCTTCCTCCGCGTCCGGACCGCAGCTGATGCGCTATATCCGCCTTCTGTCTGAGCTCTCGAACAGGCTCCGCTACGCCTCGCAGAAGCGGGTGATGACGGAGCTTGCCCTGATCCGCCTCGCCTCCCCGGAGATGGACGACACGAGCGATGCACTCCTCGAGCGGATTGCGGCCCTGGAGCGGGAGGTGAAAACGCTCCGCGCGGAGGGAATCCGCGCCGTTCCGGCCGGAGAGGACGCAGGCGGGGAGAGCGCGGAGCGGACGGGTTCCGAGGCCGGGAACAGACAGCCGGGGCGGAAAAAAATCGCGCTCCCGAAGGCACAGTACGAGGATTACATGGCGATCCGGAGCGACTGGGGAAGGATCACCAGCGCAATCGGCGGCGTGTACGGCGCAGCGCTCTCCGGTACCACGGTGGAGCCCGCCGGGGACGGAGCGATGTGCGTGGTCTTCCCGAACGCGGAGATCCAGCGCTTCGGCGGCCTGGACGGCGCCGTGAAGGCGCTGGAGGAGTACGTCCGGAAGACCTACCAGAAGGAGATCCGGTTCCGGACCCGCGCGAAGCAGAGCGGGGAGATGCCGGACAGCGTCCTGGTGACAGAGCAGGAAGTGGAGTCGGCGGTTCACTTCCCGATTGAGCGGGAGAGCGGGGAAAATGAGCAGCCGTAGGAGACGCTGAGAGAAAGAGGAGCAGGCCCGGAAAGGTGTGTGCAGGCCGGAGAGGCGTGTGCAGTTCCGGGAAAGAATCGGAAACGGTTTCCGGTGCGGGCCGGAAACCACGAAAAGAATACAAGGAGGATCAGCAATGGCCAGACACGGCGGTTTTCCGAACGGCGGAATGCCCGGAAGTATGAACAACCTGATGAAGCAGGCACAGAAGATGCAGAAGCAGATGGCGGAGCAGGCGAAGGAATTCGAGACGAAGGAATTCACTGCGGCGGCCGGCGGCGGGGCGGTGAGCGTCACAGTCTCCGGAAAGCGGGAGATCACTGCGGTGAAGATTGACCCGGGGGCGGTGGACCCGGAGGATGTCGAGATGCTGCAGGACCTCATCATGGCGGCGGCCAATGAGGCGCTCCGTCAGATGGAGGAGGCAAATCAGGCGATGGTCGGGAAATTTACCGGCGGACTGGGCGGAAGCCTGCCCTTCTGATCGGGATGGATATCTACGGAAAGGAAATCACGAAGCTGATCGATGAACTCGCCGCGCTGCCCGGCATCGGCCGGAAGAGCGCGCAGCGCATCGCGTTTCATCTGATCAGCGCCCCGGAGGAGCGCGTCCGGGCGCTCGCGGACGCGATGGTCAGCGCGAAAAAGCATGTCCACTACTGCCGCGAGTGCTATAATCTCACCGACGAGGAGCTGTGCCCGATCTGCAGCAATCCCTCCAGAAACCACCGCGTCATCATGGTGGTGGAAAACACGCGTGACCTCGCAGCCTATGAGAAGACGGGCAGATATGACGGCGTGTATCACGTGCTGCACGGGGCAATTTCTCCCATGCTCGGGATCGGGCCCGGGGACATCAAGCTGAAGGAACTGATGAAGCGCCTCGAGGGGGATGTCGATGAGGTGATCATCGCGACGAACTCAAGCCTCGAGGGGGAGACGACAGCGATGTATATCGCGAAGCTGGTGAAGCCGACGGGAATCCGGGTGACGCGCATTGCGAGCGGCGTCCCGGTCGGCGGGGACCTCGAAAATATCGACGAGGTCACGCTTCTGCGTGCACTTGAGGGAAGGATGGAGCTCTGAGACAAGGCCGGCGTCCCGTGGACGGGACGCATGCGGCCGGGCCGGCAACGGAAAAGGAAGCAGTCGAAATGGATAAGTACGAGTTCAATCTAAAAGTCAGCCAGATGAAAAAACTCGCGTCGGACGGCGATTACGCGACGGCGATGAAAATTGCCGACGGAATCGACTGGAGACGGGTTCCGAATCTCTCCCTCCTGACACTGGTCTCGGAGATCTATGAGAAAAACGGGGAGTACGGCGAGGCGCGGGAGATTCTTCTCCTCGCCTATGACAAGGCGCCGATGGGGCGGGGGATTCTGTACCGCCTGACGGAGCTCTCCCTCACGACGGGGAAGGTGCAGGAGGCGGAGCAGTGCTTCCGCGAATTTCAGGATCTTGCGCCGAAGGACCCGAGACTTCTCATCCTGCGCTATCAGATCCTGAAGGCGAAGGGCGCCTCCTCCGCACAGCTGATCGAGCCGCTGGAGCAGTACAACGCGGCGGAGCTCGACGAAAAATGGATGTATGAACTCGCAGAGGCGTATCACAAGGCGGGGCGGCACGAGGACTGCGTGAATCTCTGCGACCGGATCACGCTTCTCTTCGGAACGGGCGCCTATGTGGATAAGGCCATGATGCTGAAGACCGAGGGCGAGAATGCTCCGCTCTCCGACTACCAGCGGAGCCTGATTGACGACCGGGCGCAGCACCTGGAGCGCCTGAGGGAGGTCCAGGAGGAGTACCGGAGACAGGATGCGGCACCGGAGACAGCCGTTCCGGCGGATACCGGGGAAGGCGCGGCCTTCGCACAGAGCAGTGTGGCGGCTGCGGTGCAGAAGGCGCCGGAGGCGGAGGAAACCGCGCCTGCAGCGGGCGCAGCTGGCAGATCGGGTGCAGCGGAGAACGCGGAGAATCCCGGCGGCGTTCAGATCCCTGAGTTTGTCCTGAAGGAGCCGATGGAGGCGATCGATGACGGCGCGGCGCCTGAAATTCAGAGTGAAATAGACGCCGAAATTCAGGCGCATCTCGAGAAAATCGAGAGAGAGCGGGAGCAGATCCTGAGTGAGAAGCGCCGGAATGCTGCGGCACAGGCGGCGGTGCGCGCAATGGAGCATTCCGAAGAGGCTGGCGCAGTCTCGGCGGAGGAAGAAGAGGCAGAGCTTTCAGAGGAAGAGGCGGAGCTTCCGGAGGATGAAGCAGCATTCACCGCTGCTCCGATGGAGGAGACACCTGCAGTGCCGGCGGAGGCAGAGGCAGCCGCATCTGATCGGACAGGAGAAGAGACAGCCGCAGCACCAGAGCAGGCGGGAGAAGAGACAGCCGCTGCATCAGAGCAGGCGGGAGAAAAGACGGCTGCAGCACCAGAGCAGGCGGGAGAAGAGATCCCCGCTGCGTCAGCAGAATCGGAGGCTGCCGCGGGCTCGAAGGAAGAGGACTCTGCGGCGGAAGTGCCGGCGGACGACATCACCCGCGTCCTGCCCAGAATCAAGACGGGAGAAAAGACAGAGCGGAAGAAGCCCGCAGAGAACGCGGCGGAGGCTTCTGCGGGAAGCCCTGCAGAAAAACTGGAGGATAACGCTGCGCCTGCAGAGGATTCTCTCGGAAAAACGAGAATTCTCCCGAATCTTCAGTCTGTGCGGAAGGAACCGGAGAGGGAAGCACCGCAGCCGGAGATGCAGGAGCCGGAGGAGCCTGAGCGCATCTCGGAGAGACCGGGCGATTCCAACGGCTTCATCGAAGGAAAGACCGCGGAGGAGGGACTCGCGGCGGCAATCAGCCGCCTGAGGGCGGTTCACGCAGCGACGGGAATCGGAAATTCCGCGGCGAAAATCCGGGCCGAAAGGCTCAACGTCAGAGGCGTGGCGGCATCGGCTGAGAAAATCTCCGGAAAGGACCTGATTATTGAGGAAGCGGGAGATCTCTCCGACCAGAGTATCCGGGAGCTGCTGGATCTCATCCGGCAGGACGCGGGAGTGCGGACAATTCTTCTGGTGGACAATCCGCTGCAGCTTTCGCGCCTCGCAAATCGAAACGCCGAGTTCACGGCTGCGTTTCACGCGGAAAAGTTCACAGGCGGTGCGGGGGCATCTGCAGCGGGCGGCGTGAAGGCGCCTGCTCCGGTGAGCGCGGCGGCGCCAGCCCGGAGCAGCGGGGCGGCGCCTGTCCGGAGCAGTGCGGCAGCCGCGCCGAGGAAGGATGCCGGAGAAGCGCGCGCGGCGGAAACGGGGAGCGCGCCCCTGCAGAAAGATGCCGGGACACCCGGAAAACCTGCCCCGGAGCAGACCTATGCGGAGGAAGAGCTCGATATCGACACGTTTGCGCACTACGCGAGTGACTACGCGAGGAAGATCGACTGCGTGATCACGGGGAAAAGCATGCTTGCCCTCTATGAGAGAATTGAAATTATGCAGGATGACGGCGTGAAGCTCACGAGAAAAAATGCGGAGGCCCTGATCGAGGAGGTCGCGGACCGCGCGGAGAAGCCGCCGCTTCTTAAGAAACTCGGCGGAATCTTTTCCCCGAAGTATGATAAGGACGGAATGCTTATCCTGAAGGAAGAGGATTTCTGAGACGAAAGGACAGGGAGCGAATGATCGAGAGTGTGACGGCCTGGCTGGATGCCAACTGGTTCTCCCTTCTGGTAGGGGTATTTCTGGTGGGCATGATGCTGTACGGGCACGGCGTGGGCTTCATCCATCTCGCGGTCTCGCTGTCCGCGGTCGTCATCACGCTTTTCCTGGCGCGTGCGGCGCTTCCCTATGTGACGGACTATGTCTCGAAGAACACGCAGATCGAGACATCGGTGCAGAACTACATCCTGCAGAGAAACGGACTTGACACGCTGACAGAGGAGGAGACAGACAGCAGGGAGGATCAGGACCAGGTGATCGCCGGTATGGAAATCCCGGACAATTTCCGCGAGCTCCTCACGAGGAACAACCGGAGTGAGGTCTGGGAGGAGCTCGGCGTCAGAAAGTTCACACAGTATGTCGCGGAGTATCTCGCGAGAATTCTGATCAATTACGCCGGATTCGCGGTGCTCTTTGCGGCGATCTGGGTGCTCCTGCACCTGTTTCTGCGTGTCCTGGATGTCTTCACGAGGCTGCCGGTCATCCACGGCCTGAACCAGATCGCGGGAGCGGTTCTGGGTCTCGCGGAGGCGCTGATCATCGTGTGGGTTGCTTTCCTTCTCATCGGTGCCTTCGCCGGCACGGAGACTGGAGGAAAGCTTCTGGAGCTGATCCAGCAGAGCGCCTGGCTGAGTGTCCTGTACAAGGGCAATCTCGCGGGGCTGTTTCTTCAGGACCTCGTGAGCTCCCTGATCTGAGAGCCCGGAATACGGGACCGCATGGAAAAAACGTGTGGGCGGCAAGAGAAGAACGACAGAAAACAGCGGATTCCGGAGCTTCAGAGCTCGCGGGATCCGCTGTTGTAATATTCCAGAAAGCTGTGCTCTCCGGCACTGTCCTTCAGGCCCGGAAAGGTTTCAATGCAGACGTCGTGAAGCGCGTTAAAGATGCTCTTTTCAATATCCGGATTCTGCGCCTTCAGGCTGCGGATCAGATCCTTGATCTCCCTGCGCTTGCTCTGCACGTGCGAGGAAGGAGATGCGTCGTTCTCTGTGAAGCGGCAGGCGCACTGGAGAAACTCGAGGTGATTAAAGCGCGCCCAGCGGATGATATCCTCCTCCAGGACGCAGTACAGGGGGCGGATCAGCTCCATCCCCGGGAAGTTCCTGCTCTTCAGCTTCGGCATCATCCCCTGCAGCTGGGAGCTGTAGAACATCGCCATGACCGTTGTCTCGATCACGTCGTTCAAGTGGTGCCCGAGAGCAATCTTGTTGCAGCCCAGGTCCTGCGCCTTCCGATAGAGGTAACCGCGGCGCATTCTGGCACAGAGGTAGCAGGGGTGCTGCTCCGCATGGTCCGCTGCCTCGAAGATGTTCGTCTCGAAGATTGTGACCGGGATGTGCAGAAGCGCTGCGTTGCTCTCGATTTTTGCGCGGTTTGCGGGACTGTAGCCCGGATCCATCACAAGATAGACTGCTTCAAATGGAAACTCACTGTGCCGGAGAAGCTCCTGGAAGAGCTTCGCCATCAGCATGGAGTCCTTTCCGCCTGAAATGCAGACCGCGATTTTGTCGCCGGGCGCTATCAGCTGGTAGCGCTTGACGGCTGCAATAAATGGATTCCAGAGCTGCTTCCGGTATTTTTTGATGATGCTGCGCTCGGCAATCTGCCAGGGCTCAAACTGACGCGCCATTTCCGTTCCTTTCCGCCCGGTGCGCACGTTTCTCCTGCGGCAGCCGCAGCAGCCTCCGCGGCAATGGAGAAAAGATGCGGGCCCGCATATTTTAGCATGCGGCCTTTCCCAGCGTCAATCCGAGGGAGGCCGCGGGAGACTGCCGCTGAGGCACTGAAAAAAGAGCAGATTTTTTTGAGACTTTTTGTTGACACCTGGGAATTCAAATGCTATTATCTTTAAGTCGCCTCGAGAGAGGGACAGCAGGAACCTTGAAAATCAAAGATCAGACAGTACACACAAAACCCTGAAATTCTAAAGAGAATCA
>CACXCJ010000061.1 GCA_902766175.1 uncultured Lachnospiraceae bacterium
CGCGGCGTTCGGAAAGCTGATCGAGGGCGAGGACGTCCTGGACCGGATCGCGGGGACGAAGACGGATTACAGCGACCGGCCCCTCTCGGAGCAGAGGATTGCCTCCGTGAAGACGGAGACATTCGGCGAGGAGTACGGGGAGCCGGAAAAGCGCTGAAAAGCTTGAGACTGCAAAGGGCACAGGGAAAACAGCAGGCGTAACAGGAAGCGGACGGCGGAGAGCCGCCCGCTTCCTGCGTCCTGTGCGCGCAGTTCGGCCGCGGGTTCCTGAGAGGCACAGAGGGGCCTGCGGAAATTTACGGGGCAGGCTCTTCGGGAGGCTTTGCAGCGCGGCCCGGAGCAGTGCTTTGAGGCGGCCCGCAGGAGAGTTCTGGAGCGCGCCCTGAAACGGGGAGGGAGCGGATCTATGGAGCGGTTTTACTATGTTCGGATCGACCCGGATCCGCGGGGGCTTTCAGCCCCCGCGGAGGAGCTCGGCTGCCGCGTGCTGGTCTCGGATGAGCCGTGGCGGGGCGATCTCGCCGTGACGGGACCGGACGCAGTCACGCCGGAGCGGATTACAGCGGCGGCGCGGCGGAAGCTTGGGCTTCCTCTTCTTATCGGCGAGACGCCGCGCCTCCTCGTGCGGGAGCTCACGGCGGAGGACTTCGGACTGCTCCCGGCTCTCGGCCTGAGCGGGGACGAGCTTCGTTTTCTCGGGGAGGACGCCGCGCGGCTTTTCAGGCGGGACTATTTTTCTGCCTATGTCTCGGAGCAGTACCGGCTGTTTGAGTTCGGAATCTGGGGAATGTTTGAGAAAATGAGCGGGGCGCCCGCGGGGCTGATCGGATTTGCCCCCGGGGATCCGCCGGAATTCGGACTCTGCACCGCAAAATCCTTCCGGCGCTCCGGATATGGCATGGAGGCCTCTCGCGCGGTCTTCTCCTATGCGGAGCGGGAGCTGGGATTCACGGAGGCGTGCTCCAGGGTCGCCTCGGAAAACAGAGGCGCAGCGGCATTTGCCCGGAAACTGAAAACGTCCCTCACAGAGGAGGGACGCCTTCAGTTCCATATTGCCATTCTCTAAGGGGGAGCTTGGAGAAGCTGCTTGACATGTATAATTATACGTTATTACGCGTTTTAGTCAAGAACCTTTTGAATATTATTCAAATTTTTTTCGCATAAATCTGCTTTACTTCCCTCTGGAAATCACGTATAATTTGTATACAAAAAACTGGGGTGGTACAATCTGGAAAACGGAGGCGGTGGGATTCTATGGAAGAATCAGTCTCGGAGCGCGCGTACGCGAAGGTAAATCTCGGACTTGATGTCCTCCGGCGCCGCCCGGACGGGTACCATGAGCTGCGGATGATCATGCAGACCGTCTCTCTCTTTGATGAGGTGGAGATCCGGAGGACGGAAGGAGCCGCAGGCGGAGAGGCGGGAGGTCCGGAAGGCGCCGTTTCCCTCGTGACGGATGCCCCCGGGATTCCGACGGATATGCATAATCTTGCATGCCGCGCGGCCGCGCTCGTGAGGGAACGCTGCGGGCTTCCGGGCGGCGTCCGGATTTTTCTCAGGAAGCGGATCCCGTCGGAGGCCGGGCTTGCGGGGGGCAGCGCGGACGCTGCGGCTGTGCTCCGGGGTATGAACCGGCTCTTTTCCCTCGGTCTCTCTGCTGAGGAGCTCTCTGAGATGGGGCTTTCGCTCGGCGCCGATGTGCCCTACTGCGTCCGGGGCGGCACCGCGCTCGCCGAGGGAATCGGCGAGCGGCTGACGAGGCTTCCGGATCTTCCGCAGTGCCGGATCAGAATAAGAAAGCCGCCCTTCGGGCTCTCGACGCCCGGAATCTTCCGCGCGCTGGACCGGGAGGAGGTCCGGCCGGAGGATCATCCGGATATGGACCGGGTGATTGCCGCGGTGCGCGCCGGAAATCTTGCGGATGCGGCGGCCTCCATTGGAAATCTTCTTGAGCTTCCCGCGGCGCGGGAGCGGCCGGAGATTCTGAACCTGAAGCGGAAATTTCAGGAGGAGGGGGCGCTCGGCGCCTCGATGAGCGGAAGCGGATCTGCGGTGCTCGGAATTTTTCCTCCGGGGAGCGGAGACGAAGCGCTTCCGGCGGAGACGAAAAGCGGAATTTTCCCGCTGGCGCGGGAGGACGGAGGTTTACCGCCGGGAGGCCCTGACATGCCGCCCTGCCGGGAAGAGATTCTGCCGGACGGGACGCGCCTGTTTGACACGGTGCCGGTTCCGGCCGTAATGCCGTGACAGTCAGAAATGACGGAAGGAGGAGCCATGGCTGACGATCTGAAGATAACCGTGAACGAGTACATGCCGCTTCGGGATGTCGTGTTTCACACGCTCCGGCAGTCCATCCTGAAGGGAGAGCTGCAGCCGGGAGACAGGCTCCTCGAGATACAGCTCGCGAAGAAACTCGGGGTAAGCCGCACGCCGATCCGCGAGGCGCTCCGGAAGCTGGAGCTGGAGGGCCTCGTGCTCATGATCCCGCGCCGCGGCGCGGAGGTCGCGGGGATCACGGAGAAGGGCCTCCGCGATGTGCTTGAGGTGCGGAGATCGCTGGAGGAACTCGCCATCGAGCTCGCCGTGCAGCGCATGAACGACCGGGATATCGACGACCTCGAGAAGGCGCGGGTCGCGTTCCGGGAATCCCTGTCTCAGAACGACGAGATCCGGATCGCGCAGGCCGACGAGAACTTCCACGACGTCATTTACCGCGGCACCTACAACGACAAGCTGATCCAGATGCTGAACAATCTCCGGGACCAGATGTACCGCTACCGGCTGGAATACATCAAGGATGTCGGGAAGCGGCAGGTCATTCTTGTGGAGCACGAAAATATCCTGAACGCTGTCCGAACCAGAAATCCGGAGCTCGGAAGGCGGGCGATGCGGGAACACATCGATAACCAGGAAATCACGATTTCCCGGCAGATCGCGCAGGAACAGCGGCAGAGGCCGCGCGGGAGGCGCGCGGAGGGAAGAACCGGGAAAAGGGAGGCAGAATGAGCAGAAAGACAATCGCTGTCCTGTTCGGAGGACAGTCCTCGGAACACGAGATTTCCTGCATATCCGCATCCAACATCATCAGCCTGATTGATGAGGAGCGCTATGAGGTGATTCCGGTCGGGATCACGAAGGAGGGGCACTGGATTCTGGCGGATTCCGCGGAGTCGATCCGGGATGACAGCTGGCGGGATTCGCGGCGCGCAGCGATCCTCTCCCCGGATGCGACGGAGAAGTGCCTCATCATTCAGGAGAAATCAGACTACACAAAGGTCCGCATCGACCTGGTGTTTCCGGTCCTGCACGGGCTCTTCGGGGAGGACGGAACGGTGCAGGGACTCTGCGCGCTCGCGGGAATTCCGTACGTCGGCTGCGGCGTCGCCTCGTCTGCGGTCGGAATGGACAAGGGCCTCGCGAAGATGATCGTCTCGACGCTCGGCGTGGACCAGGCGGATTATCTCCTCTTTACCCGGGAGGATCTGGATGACATGGTCTCGGTGGTGAGCCGGATCGAGAGCCGGCTCGCCTACCCGGTCTTCGTGAAGCCGTGCAACGCGGGATCAAGCTGCGGCATCACGAAGGTGCACAACCGCGATGAGCTGGCGGTCGCCTTCCGCGAGGCGGCGCGCTACGACAGAAGGTTCCTCGTCGAGGAGACGATCACGGGCCACGAGATCGAGACGGCCGTCCTCGGCGGCGGCGAAACGCCGGTCAGGGTCAGCGGCGTCGGCGAGATCCTGTCGGCGGCGGATTTCTACGACTACGACGCAAAGTACTACAACCCGCAGTCGCGGACCGTCGTGGACCCGCTTCTTCCCGGCGACTCCGCCGACCGGGTGCGGAAGGCGGCGGAGAAGATCTTCCGCGCGCTGGACTGCTACGGGATGTCGCGCGTCGATTTCTTCGTGACGAACGAGGGGCGCGTCGTGTTCAACGAAATCAACACCATTCCGGGCTTCACCGCGATCAGCATGTATCCCATGCTCTGGGAGGCGCGGGGCATGTCCAAGAAAGAGCTGGTGCAGGAGCTGATCGACCTTGCGGAGGAGAGAAGGCGCTGAGCCATGGGACGGGAATTTGATGAACAGGACCCCGTGAAGCTCTACGTTCCGCACCGGAATCCTGCCGGGGAGGTCCGGAGTCCGCTCGCGCCGGTCGGGGTCTTTGATTCGGGGATCGGCGGCCTGACGGTGGTGAGGGAGATCATGCGGCAGATGCCGCAGGAGCGGCTTGTGTACTTCGGCGACACGGCCAGGCTCCCCTACGGCTCCAAGTCGCGGAGCACGATCATCCGGTACTCCCGGCAGATCGTCCGCTTCCTCCACACGAAGGGCGTGAAGGCGATCGTCATCGCCTGCAACACGGCGAGCTCCTGCGCGCTCCAGACCATCGCAAGAGAGAGCAGCATCCCGGTGATCGGCGTCATCTACGCGGGGGCAGTCACAGCGGTGAAGGCGTCGAGGAGCGGCCGCATCGGGATCATCGGCACGCAGGCCACGGTTTCGAGCGGCATCTATCCGAACGTGATCCGGAACATCTCCCCTGAGATCCTGGTATTTCAGAAGGCGTGCCCGCTCTTTGTCCCGCTGGTGGAGGCGGGACTGCTCCATGACTCGGTGACGGACGAGATCGCGTCGCGCTATCTCCAGGAACTGAAGGGAAAGTACATCGATACGCTGGTGCTCGGGTGCACGCATTATCCGCTGATCCGCTCCACGATCCAGAGAATCATGGGCGATGAGGTGACGCTTGTGAACCCGGCGTACGAGACGGCGCTGGAGCTCCGCCAGATTCTGGAGCGGGAAAAGCTCCTGAATCCGGGGACAGAGAGCGCTCAGGACGGCGATAAGTACCAGTTTTACGTGAGCGACCTCGCGGAGAGCTTCCGGGATTTCGCGAGCTCCATTCTTCCGGCAGAGGCGAAGAACGCGCAGACAATCGAGATCGAGGAATACTGAGGCCTTTTCCGCGGGGCGGGAGACGGGCGGCGAAAGGGCGGACGGCAGCGGAAACCGCACGGCAGACAGGCAGAATACAGGCAGGGCACGCGCAGAATTCGGACAGATCACAGACACGAGGGGGAAGGCATGAGAAAGAATGTTCTGGTCACGATCAGCGGAAAGCGCCTGATGGGCGGACACACGGAGGACATCAAGGTGATCACGCCGGGAACCTACGCGAGGAGAAACGGCGTCCACGTGATCCGGTATCAGGAGATGTCAGAGGAGGACGGCGTCACCGCGGAGAATACGATCGTGATCAGCGGCGGATGCATGCATATCCGGAAAAACGGCCTCGCTAACGTCCGGATGGATTTCCTGAACCGCTCCGACCGCACGATCAGCTGCTACTCGACGCCCTACGGAGATTTCGTGATCGGAATCACGACGCAGGATATTTCGATCGAGGAGAGCGAGGACAGGCTGTCCATCAATGTGGAGTACGCGCTCGACATCGGGGACGAGCACCTCTCGGACTGCACGATCTGCGTGGATGTCGCCTCGCGCGGAGGCTGAGAGAGGGCCGGCGGGTACAGCTCCTGCGCGCCCCTGCGCAGGAACGCACATAAAAATGCGCAGAAAAACAGGAACCTCCTCGCGGAGATTCCCGGACGGTAATCGGACTGGGCGGACTGGGCTGTCGGAATGCGGAGGGGCGGCTCCTGAAGGGACTCCGCCGCGCGGGGAGATCCTCAGCGCCTCCCGGTGATGCGGCTGAGCAGGCTTCTCTTCTTCGGCAGCGGAGCGATGGATCCGCCGCGGATGCTCTTCAGCTCCGCAATGTAAATTCCGCTCACGACGACCTTGCACTCCCTGTTGAGCGGGAGCTGCTCGTACACGCCGGCATCCGCCATGAGAGACATGATCCGGGCGCCGACCTTTGCCTTTACCACGGGAATCTTCATCCACTTCGCGTACCACGGAACCTGCTGCTTCACGAGCTGCGGGAAATCCGTCTGCGAGATGCGCAGCTTCTTCTTGTCGATCACGAGAATGGAGATGGTCTGCTTCGCGGCGTCGAATGCGGGCTGCTGCGCCGCCTGGCGCTCCTGCATGCGGCGGCCGAAGAAGTAGAGGGCGACCAGCACCGCCACGAGGATGATGAGTATGATAATCAGTACGGTTGTGAGATTCATCGAGAGCTCCTTTGATCGCTGATTCGCCGGCTTTTCCGGCGGTTTTCTGCCGTCTGGCGGCGCGCCATGCATTATAACAGAAGCGGAACAGGAACGCAAGGCGTCAGCCGCTTCTGCGATGAACCGGCCATAAGATTATATCAGAACAAATCGAAAAAGGCAAGAACGTTTGCTTGACACCTTGACAGCCCGATGATATTATGAAGTTTGCACTATTGTGGAGTTTCAGGCTCACGGGAAAGTGCGCCCTTTTTGCCCGGAGTTCCGCAATGCAACTGTCGTATATTTCATACAGGGGTGATAGCGTACATGGAAAAAAGCATTATGCGTCCGATCAAGGCCGGCAAAGGCATCCGGATGAGCTTCCAGAGACAGAAGGAAGTCCTGGAGATGCCGAACCTCATCGAAATCCAGAAGAATTCCTACGACTGGTTCCTGAACAAGGGACTGACCGAGGTCTTCCAGGATGTTTTCCCGATCGAGGACTTCGCCGGACACCTCAGCCTGGATTTCGTGGACTTCCAGCTCTGCCGCGATGAAGTGAAGTACTCCATCGAGGAGTGCAAGCAGAGAGATGCGACCTATGCCGCACCGGTCAAGGTCAAAGTCAGACTTTACAATAAGGATAAGGATGAGCTCAAGGAGCACGAGATCTTCATGGGCGACCTTCCGCTCATGACTGACACCGGGTCCTTCGTGATCAACGGCGCGGAGCGCGTCATTGTCAGCCAGCTCGTCCGCTCCCCTGGCATCTATTTTACCCTGGAGCACGACAAGCTCGGCAAGGAGTGCTATTTCTGCCAGGTCATTCCGAACCGCGGCGCATGGCTCGAGTATGAGACGGACTCGAACGATGTGTTCAACGTCCGCGTGGACCGCACCAGAAAGGTGCCGGTCACGGTTCTCCTGCGCGCGCTCGGCCTCGGCTCGAACAGCGAGATCATCGAGATGTTCGGCGATGAGCCGAAGCTCGAGGCGAGCTTCGCAAAGGACCCGTCCGACAACTACTCGGACGGCCTGCTGGAGCTCTACCGGAAGATCCGCCCGGGCGAGCCGCTCTCCGTGGACAGCGCGGAGGGACTTCTCCGCTCCATGTTCTTTGACCCGAGAAGATACGACCTCGCGAAGGTCGGACGGTACAAGTTCAATAAGAAGCTGAACCTCGCGAACCGGATTGTGGGACACACGCTCGCGGAGGACGCAGTGAATCCCGGGACGGGCGAGATCATCGCCGAGGCCGGCACTGCCCTCACGCGGGAGACCGCGACGGAGATCCAGGATTCCGGCGCGCCGTATGTCTGGGTTGAGGGCACCGAGCGCAAGGTGAAGGTTCTTTCCAATATGATGGTGGACATCCGCAGCTTTGTCGATATCGAGGATCCGACGGAGTACGGCATCACGGAGCGCGTCTTCTACCCGGCCCTGATGGATCTCATCAAGGCGGCGGACGGAGATGAGGAAGCCCTGAAGGACTCCATCCGGAAGAATGTGAACACCCTGATTCCGAAGCACATCACCCGCGAGGATATCTTTGCATCCATTAACTACAATCTGAACCTGGAGCAGGGCGTCGGCTTCCACGATGACATCGACCACCTCGGAAACCGCCGCTTCCGCGCCGTGGGAGAGCTCCTGCAGAACCAGTACCGCATCGGCCTCTCCCGCATGGAGCGCGTGGTCCGGGAGCGCATGAGCACGC
>CACXCJ010000062.1 GCA_902766175.1 uncultured Lachnospiraceae bacterium
CGCGATGTGCTCGGGTACGACGACGCAAACAGCACCGAGTTTGCGTCGGATACCACACATCCGATGATCGCACTGCTGCCCGACCAGAACGGCGTCACAGACATCGGCGGAACCCTCCGGCTCGGCTCCTACCCCTGCGTGCTGGACAAGACTTCCCTCGCGTACCGCCTGTACGGGCAGGAGCTGATTCATGAGCGCCACCGCCACAGATACGAGGTCAACAACGACTACCGCGAGGTGCTCCGCTCGCACGGCATGAAGCTCTGCGGAATTTCTCCGGACGGAAGAATCGTGGAGATGATCGAGCTTCCGTCGCACCCGTTCTTCATCGCGACGCAGGCGCACCCCGAATTCAAGTCGCGTCCGAACCGCCCGCACCCGCTCTTCAAGGGCCTGGTCGAGGCCGCGCTGAACTATACGCCTGAAAAGAAGGCATAAGAATACCGATCGGATTTCTGTCCGCGGGTCCGCGTTTACAGCACGGAGCCAGTTTTATAAAAAGACGGATTCAAAAGGAAAATGAGACAAGACAAAAAGAAGGACTCTCTTCCCGTGAAGAGGGTCTTTTTCTGCGAAAATTCAAAAGCCGCCGTCTGCAGCTGTCCCGCGCGCAGGTATCAGGCAGATTCATTTCTGTCCGGCACGAAAACAGGCAAAAATGAAGTGGGTACCGATCAAACTTTTCTGACCGATACCCACTTCATTTTGAAATCGTCTCGCTATCCTGTCCCATCGGACGATACCTCGCTTTCTTATATTTTCATTACGTATTCAATTTTCTCCGATCTCGTTCCCGCTGTCTTCGTTCTATATTTCCCTGATCTGATTGATCTTCTGCATCTCTCACTTCTCCGCTTTCTCGTCACGGACTCGTGAACTGCTTCCATTCTCCCTTCCGTCAGATCGGTTGCTTCCTGTTCCCCTTTTTTGATCGATACTTACCTTCAGAGATTTATTTCGCTTTCCCGGCTTACGGACTCCCGTCTCTTCCTCGGCTCTGCCAGCTCTCCTGTGATCTGTTTTTCTTCGACCCGGAATCGAATGAAACCTCTGCATTCCAGCTTTTAAAGATCCGATGAGCAGGCCCCTTCAGCCTTTCCGGCATCTGTCCTGTATGTTCGGTCATTTGAATCTGCTGCTGTCTTTCAGGGAATCAGGTGTTTTCCGATTTTCCTTCTGCTTGAATGTCCGCTTCTTAAACTGCAGACCTTTTAGATTCTGAAATCGGGAAGACCGGTTTCCTGCCGGCCCACTTGCTTCACTCTCCTCGGGTGAAAACTGTCCGGCTGCTTCAACTGTACTTCGGTTTGTACCTCCTTTGCTCAGATTTCCTCTCCGCTTTCCTGTGATCTTCCGCCCGCTCGATTGCCCCTCCGGATGTCTCTGATCTGAGGAAGTCTCCCGCACATCACTGACATCTCTCAAGGTTCTCTCCCGTGCCTTGATCCGGCGGCAGGATTCCGGCTCTCATGAGCCTCTTTTCTTCTCCTCTCTTTCTTTCTGCCTACAGTATAATACTTCTGTCTGAATATGTCAAACATTTTTAAAATATTCAGACTGCATGATTCCATCTCCTCCGCTTCTCCGATGACAGATTTTATCCCGCCGCATTTCCAGACATGCACAGCTTTTCAGACGTGTGCCGCATCTGCCGAAAGGCCCCGCATCTGCCGAGAAGCCCCGCATCTGCCAGGGGCGTGTCAAAAAGAAACAGCCCGCTTTTGCACAGGCAGAAAGCGGGCAGCGGACCTCTGAGATTGTCAGTATTTTCCTATTTCTGCACCTCATCCTTCTTTTCCGGAAGCCTGAGGTCAATTCCACGGATCGTCTTCCTCAGCGGAAGCACGCTTGCCGGGTTCACCGAGAGCTCATCCACTCCCATGCGGAGGAAGGTCTCCGTCAGAGAGAGATCTGCGCCGAGCTCGCCGCAGATGCCAACCCAGCAGTTGTGGCGGTGCCCCGCCTCGATTGTCATGCGGATCTCGCGGAGCACGGCTGGGTGATGCGTGTCGGAGAAAGGCTCGAGCTTCGCATTCTGCCGGTCAATGGCACAGGTGTACTGTGTCAGGTCATTCGTCCCGATCGAGAAGAAGTCGCACTCCTTTGCGAGTTCATCCGCACAGAGAACCGCGGCGGGTGTCTCCACCATGATTCCGACCTGGTACTTCCCGATCCTGACATTCTCCGCTTCCAGTTCCTTTCTGCACTCATCGAGCAGATCTCTGCACTCGCGGAGCTCGCGGATACTGATAATCATCGGAAACATGATCGCAAGATTTCCGTACGCGGAGGCGCGGAGCAGCGCGCGAAGCTGCGTCTTGAAGAAGTCCCTCCGGGTCAGGCAGATGCGGATCGCGCGGTAGCCGAGCGCCGGATTTGCCTCCTTCTCGAGATTCATGTAGTCGACCATCTTGTCCGCGCCGATATCGCAGGTGCGGATCACGACGAGCTTCGGCGCCAGAGATTCCAGCGCGTGGCGGTACGCCTCGAACTGCTCGCTCTCTGTCGGATAATTCTTCGAATTCAGGTATATGAACTCAGAGCGGAACAGCCCCACGCCTCCGGCGTCGTTCTGCTGTACCTGGCCGATGTCGGCGGGACTCCCGATATTGGCAAACACATTGATCGTCCTCCCGTCAATCGTCGTGTTCGTCTTTCCCTTCAGCTCCTGCAGGAGCGCCTGCTTCTTCTCGTCCTCCTTCCGGCGGTTCGTGAGCGATTCCAGAAGATCCGGGGTCGGGTCAATGTAGGCACAGGAGTTGTACCCGTCGATGATGGCGAGTTTTCCCTCCCACTCATCCAGCACCTGTCCGCACTGCACAAGGGCAGGAATGTTCATGCTCCGCGCGAGAATCGCGGTGTGGCTGTTCGTGCTGCCCTCGCTCGTGATCATCCCGAGAAGGAGGGACTTGTCGAGGCGGACCGTCTCGGAGGGGGCGAAATCCTCCGCTGCCAGAATCGCCGGCTCCGTGCCCTGCATGCTGTCGGCGCTGATCCCCATGAGAATGTTCAGGACCGACTGCTGAATATCAATGATGTCGGCACTCCGCGCGCGTAGATACGGGTCGTCCATCTCGGCAAAAACCTTCGCCTGATTGTCGAACGCCTGCTTCACTGCATACTCTGCGGTGTGATTCTGGCTGGTGATGATTTCCTTCGCGGCATCAATCAGGTCGTCATCCTGCAGCATCATCGCATGGACCTCAAAAATCTCCGCGCTGCTCTCCCCTGCGGAAGCAAGCGCCTTCTCATAGAGAACATTCTGCTGCTCGATGGCCTTTTCCACTGCCTCCTCGAAGCACTCCAGCTCCGCCTCTGGATTCTGCGCCGGATCTGAGCTGATCTCCCGCTTCGGCGCCTTGTAAATCTTGATCTTTCCGATTGCAATGCCGTTCAGCACGCTTTTGCCGGTTACAACCTGCATAATCTCCTCCTGATGAAGATTCAGGCCGCCGGCGAACGCGCTCCGATGCGCGGCCCGCCGGCGGCCTGAGAGTGCCGTGTTACAGGTTCGCCTTCAGAAAGGCCTCGATTGCCGCCGCGGCAGCCTCCTCATCCTCTCCCTCGATTCGGATGGAGAGCTCATCCCCCTGCTTTGCGCCGAGCTGCATGAGACCGAGCAGCTTCTTCATCTCGGTGCTCTTGTCGCCCTTCATCACAGTGATCTTGCTGGCAAAGGACTTCGCCTGCTTGACGAGCAGTCCCGCCGGACGCGCGTGAATTCCGATCGGATCCGTAATGGTGTACTTGATTTCCTTCATGGTAGTACTCTCCTTTTCTGTTTTTCAGCGGCGCTTTTTTCAAGCGGCCCCTGTGATGGACGGTTTCTTCTGCGGCTCCCGCCGCATTTATGCTCCGGCTTCCGGACCCGCCTTCACGTCCTCATAGTCCTCCGGCTCGCTGAGAACCACGACAACGCAGTCCGGATGCCCGGCCGCCTTGACCTTTGCGCGGTCAAACCTCATGATGACCTCGCCCTTCTTTACTTCCTGATCCTCCTTCACGAACGGCTCGAAGCCGTCTCCGTTCATCTTCACGGTATCGACGCCGACATGAATCAGGACTTCCTCGCCGTTCGGGCCCTCGAGGTTGACCGCGTGCTTCGTCTCTGCGACAAACGTCACCTTTCCGTCAAACGGCGCCACAATGAGACCATTCTCCGGCCAGACCGCTGCTGTCGCGCCGAGAACTTCCCCCGCGAACGTCTCATCCGGGATGTCCTTCGCGGCGATGATCTCTCCCTTCGCCGGCGCGTAAATCTTTCCCTTCGAGGTGCTGATCACAGGCTTCTGCTCGAACGCGGTCTTCTCGGCCTTCTCCTCTGCCTCTTCTCTCTTGTCCTCCGCCTCTTCCTTCACTGCCTCCCTTGCGGCCTCATTTTCCGGAACCTCTTCCTTCCAGGCGAACCAGGTCAGGACAAACGCGATGCCGCCGGAAATCGCGAGAAGAATTGTGTAGACCAGTGGATTATTGATCGTCAGGAATCCCGGAATGCCGGTGACGCCGTAGGCTGTCGCGCCAATGCCGGTCAGGGCTCCGAATGCAGCGCCGATGGCGCCGCCGATCATACCGCAGACAAACGGCTTCAGGAACCGCATGTTCACGCCGAAGATTGCGGGCTCGGTGATTCCGAGGGAAGCGGACAGTGCAGACGGAACCGCAACAACCTTCGTCTTCTGCTGCTTCGCCTTCAGGCCGACGGCCAGGCAGGCGCCGAACTGCGCGAAGTTTGCGGCGGAGGCAATCGGCATCCAGGTATTCAGGCCCACAGACGCGAGCATGCCCGCCTCAATCACGTTGTACATGTGATGCAGGCCCATGACAACCGTGCAGGGATAGACGGCTCCCATAATCAGCGCACCGATCGGATTGTGCACCAGGACCTCCGCGCCGGAGAGAACCATGCTCTCAAGGACGGAAAAAATCGGTCCGATGATCGTGAACGTGAGAAGTGCAGTGATAACGACAGTGCAGAGCGGTGTGATGAAGAGATCCAGCATTTCGATCACGTGCTTGTGGAACCACTTCTCGATCTGGCACATGATGTACACGGCGATGATCACAGGGATCACGTGCCCCTGATAGCCGACGCGGCGGATCGATCCGACCACCCAGCCGCCGATTTTAAGATTTCCAAACAGGTTCCAGGTCGGAATTGCGATATTGTTTGCCTGCGCGATCGCCGCCTGCGCGTCCGAAGAAAGCCTTCCGAACGCTCCCCAGTCGTAGGCGTACGGGCTCATGCCGTCCACAGAGATGTTGAAGAACTTCGCGATCTGCTCGTAGCTGCCGGCATTCCAGCCGTTCAGGAGACCGGAGTGCACCATCATGAGGCCGATGACGGCGCCGAGGAAGATATTTCCTCCGAAGACTCTCGACGCGGAGACGGCAACGATGACCGGCAGGAACGCGAAGGCCGTGTTTGCGGCCATGTCGAGAAAGCCGTACCAGGCGGAATCCGCGAAGCCGAGGCCCGGAACCTTGCCCAGTGCCTCGACAATGCCCATCATCAGGCCGGATGCGACAATCGCCGGAAGAATCGGAACAAAGACATCTCCCAGCGCCTTGATCAGCCGCCTCCAGAGCGGGGCATTCGCCGCGGCGGCCGCCTTCACGTCATCCTTCGTCGCAGCCGTCATGCCGGTGATCGCGAGGAACTCATCGTACACCTTGTTGACCGTCCCCGTGCCGATGATGATCTGCAGCTGTCCGTTGGATTCGAACACGCCCTTGACGCCTTCCACGTCCTCCAGCTTCCTCTTGTCCACCTTGCTGTTGTCGACCGTGACCAGGCGCAGTCTCGTCGCGCAGTGTGCAGCGCTCACCACATTCGGCCGTCCGCCGATAAGGTCAACGATCTCCTGCGCACATTTGTGGTAATCCAGTGCCATTGAACTATCCCCCTCTTATTTTATCCGGATGTCCCGGAATTATTGCACCTTCTGTCCGCCCGCAGCACCGCCGGAGCCGTTGAAGCAGGTGCCCCTGCGTGCCCCGGAATCTCTGTCTGAAGCAGGTTCCTCTTCTGCTGCGTTTTTCTCAGACGAGACCCAGCTTCTCAAATGCCCAGGCCAGGCCGTCCTCCGTCACCGCCGGGCAGATAAGCCTGCTCCGCTTCTTCAGCTCCGCACTTCCGTTTTCCATGCAGACGCTCATGCCGACCGTCTGAATCATTTCCAGATCGTTCATGCTGTCTCCGAAGCCGACGGTGTCTGCGGCCGGCACGCCGAGATGCTCCGCGACCTTTAGCACGCCGCGCCCCTTGTCGAATGCGCGGTTAATGAGCTCTCCGTTCACGCACCCGTGCGCAGGGACATCCTGCACGACGAACTGGAAGTCCCTCCCGAGACGGGAGCGCGCCTCGTCGAGCTTTCTATCCTCGGAAGCCATGACCACCACCTTGTAGACAGGACTCCCGTCGTACTCCGCCATCGGCCGGATGTTGAGATTGTCCTTCAGGGCCCTTCTCCAGCGCTCTATCTCGCTGTTGCCGCCCTCTGTCCCGGCGAGAAAGTCCTTCAGATTCTCATCTCCCCAGGTACCTTCCTTCGCTTCGATCGTGCAGAAAACGCCGTTTCTGTGGAGCAGGGTCAGGGCGGTTTCAAGCTGCTCCTTCGTCATCGGGTGATCATAAATCACCTCGTCCCCGCACGTCACATACCCTCCGGAGCTCGCGACCATCCCGTCAAACCCGTACGGCAGGAGCGGAGAGAGCATCGCGAGATTCCTGCCCGTGCAGAGAAACACCCTGTTTCCCTTCTTCTGCGCCGCCCGGATCGCCCTCAGCGCGCTGTCCGGCGGCGTATTCGTGCCCGCCGGAGTCAGAGTTCCGTCGATATCCACAAAGATAAGCTTCACGGCTTCTCTCCGCCTCCTCTCATTTTCTGCACTTCATTTTCTGCATTGCATTATTTGGATTTCATTATTCGCATTTCATTTTCTGCATTTCATCATTTCCATTTCATTCTCTGCGCTTCATTTCTTAAATACTGTCATGAGCCAGGCGAAGCCGCAGGGCGGGAGCTCGACATTCTTCGCGGGACGTTTCTTTCTGGTGAGAAGGTCAAAATAGTCCTCGTGCTCGCTGATCCAGGCCGTCTGCGGCGCATCGCTGAAATTAAAGAGCGCGATCATCTTCTCGCCCTGATAGTAGCGGCCGATCCCGAGCACACTGTTGTTCCACGTCTCGACGATCCAGGTATCCGCCTGGGAGTCGAACACGTCATGTGACATGCGGATCTTCTCGAGCTTCCGGAGCGCCTTGAAAATGCGGCCCTCCCGCGTCTTCGCACTTCTCCGTTTCCTCGCCTCTTCCCAGCTGAATTTCCCGCGGTGCAGGTAGCGGCTGTCGTCCCGCTTCAGCGGGTCCTCATGATATGTGTAGTCATTCAGCTGTCCGATCTCATCGCCGCTGTAGAGCACCGGGATTCCACTCTGTGCAAACAGAAACGCGTGCAGCATTACGTCAAGGTCTATGGCCCGGTCAAGCTTTTCTGCATCGCCCTCCGCTTCCGCTTCCTCGATGCCGCAGAGAGAAGCCGTCGTGCCGCAGAGACGCGCATCACCGAGCCGCGGGTCATCGTTATAGAGCTCGCCCCGGCTCATGCTCCCCGGGTACCTTCCCCGGAAGTAGTCATTCAGGAATTTCTTGTGTGCGACCTCCTCCACGCCGAACTGCTTCAGGAACGAATAGTCCAGGCCCCAGCCGATGTCATCGTGACAGCGAAGGTAGTTCAGGAAAATATACTGCTTCGGAAGGGAGAACACCGTCTCCAGCTGATGCCGCAGAAGCCGCACGTCATGCGTGGCGACGGTGTGCCAGGTGCTCGCCATCGTCGTGACATTGTACAGCATGTGGCACTCAGGCTTTTCGACCGTTCCGAAGTACGGCACGACCTTGCTGGGCTCCATGACCACCTCGCCCAGAAGAAGCGTTCCCGGGCAGACCACCTCCGCCGCCATCCGCATGATGCGGACCAGCGTGTGCACCTGCGGAAGGTTCCGGCAGTTCGTTCCGAGCCGCTTCCAGATGTAGGGGACTGCGTCCAGGCGGATGATGTCGACACCGTGGTTGCAGAGGTTCAGCATGTTCGCCGTCATGTCATTGAAGACGGTCGGATTCGCGTAATTCAGGTCCCACTGATACGGGTAGAACGTCGTCATCACGACCTTCTGCGCCTCCTCGCACCAGGTGAAATTCCCGGGCGCTGTCGTCGGGAAAACCTGCGGAACCGTCTTCTCAAATTCATTCGGGATGTTCCAGTTGTCAAAGAAAAAGTAGCGCGCCTGATATTCCGGGTCTCCCGCCTTTGCCCGCCTCGCCCACTCGTGATCCTCGCTCGTGTGGTTCATGACAAAATCGAGGCAGACCGCCATTCCCCGGCTGTGACAGTCAGAGGAGAGCTGCGCGAGATCCTCCATGGTGCCGAGCTCCGGCTGCACCTTCCGGAAATCCGCGACCGCGTAGCCGCCGTCGCTTCTGCCCTCCGGGCTCTCAAGAAGAGGCATCAGATGCACATAGTTCACGCCGCACTCCCTGAGATACCCGAGATGTGCGCGCACCCCCTGCAGGGTTCCGGCAAAGCATTTCGTGTACATGAGCATGCCGAGCATCTCGTTCCCGCGATACCAGTCCGGGACAATTAACCGCGCATCGTCCCATTCCTTGAGTTCCGGCGTTCTCGCCGCATAGTACTCGTGAAGCATGCTTAAGAAATAGTCAAATGCCTGCTGATTATTGCCGTAGAGCTCCATGTAGAGCCACTTCATCTCGTCGAAGCACTTCTCGAGACGCCCGCAGAATTCCGGTTCCCAGTTCTTATCCTCAAACATTTTTTCACCCCGCACGCAGACGAACAAAACCGGATTTCCGAATCCGATCATACTTCATTATAGAAAATCCTGAAAAGCCGGACAATCTGTCAGGAAAATCATGTCCTCTGAAAATTTAGCTGAATTTTTGTAAGATTTTACTAATTCACGACCTGCTCAAAATCATCATAACTCGCGGAGACAGCCAGACTGTTCCGGAAAATGATCATGACGATCTGTTTGCTGTAAATATCGGTGCCGAACTGATAGACCATGTTGGACATGTGATTTTCGTCGTCAAATGTCTTGCTGAACGGCTCCCCGTAGACATCTGCAATCTGCTGGCGGGATGCCCCCATCGGAATACCGTAGAGCGTGAGAAGCGGGTCCGGCTCCGCGCTTCCGATCTCAATTCCTGAGACCGTGCAGTCCCGGACAGCCATATCGTAATCCGTGTTGTTGTGCACGTTCAGCTGAATGCTGTTGAAGGCGCCGCGGTACTTCACCCGGCAGCTGCCGGAGCGCCCCGCGCGGACAATCTCGTCATCGCCCTGAAATTCAGCTCCCTCCTGCTCGAGGCCCTCGAAGGTGGTGGGCACACTGATCGTGAGACTCCCCGCCGTCACGATGTGTTTTCCCTCCTGCTTATGGAACGTGACAGTCAGATCCTCCGCGCCGCTCGCTCCGGCTGTACCTGCCGCGTCCTCCGACGCGCTCGCCCCAGCTGCATCTGCCGCGTCCTCCGACGCGCTCGCCCCGGCTGCATCTGCCGCGTCCTCCGACGCGCTCGCCCCGGCTGCATCTGCCGCCTCTTCCGACGCACTCTCTCCGGCCGCATCTGCCGCGTCTTCCGGCGTACCCGCCCCGGTGACATCCGCTATGTTCTCCGCCGAGCTCGCCTCTGCCGCTGACACACCGGACACAGTCCCTCCCGTTCCGCCGCACGCAGAAAGGCAGAGCGCTGCCGCAAAAAGCAGCACCGACAAATGCTTCATCTTCCTATTTCCTCCGAAACGCACTGCATCAAAATGCACCTAACAGGGTTCGAACCTGCATGGTCTCCCACCGGAACCTAAATCCGGCGCGTCTGCCAATTCCGCCATAGGTGCGTGTCAGTTAGCCTCATTTTACGGGAGGCCATTTGATCTGTCAACGATCGGAAAACGTGCTAAAATTATAAGTAAACAGTGATATCGGAGAATGAAACGGAGGAACGGTGTGGATACCAAGAATCTGAAATACTTCGTCGGTGTCGCCCAGTACGGCTCCATCAACCAGGCCGCAAAGGCCATGTATATTTCCCAGCCCCAGCTGAGCCACATCATCAAAAATATCGAGGATGAGGTCGGATTCTCACTGTTTCAGAGGACCAACCAGGGATCGCGCCTCACAAAAAATGGAGAATATTTTCTGGAGCACTGCAAGGTGATTCTGAACGAGATGGAACACCTCGATCAGTTCATCAGCCAGGTGCACCGGCTCGGAAGCCGACTCGTTGTATCCGCCACGCGCTTTTCGCAGACCGCCGTCTGTTTCAACGACGTCTGCAAGCGCCACGAGGACCGCGAAAATCTGTTCCTTCGTCTCAGGGAGTCCAATACCATGGACGTGATCGATGACGTCACGAGCGGGTACTCGGAAATCGGCGTCATCCACTTTTCCGTCCACGAGGCGGACACCATGATGCGGAATTTCAACAACAGTCACCTGCAGTTCCGCGCGGTCGCCAAGTTCAAGCCGTACGTTTTCATCTCCTCCGAGCACGAGCTGGTGAAGGGCCGGGATGTCCGGGAGATAGACCTCCGCGACCTGCGCCCCTACGGCCTGGTCCGCTACATCGGCCAGTACGAGGATTTCTTTTATCACGTCGCGACTGAGCACGGCCTGATCGATCTGAATGACTCCTCCCGGATCATCTACGTGAACGATCGGATGGAGCAGCTGGACCTCATCGCCCGGACCAACTTCTACACACTCGGAATCGCCAAGTTTCCAGGCCCGTCCGCATCATACAAGGTCCTGAACATTCCCCTGAAGGACTGCTCGGAGCATCTCTGCTTCGGGATCATCATAAAAGAGGGCAAGGAACTCACCGGAATCGAGTCTGAATTTATCGAGGAAGTGACAAGACGCTACCGGGCTCTCTCAGACGAGGTCCGCGCAAAATGAAAGCCGCTCCGGGCCGCCCGGCATTCGGCCGGAAGGAATGCCCATTCCCGGCTTCGGATTCTGCGCCTCTCACAGCCCTCTCATCCAGTCGGGGCGGTACCAGTGATGCTTTTTCGCCTCCTCCAGTTCCCGGAGCATTTCCGGGATGTCCTTGTTGAACGTGCCCGCCAGAGCGACATAATTGGAGGCGTGATTCGTGCGGAATACCGTTCCGGGGGAATCAATGTGTTTCAGGAAAATTTCCGTCTCCGTCACAATGTCCTCCGGCCCCAGAAGGTCCATCTCTCCTCTCGCAATTTCCTGCGCCATCGGAGAATCCGGTGTGAGATGCAGGGTGAGGATGGAAGCGTACTCCGGGTTCATGCCATTGATGAGCCTCGCGGAGCTCTCTGCATGGCGCTCTATCCCTTTTTTCCCGCCGAGACCTGAAATCAGCGTGACAGAGGTCTTCATGCCACAGCGCTTCAGTTTCTGTCCTGCCTCCACGATTTCCTCTGCAGTCTCACCCTTCCGGATATGCGCAAGAATCCCGTTGTCGCCGGACTCCGCGCCGATATAAATCATCTCAAGCCCTGCCGCCCGGAGCGCCTTCAGTTCCTCCTCGGATTTCCGCAGGACATCGTGCGCCGTCCCATAGGAGGTCACGCGCTCTACATTCGGAAAATTGTTCCGCACGTAATGTAAAAGCTCAAGAAGAAGCTTTGTCGGCACGACCAGCGCATCGCCATCCGCAAAGAAGACCCTGCGCACATACGGTCCGATCGCCTGTCTGCACTCATCGAGATCCTTCAGAATTTCCTCCCGTGTGCGGATCCGGAACTGTTTGTCCGTGTACATGTGACAGAAGGTACAGGTATTGTGTGAACAGCCGATTGTGACCTGGATAATGAGGCTGCGCGCCTCGCTCGGCGGTCTGTAGACATCTCCCTCATACAGCATAGTTTCTTGCCCTCCCAGAAGCCCGATTCTGCATTCGTTTTCCAATCCAAAGTATCTTGAAGTGCGCTTCCGCGGCACTTCCTGTTAACATTATACCTGAAGAAAGGCGAAAAAAAAGAAGACTGATTCACAGTCTTCTCATTTCAGAGCGATAGACGGGACTCGAACCCGCGGTCTCGACCTTGGCAAGGTCGCGCGTTACCAACTACGCCACTATCGCATCAGATGCCTCCGCACCCTCAAAACCACACACAGAACACCTATCC
>CACXCJ010000063.1 GCA_902766175.1 uncultured Lachnospiraceae bacterium
GAACTGGAGCAGAAACCGGGAGCAGGAACTGAGAACAAAACCTGAGGACAGAAAACAGAAACTGAAATCAAATAGTATAAGTTAATTTTATAATAAATGAGACAGGCAATCAATATTACCTGGTACGCATGACGAGGAGAGGCTCGTCCGCTTCCCCGCACTGGAAAAATGAAAATCCTGTGTTAAAATTCTTTACAATGCGGACGGGCGGAGGGGAGAGCAAGGGGCCGGACGCAGTGAAAGAGAAGACTGCAGGGAAGAGCCAGCGTGATGAATAACAGGAGGTCTGTCTTGAACGGGAAAATTTATGCCTTTGAAGCGAGAAGAGATGAGGAGACGTTTCTTACGGAGACAGCCCGAAGAAACCAGGTGGAAATCGTGTGTTCCCCGGAGATCCTGACTCTGGAGAAGATTCCGGAGCTTTCGGATGCTTCCGGCGTCACCGTGCTCGGAATGGGACGGTACGGCGAGCAGGAGATGAGAGCACTGGAGGAGCGGGGGATCCGGTACCTCTCCACCAGGACCGTCGGGTATAATCACATCGATCTTGACGCGGCGAGACGGCACGGGATTCATGTCTGCAATGCGGAATACGCGCCGAACGGGGTGGCGGACTACACCGTGATGATGATTCTTCTCTGTCTGCGGAATTACAAGCAGGCACTCTGGAGAATGCAGGTGAATGATTTTTCGCTCGAGGGGCTCGCGGGGCGGGAGATGAAGGACCTCACGATCGGCATTGTCGGAACCGGGCGCATCGGCACCCAGGTTTTAAGGAACCTCTCGGGCTTCGGATGCAGGCTCCTCTATTCCGGCAGGCACAGAAGTGCGGAGGCTGACGCGCTCGCAGAATTTGTGCGTCTTGAGGAGCTGTACCGGCGGAGCGACGTCATCTCCCTGCATCTCGCACTGACCTCGGACACCCGCCACGTCATCAACCGGGAGTCCATTTCAAAAATGAAGGACGGCGTGGTTCTCGTAAACTGCGCGCGTGGAGGCCTGATGGACATCCACGCGCTGATCGAGGGCATTGAGACGGAAAAAATCGGGGCTCTGGGGCTGGACACCGTCGAGGAAGAGGAGAAGATCGTCCACCGGGACCTGAAGACCGACATTTTCGCAGATCGCGACATCGCCTATCTGCGGCAGTTCAAGAACGTGGTCTACACCTATCACATGGCGTTTTATACAGATGCGGCTGTGCGCAGCATGGCCAGGTGCGGGATCGAGGGGCTTCTTCAGATGGCGGCGGGAGAGCCCTGCAGGACGAAGCTCTGCTGAGGTTCAGACATTGAAGCGGAACAGGATCACGTCGCCGTCCTGCACCACGTAGTCCTTACCCTCAAGGCGCATGAGGCCTTTCTCCTTCGCGGCGGCGGAGGAGCCGCACGCCACGAGATCATCATAGCTGATCACCTCCGCGCGGATGAACCCGCGCTCAAAGTCCGTGTGGATCTTTCCTGCGGCCTGCGGGGCCCTGGTTCCCTTTTTGATGGTCCAGGCGCGCGTCTCGTCCTCTCCGGTGGTGAGGAAGGAGAGAAGGCCCAGAAGGTCATAGCTTGCGGAGATCAGCTTGTCGAGGCCGGACTCCTTGATGCCGAGCGCGTCGAGGTAGTCCGCTTTCTCGGAGTCATCCAGCTCGGAGATCTCCTCCTCGATCTGCGCGCAGACCACGTAGACCTTGCTGCCGGTCTCCTCGGCGTACTTTCGGACTGAGGCGACGTGCGGGTTCGAGGCGCCATCGTCTGCGAGATCGGTCTCGGCGACATTTGCCGCGTAGATCACAGGCTTGGAGGTGAGAAGAAAGAGGGAGCGCACGAATTCCTCGATGTCGGGATCGTCCGTCTTATAGTCGGACGCCGGCTTTCCGTCCTCGAGAAGCGCCTTCAGCGCCTTCAGAATCTCGAGCTCCTTTTTCAGTCCCTTGTCATTCAGTGCGGACTTCGCGGTCTTTGCGATGCGCCGGTCCAGGACCTCGAGGTCTGCGAAGATGAGCTCCAGATTTATGGTCTCGATGTCCCGGACGGGGTCCACGGAGCCGTCGACGTGCACGACGTTTGAGTCCTCGAAGCAGCGGACCACGTGGACAATGGCGTCGCACTCGCGGATGTTCGCGAGGAACTGATTGCCGAGGCCCTCGCCCTTGCTTGCACCCTTCACGAGACCGGCGATGTCGACGAATTCAATGACGGCCGGTGTGACCTTCTTCGAGTGGTGCATCTTCCCGAGCACCTCGAGGCGCTTGTCCGGAACAGCGACGATTCCCACGTTCGGGTCGATGGTGCAGAACGGGTAGTTTGCCGCGGGAGCCCCCGCCTTCGTGAGGGAGTTGAACAGTGTGCTCTTGCCGACGTTCGGCAGACCGACGATACCTAATTTCATTTTATTTTCCTTTCATCTGCGCCGCGCGGGCGCAATCTGTTTTTTGTGAGGGGCATTGAAAAACTCATTCATCATACCATATTAAAAGAGGAATGAAAAGCGCACGGAAAACGGGCAGGTTCTCCCTTTTAATCAGGAAGCGGGAAAGTTTTTCTTCCCCGGCGCATATTTTCTTTTATAATGGGAGCTGTGTCAGAGGCCATGGTCTGCCTGTGCCTGTATCCGGGGCGGCTCATGGCGCCCTGCAGCAGACTCATGCACTTCCGCCGGCCGGAGCGGCGCGGGATTTCTGACGCGGAAGTGCCTATTCGGGAGAGATTTCTCATGACCTACGATCTGAAATTTGTGAATCTCGGCATCACCATCACACACATGGTGAACCACATCGACCTCTTCGGCTTCCGGATTGCTTTCTACGGAATCATCATCGCCTTCGGGATGATGCTCTGCATCTGCCTCGCGGCGCGGGACGCGGAGGAGCGCGGACTCGGCGGAAATGTGATCTACGACGGCGCGGCGTACGGAATCATCGCCGGAATCGCCGGCGCGCGGATCTATTACGTCATTTTCCGCTGGGACGACTACAGGAATCAGCTGCTCCAGATCTTTAATCTCCGGGCGGGCGGCCTCGCGATCTACGGGGGCGTGATCGCGGAGATCCTCTTTCTCTGGTTCTGGAGCCGGAGGAAGAAAATCTCCATTCTGGATCTGCTGGACACCGTGATGCTCTGCTTTCCGCTCGGACAGGCGATCGGGCGGTGGGGAAATTTCTTCAACTGCGAGGCATTCGGCCGATACACGGAGAGTCTCTTTGCGATGCGGATCCGGAGGGCCATTGTGAATCCCATCATGATCGATGACGAGCTCTTAAAGCATCTGATCGTCGACAACGGCACGGAATACATTCAGGTACATCCCACCTTCCTGTACGAGTCGGTCTGGAACCTGTGCCTGTTCTTCCTTCTGTGGAATTACCGGAAAAAGAAGAAGTTCACGGGAGAGATTTTCTTTCTCTATCTCGGCGGCTACGGCCTGGGACGCCTCTGGATCGAGGGGCTGCGCACCGACTCGCTGATGATCCCCGGGACTGGCATCGCGGTCTCGCAGCTTCTGGCAGGCGTCTTTGTCGTTGTGGCGCTTGTCGGCGTTCGGGCGGGCCGGAGACGCGCAGCGAGGGCGGCAGCCGAAAGCCAGTCTGCAGCCGGAACTCAGGCGGACGCGGAGGAGCGTCAGGACCCGGAGGCTTAAGAGTTCCACATTTTCCCCCACTTTTCCCCCACCCTCTGAAATCCGCTGCGCAGGCGGAACTTCGTCCCATATCTTGACTCGGTTTTTATGTCAACACAACATCTTGAGGCATCTGCGAAAACCCGCAGGATGCCTCACTTTTTTTGCTTTTTTGCGCGCCGGATGCCTTGCAATTTTATGAATGCTTTATTATTATTTAAATCAGAAAGTGTCAGTTCGTGGTGAATTGTGGGGGATATGGAAAGTGATGTTCAACGGGGAGTACAGTCATTCGGTGGACGCGAAAGGAAGGGTGATCATCCCTTCCGATTTTCGTGAACTCCTCGGGGCAAAATTCTGGCTGACCAAGGGGCTGGACGGATGCCTGAACATCTACGCGGAAGAGGAATGGGAGAAATTCGAGCAGAAGCTGGCAGCTCTTCCGATCACGAACAAGGGAGCCAGGAAATTCTCCCGCTTCATGCACGCCGGCGCGACGCACTGTGAGACGGACCGGCAGGGAAGAATCCTCGTTCCGGCCAATCTCCGCGAGTACGCGGCGATCGGGAAGGACGCCGTCATGATCGGAAACGGAAATCACGTTGAGATCTGGAGCAGAGAGCGCTGGGATGCGGAGCAGGCGGAAGAGAACAGCGACGAGAGCCTCGCCGAGGGACTTGACGGACTGGGAATCGGCATATGACCTTCCATCATGTACCGGTACTCCTGCGGGAGACCATCGACAGCCTGAAGATCCGCCCGGACGGGATCTACGTCGATGGAACGCTCGGCGGAGGCGGCCACGCCTTTCACGTCGCGGAGCGACTGACGGGGGGCGGAAGGCTGATCGGGATAGATCAGGACGGAGATGCGGTCACTGCCGCGTCGGAGCATCTTAAACAGTTTGCGGACCGCGTCACGGTGGTCCGGGACAATTACGTGAACATGGGATCCGTTCTGGAGGGGCTCGGGATCAGAGGGGTCGACGGCATCTGCCTGGATCTCGGAATCTCCTCGCATCAGATCGACACCGCGGAGCGCGGCTTCAGCTATCTGGACGACGCGCCTCTCGACATGCGGATGGACCAGAGAAATCCGAGAACCGCGGCGGATCTCGTGAACACCTGCTCAGAGGAGGAGCTGTTCCGGATCATACACGATTACGGAGAGGACCGCTTCGCAAACCGGATCGCGAGAAAAATCGTGGAGGTCCGGAGCAGGAAGCCGATTGAGACGACGCGGGAGCTCGCGGACGCGGTGCGGAGCGCAGTTCCGCTGAAAATGCAGATGTCCGGCGGCCATCCGGCGATGCGGACCTTCCAGGCGCTTCGGATCGAGCTGAACGGAGAGCTGGATGTCCTTAAGAATTCGATTGACAGCATGATCGGGCTTCTGAACCCGGGCGGAAGGATCTGCATCATCACATTCCACTCGCTGGAGGACCGGATCGTGAAGGAAGGGTTTCGGAGAAATGAGCATCCCTGCATCTGTCCGCCGGATTTTCCGGTGTGTGTCTGCGGAAGGAAAAGCAGGGGGAGAGTGGTAACAAAAAAACCGATTCTTCCGGGAGCGGAGGAGACGGAAGCCAATCCGAGAGCGCGGAGCGCAAAGCTCAGGGTTTTCGAGAGGGCATAGCGGGGCGGACGCCCCGCAGGGGGGATTTCATGAACAGAGCAGCATCGGCAGCGCGCAGACGGAGAAACGCGGAGAGCGGATCCGGAATGCAGTCCGCACTGTACAACTATGACAGCACAGCGCGCCGGCTGGTCCCCGAGGAGGAGATTGAAGAGCAGCGGCGCAGAAGAGCGGCGGAGAGACGCAGCCAGCGGAGAGCCAGGGCGCGGGGGCGTCAGGCCCTGCGGATGGATCTCCCGTATCTCATGATGCTGACCGTGGCGACCGTCGCGGCCCTGGTGATCTGCTGTTCCTATATCAGTGTTCAGTCCGGCATCTCCGCCACCATGCGCTCCATCGAAAAGCAGGAGCAGGAGTTAGAGAACCTGAAGAACGAGAACGACGCGCTTCAGACCTCGATTAACACCAACATTGACCTCGATCACATCTATGAGGTTGCGACGAAGGAGCTTGGCATGGTCTATGCGGACAGAAGCCAGGTGATCCACTACAAAAAAACGGAAAGTGAGTATGTGAGGCAGTATGAGGACATCCCCGGAGCATCGAAGAAGTAAGCCCTCTTCGAACCCGGCAAAATCAGGGCTCACATGGTATATGAGAAGAAAGCTGGCAGTCACCGCGGTGGTGATTCTGCTGGCTTTGTTTGCGTTGGTTTACAGAATCTGGAGCATTCAGAAGAACAACAGCGAGGCCTACAATCAGAAGGTCCTCTCGCAGCAGCGATATGATTCGCTGGAAATTCCGTACCGCAGGGGCGACATTGTGGACCGGAACGGCACCTACCTTGCCACGACGAACAAGGTGTACAATCTGATTCTCGACCCGTCTCAGATCAATGCGGAGCAGGAGGATTATCTCGAGCCGACCGTGAGCCTTCTCACGGAGGTGTTCGGCTATGATGCGGACGATTTGAGAAAGGTGATCGCCGACCGCTCGACGTCCCACTACGTCCGCTACGCGAAGCAGCTCACACACGACCAGAAGGAGCAGTTCGAGAACCGGAAGAAGGAGGTCAATAACGGCTACAAGGCGGAAAATGATCCGCACCGCGTCTACGGCGTATGGTTCGAGGACTCGTATCTCCGGGAGTATCCTTACGGCGCGATGGCCTGCAGCGTGCTCGGCTTTTCCATGAGCGACGGCGCGGAGGGGTCCGGCGGGATCGAGCAGTACTACAACAGCGACCTGATCGGAACGAGCGGCCGCGAATACGGGTACCTGAATGACGAATCGAACCTTCAGCGCGTGATCAAGCCCGCGGTGGACGGCAACACGATTGTCTCGACCATCGACATGAAGGTGCAATCCACGATCGAGAAATACATCGACCAGTTCGATGCCGAGATGGGCGGAGACACGGTCGCCTGCATTGTCATGCAGCCGCAGACCGGCGAGATCCTGGGGATGGCGACAAACCACAGGTTCGATCTGAACAACCCGCGAGATCTCACGACGTACTACACCCAGGAGCAGATCGACGCCATGGACGAGCAGGAGCGGACCGATGCCTGTTTCCAGCTCTGGAGAAATTTCTGCGTGAGCGATACGTACGAGCCGGGTTCCGTCTCGAAGATCTTCACGGTTGCAGCCGGCCTGGAGAACGGCGCGATCAGCGGAAACGAGACGTATGACTGCCAGGGATATCTCGAGGTCGGCGGGTGGCAGATCCACTGCGCGAAGCGGACCGGCCACGGCGTGCTGAATGTGACGCAGGGCATCATGCAGTCCTGCAACGTCGTCATGATGCGGATTGCCCAGGCGGTCGGCGCGGAGAACTTCTGCAAGACGCAGCGGCTGTTCGGATTCGGGAGCCGGACGGGGATCGACCTCCCGGGCGAGGCGGACACGGCCACGCTGATCCACAGCCCGAACGACATGTCCTCCTCTGATCTCGCGACGAATTCCTTCGGGCAGAACTATAACTGCACCATGGTGCAGACGGCGGCGGCCTTCTGCTCCGCGATCAACGGCGGCTCCTACTACCAGCCGCATGTCGTGAAGCGGATCATGAACGCGCAGGGCGCCGTGATCCGGGACATCCAGCCGCAGCTGGTGCGGGAGACCTGCTCTGCGGAGACGAGCGCGTTTCTCCGCAATGCGCTGCACCTTACGGTCACGGAGGGCACCGGAAAGGCGGCCGGCGTCGAGGGCTACGATATCGGCGGAAAGACCGGAACCGCCGAGAAGTATCCGCGGAAAAACGGAAACTACCTCGTCTCCTTCTGCGGCTTCGCGCCGACGGATGACCCGCAGGTTCTCTGCTACGTGATTGTCGATACGCCGCACACGGCCGACCAGCCGCACAGCACCTACGCGAGCGGCATTTTCCACAACATCATGGCGGAGATCCTCCCGTATCTGAATGTCTATCCGAGCACCCCGGAGAATGAGGACGGCAGCGCGGCCGAGGGTCTGCCGGAGAGCGAGGGAATCACGGACAACACCGTGACAGAGGCTGCGGAGGCGCCGGCGGAGCCGGAGACGCCTTCCATCGAGTACGACACCGAGGAGTCGCTCGCGCCCGGCGCGGGAGAGGATCTTCCGGGACAGCCGGCCGGGATCAATGAGAACGGAGAGACGATCAGCGTCCCGGAGACAGATTCCGGGGGAGAGAGCAGTGAGACGTCCACGCGGGAGACGGGCGCGCAGGAGACATCCGCAGGGGAGCCTGCTGCACAGGGCTCTGCCGCACAGGAGACGGGCGCGCAGAAATCTGCCGCGGAAGAGCCGGCATCGGAGAAAGCAGCGCATGCGGCAGCTGAGAGCGGGACAGGCCCGGCTGCTGCGGGAACGGAATCTTCACAGGCAGCCTCGTCCGGGGAAATCACTGCGGCCGGCTTTTGAGGTGAGCCTGGTCCCGGCAGCCTTCCGCAGAGACGTGTACTTGCGTCCCCCTGTCTGTTCGCGCTATACTTGACAGGATTCGGGAGCATGCCTTGAAAATGCGCGGCATTTTCGGGGATGGCTGTGAACAGCTGCCATTATTTTTATGTGACGGGAGAAGTGCTGATGGCTACGCGGTCCATTTTCGCTCTGTTAATCAGTTTTGCGGTCTGCGCCGCGCTCTGTCCGGTGGGAATTCCGATTCTTCACCGCATGAAGTTCGGACAGGAGGTCCGGGACGACGGGCCGCAGTCGCACCTCAAAAAGCAGGGGACGCCGACCATGGGGGGCATCATGATTCTGATCGGCGTGGCGGCGGGCACGCTTCCCTTCGCGGGGAGCGATCCGGAGACACTCCCGGTGCTTCTTTTCACCCTCGCGTTCGGACTGATCGGGTTCCTGGATGACTTCCTGAAGATCCGCCGGAAGCAGTCGGAGGGCCTCACGGTGAAGCAGAAGCTGCTTCTGCAGATCGCCGCGACGGCGGTGCTCGCGGGCTATCTCTGGCAGAAGGAGGATCTCCGGGGCATGCTGGTTCCGTTTACCGGGGATCTTGAGAGCGGCGTCATTGTCCCGCTCGGGGTTCTCTACATTCCGTTCGTGTTCTTTGTGGTGATCGGGACGGACAACGGAACCAACTTCACGGACGGGCTGGACGGACTCTGCTCCTCGGTCACGATCGCGGTGGCGGTCTTCTTCCTCGCGTTCTCCGTGCGGGAGGGCATTTCCTGCGGACCGGCTTCCGGGGCTGTCGCGGGGGCGCTTCTCGGGTTTCTGCTTTTCAACTGCTATCCGGCGAAGGTCTTCATGGGCGACACCGGTGCGCTCGCGCTCGGAGGGTACGTGGCCAGCACGGCACTGCTCCTTAAAATGCCGCTCTTTATTCTGCTTGCCGGATTCATTTATCTCGCGGAGGTCGTCTCCGTCATGATTCAGGTGGTCTATTTTAAGAAGACCCATGGGAAGCGGTTCTTCCGGATGGCGCCGATCCATCACCATTTCGAGCTCGGCGGCTGGTCGGAGACGCGGGTCGTGACGGTCTTTACGGCGGTGACCGTGATCCTGTCGCTGCTCTGCTGGCTCGGAATCGGGGCAGCGTGAATCCGGGAGGCGGCAGCGCTGGTTCCGTCCGCCTGCCGGCGCCTGTCACAGCGCGGCGGCAGTGCGGCACAAGGTACAATTTCCATGTCTCGGGGAAGGGGAGAACAGTATGAACGATAAAGTGATGATTGCGGGCGCCGGAAAGAGCGGGATCTCTGCGGCGAAGCTTGTGGTTGAGACGGGCGGGCAGGTTCTGCTCTATGACAGCAATGAGAAGCTCGACCCGGAGGAGCTCCTGAGGAACTTTCCGGAGAAGGCGCCGGTCACGCTGAAGCTCGGGGAACTGGAGAAAAAGGATATCGCCGGCATCCAGATCTGCGTCATGAGCCCGGGCATTGATTTGGAGACACCGTTTGTGAAGCTTCTGACCGACAGCGGGATCCAGCTCTGGAGCGAGATCGAGCTCGGGTACGAGGTCGCGAAGGGACAGCTCGTGGCGATCACCGGAACGAACGGCAAGACAACCACGACGACGCTCACCGGCGAGATCATGAAGAACGCGTTCGGGGAGGAGTTCACGGTCGGGAACATCGGCTATCCGTACTGCGACATCGCGCTGAAGACGACGGACAGCTCCGTCACGGTCCTGGAAGCGTCCTCCTTTCAGCTCGAGACCATCATCCGCTTCCACCCGCACGCGGCGGCGATTTTAAACATTACACCGGATCACATGAACCGGCATCACACGATGGAAAACTACATCCGGATCAAGGAGGACATCACCTCGAACCAGACGAAGGAGGATTTTGTCGTCCTGAACTACCGCGATCCGGTGCTCCGCGCGTTCGGCGAGAGCGGGGAGTGCCCGGCCACGCCGGTCTTCTTCTCGAGCGAGGAGAAAATCGAGGACGGCTATGACCTGGAGGACGGCGTCATCTGCCGGAAAAAGAACGGAAAGAAGAAGGAGCTTCTCCGGACGGATGAGCTTCAGATCCTCGGGCGCCACAACTTCGAGAACGTCATGGCGGCACTCGCGCTGGCAGAGTGCATGAAGGTCCCGGATGAGGTTGCCGTCAGGACCTGTAAGGAATTCAAGGCGGTGGAGCACCGCATCGAGTTTGTCTGTGAGCGCTACGGCGTGAAGTACTACAACGACTCGAAGGGCACGAATCCGGACGCCGCGATTCAGGCGGTGAAGGCGATGCCGGGCCCCACGATTCTGATCGGCGGAGGCTACGACAAGGGTTCCACCTACGACGAGTGGATCGAGTCGTTCGGCGGAAAGGTCCGCTACCTGGTCCTTCTCGGACAGACGAGGGATGCGATCGCCGAGTGCGCGAAGCGCCACGGCTTCACGAACATCATGTTCGCGGAGGACATGCAGGAGGCGGTGAAGGTCTGTGCATCCTATGCAAACGCGGGGGATTACGTTCTGCTTTCCCCGGCCTGCGCTTCCTGGGGCATGTTTCAGAATTACGAGGAGCGCGGCAGAATTTTCAAGGAGTGCGTGCGCGCTCTTTAACGGACTGGGAGTTCTTTTATGGCACGGAGATCGGGAAATGCCGCGCATGCGGTGCAGGGACAGCGGCGCAGGGCGAAATACTACTTTGACTACAGTCTGGTTTTTGCCGTCATTTTTCTGACGGCGTTCGGCCTGCTCATGATCTATTCCTCGAGTTCCTACATCGCGCAGATCGACAAGAAGGACTCAGCCTATTACCTGACGCGTCAGGCGCGCTACGCGGGGCTGGGCTTTCTTCTGATGATCATCACTTCAAGGATTGACTATCACTGGTTCCTGAAGTGGGCGGTTCCGGCGTACTGGCTCTCGTATGTTCTCATGATCGCGGTGGCATTTGTGGGCCGCGAGGTGAACGGGCAGAAGCGCTGGCTCGCGCTCGGACCGCTCTCCTTCCAGCCGACGGAATTTGCAAAGTTCGCGCTGATTCTGTTTCTGTCGGTCTACATCGCAAACATGGGGAACCGGATCAATCACATCAGGGGGATCCTCACCGCCTTCCTCTGGGACCTGCCGATCGCGGCGCTGGTCGCGAAGAATAACCTGAGCTCAGGCATCATTGTGGGCGGCCTGGTTTTTGTCATGACCTTCGCCGTCTCGAAGAGATACATCTTTCATTTCGGTCTCCTCGGGGTGGTGACGGCGATCGCTGCCTTCATAAACCCTATCTCGAGTGTGCTCCTTAAGATCGGGCTCCTGAAGCCCTACCAGCTGAGCCGGATTCTCGTGTGGCAGGATCCCGCGAAGTACCCGCAGGACGGCGGCTACCAGGTCCTGCAGGGCCTCTACGCGATCGGATCAGGCGGGGTCCTCGGGAAGGGACTCGGGGAGAGCATTCAGAAGATGGGATTTGTCCCGGAGGCGCAGAATGACATGATCTTCGCGATCATCTGTGAGGAGCTGGGGCTTTTCGGAGCGGTGTCGATCGTTCTGGTCTTCGCGTTTCTGATCTACAGGTGCCTCGTCATCGCGAATTCGGCGCCGGACCGCTACGGGTCGCTTCTTGTGACGGGCGTCATGGCGCACATCGCGATCCAGGTTATCCTGAACATCGCGGTCGTGACGAATGCCATCCCGAACACCGGCATCACCCTGCCGTTCATCAGCTACGGCGGCACCTCCGTCCTGTTTCTTATGGTGGAGATCGGGCTTGTGCTGAGTGTCTCCCACAGCATTCGTCTGGCTTCCTGAGGCGCGGCAGATGAGGAGGAAGGTCTTTGCCGCCGCGCTCTCCGTGCTTCTGTGCGCGGCGATTGTGTGCGCGTCTCTGCAGGTCAGGCACGTGAAGGTCGAGGGAAACCGGATGTACACCGCGGAGCAGATTGAAGCCCTGATCTTTCCGGACATGATTTCCAGAAACCCGCTGGTTGTACTCGTGAACGGGATGCGCGGGAAGCAGCGGAGCATCCCGTTTGTCCAGAGCTGCAGGGTCACGCTCACGAGCCCGGTCTCCGCTGAGGTGATCGTCTACGAGAAGAGTATTGTGGGCTATGTCCGGTACATGAGCTCCAACATGTACTTTGACAAGGACGGAATCGTGGTCGAGAGCTCATCGAAGAAGCTGGACGGGATCCCGGAGATCACCGGACTGAGCTTCGGCAACATCGTCCTCTACCAGAAGCTCCCCGTCGAGGATGAGAAAATCTTCGCGATGATCCTGAACCTCACTCAGAATCTCTCGACGAACGGGATTCCGGTGGACTGCATCCGCTATAACAGCAGCCTTGAGGCGACGCTTGTCATGGGAAATATCCGGGTGCTCCTCGGAAGTGCGGACGAGATGAACGGGAAGCTCTCGGAGCTCAAGAACATCCTTCCGAAAATCGAGGGATTGTCCGGAACCCTCGATTTAAGTGTCTATGATCCCACCGCCCAGAACCGGATGTACTCCTTTAAAAAGAGCTGATTTGCCTTGCGCTTTGGTTAAAAAATGCGTATTATGATACCAGACTGCGGTTCCTTCGCTTGTTTGCCGGAACCGGGAGCGGGCGTTGAATCGGGAAAAGAAGAGAGAGAGTCAGGAGGTCGTAACCTTGTTGGAAATCAAATTGAACGAGGATGAGAACAGCGCGAAAATCATCGTGGTCGGCGTAGGCGGCGCGGGAAATAACGCTGTGAACCGCATGATTGAGAGTAATATCAGCGGCGTCGAATTCATTGCAATCAACACGGACAGACAGGCACTTCAGCTCTGCAAGGCAGAGAAGACCATGCAGATCGGGGAGAAGCTCACGAAGGGGCTCGGCGCGGGCGCAAAGCCGGAGATCGGTGAGAAGGCGGCGCAGGAGAGCACAGAGGACATCACCAATTCGATGCAGGGAGCGGACATGGTCTTCGTGACCTGCGGAATGGGCGGCGGCACCGGAACCGGCGCGGCCCCCGTCATCGCGAAGATCGCGAAGGAAATGGGAATTCTCACGGTCGGCGTCGTGACGAAGCCGTTCACCTTTGAGGGACGCCAGCGCATGAACAATGCGGTCGCCGGAATCGAGAACCTGAAGGAAGCAGTGGATACGCTGATCGTCATTCCGAATGACAAGATCCTCGAGGTGGTAGACAAGCGCACCTCCATGCCGGAGGCCTTCGCGAAGGCGGATGAGGTGCTCGAGCAGGCTGTGGAGGGAATCACGGACCTGATCAATGTGCCGGGCCTCATCAACCTCGACTTCGCGGATATCCGCACCGTCATGATCAACAAAGGGATCGCGCACATCGGAATCGGAAGAGCGCACGGCGAGGAGAAGGCCTCCGAGGCGGTCAAGATGGCGTGCGCTTCGCCGCTGCTTGACACGACGATCGACGGCGCGACGGATGTGATCATCAACATCTGCGGCGCGATCAGCATGCAGGAAGTGAACGATGCGGCGAGCTACGTGAAGAGCCTGACGGGCGACGACGCGAACATCATTCTCGGCGCGCGCTACGACGAGGACGCGGAGGACGAGTGCTCCATCACGGTCATCGCGACCGGTCTCGACCAGAACGGCATCACAACCGCATCGGTCGACAAGGTGATGAGCGGCTTCCGGATGAGCGCCGCAGCACCGGCAAAGAAGCCGGCCGCGGCACCTTCGGCGCCTGTCCTGAACGCGGGACCGGCACCGGTGAAGGCGGCCGAGGCGCCGCGGGCTGCCGAGGCAGAAAAGACGGAGCCGGCTCCTGCGGCAGAGAAGAAGGCGGAGCCCGCGGCAAACGCGGCGGAGCAGTATACCTTCCAGCCGAGGCAGAACAAGAGTGTCCAGATCAACATTCCGGATTTCTTAAAGAGCAGAAAGTAATTTTTCCATGCTTCAGCTGCAGCGGATGACTGCGTCATGTGCGCAGCATGATGTACGAAAAGAATCCGGCAGCCCGCTTCTGTGCTTGCACAATGCGGACTGCCGGATTCTTTGCACATAAAAGGCAGCGGGCCGCCTGCGCATCTGGCGAAGCGGCCGCTGCCTGACAGCGAAAGCCCGGCATTTACCGGTTCTTGCGGTAGAGAATCAGGAGACCGCGGAGCAGGAGTGCGTCATCCACCGTGATCTCATGCCGGCAGAGCCTGCAGACAAAGGGGGCGATGCCGCCGGTTGCGACGATGGACGCTTTTTCGCCGAGTTCCTCCTCCATCCGGTCTATCAGCCCGTCGATCATGGCGGCGTTTCCGTACATGATGCCGCTCCGCATGCTGTCGACGGTATTTTTTCCGATGACAGAGCTTGGCTCGTCAAGCTCAATGTAGGGGAGCTGGGCCGTGCGGCTCGCGATCGCGTCGAGCGAGACGCGAAGCCCCGGGCAGATCGCGCCGCCGATGTAGTCGCCGTTTTTGTCCACCGCGGTCACGGTCGTCGCGGTGCCCATGTCGATCACGATGATGGGGAGCGGGAAGAGTGCCTTCGCCGCGACGGAATCCACGATCAGATCTGCGCCGACCTTCTTCGGGTCGTCCATGCGGATGTTGAGACCGGTCTTCATACCGGAGCC
>CACXCJ010000064.1 GCA_902766175.1 uncultured Lachnospiraceae bacterium
AAAAGGTGCGCGCACGCACAGCAGGCGCACACCTGAATTTTATCCGTAGATTTTCCGCAGGAACTCCATACGGGCGGCCGTGTTCCTCAGCAGCAGGTCAAGGATCACGAGATCCGCCATGCACTCGATGACCACCGCAGCGCGCGGCATGATCACGGGGTCATGCCGCCCGCGGATCTCGATCTCGGTGTCCCTCCCGTTCCGATCCACGGTTCTCTGCTTCCTCGCAATGGAGGGCGTGGCCTTCACCGCGGCGCGGAAGCGGATTTCGCTCCCGTCGGAGAGACCGCCCAGGACGCCCCCGGCGTGATTCGAGGTCTTTTCAATGGGAAGCGGGCACCGGAGGCGCGCCCCGCTGTCCCCGGCCGCGGCACAAAAGCTGTCGTTGTCCTCGCTGCCGCGAAGCAGCGCCGCCTTGAAGCCGCTCCCGAACTCGATTCCCTTCACCGCTCCGAGGCTCATCACGGCCTGCGAGAGGAGCGCGTCCAGCTTATCAAAAACCGGCTCCCCGAGTCCTGCAGGGACCCCGCAGATCCGGCATCCGACTATCCCGCCGCAGGAATCCAGCCCGTTCTTCACCTCACAAAGATAGCTCTCCGCCTTCGCCGCGGTCTCCTGATCCGGCATCCAGAGCGGATTCTTCCGGCATTCCCGGATGTCAAGCGTCTCCGGTGCGAGCTTCTCCTCCGGGACCGCGAACGGCCCCACGCTCTCTGTCCAGGCCTCCGCGCGGATTTTAAACTCCGAGAGCACCTTCGCCGCAACCGCGCCGCCGATCACCCGGCCGATCGTCTCCCGGCCGGAGCTTCTTCCGCCGCCCCGGTAATCGCGGAAGCCGTACTTCATGTCATAGCCGAAATCTGCGTGGCCCGGGCGGTAGAGGTTCTGAATCGCCGAATAGTCCTTCGAGCGCTGATCGGTGTTCTCCACCACAACTGCAATCGGGGTTCCCTCTGTCCTTCCCTCGAAGACACCGGAGAGAATCCTGCACCGGTCTCCCTCCTTCCGCGCGGTCGTAAACTGCGACTGCCCCGGCTTCCTCCGGTCGAGGTACGCCTGAATGTCCTCCTCGACAAGCTGAAGTCCCGCCGGGCACCCGTCGATCACGGCGCCGAGTGCCGCTCCGTGCGACTCCCCGAAGGTTGTCACGCGGAACAGGGTTCCGAATGTACTGCCTGCCATAAAACCTCCGTTTTTCTGCTGTAAACCTGCTCAGCGGAGCTGCTGTCGGAGCTGCCCCTCCCTTCGCGCGCACGCACCGTCTTCAGCGGAGCCGCGCCTCAGTCGTGTCCCGCCGGAATGATGATCATGGTGTTCGGCTGAGAGATCGGGACCGCATTCGCACACATGATCAGGAGCCTCTCCTTGTAGTCGACGCGGAACAGCGTGATTGCGTCGCTCTCGTGGTTTACGACTGCGATGTGTTTTCCGTCCGGGAAGACGGCGATATCCTTCGGGTACTCGCCGCTGATCGGAAGGTTGAACTGCGGGTCGAGAAGCCCTGTGTTCTCGTCGCGGTTAAACATCGTCACAGAGTTGCTGCCGGCGTTTCCGACGAAGACGTGCTTCTCGTCCGCCGTGAAGACCATGCAGGTCGCCGCGTTCAGGGAATCCGGCTCGTTGTACCCGGTGGACTGCACCGTCTGGATCTTCTCGAACTGCGGAATTTCGCGCTCGTCCTCCGCGGTAAAGCGGTACACGTCCACGCGATTTGTCATGTCAAACATAAGATAGAGAAATTTTCTGTCCGAGGAAAACGTAAACTCCGTCGGTGAGGTCCTTCTCCCCGGGCGGATCGCGTCGACCAGCCGGAGCTGCCCCTGCTTTCCGTTGAACCGGTAGATGCTCACCTGGTCAATGCCGGGATCTGCGCTCAGCACGAACTTCATGTCCGGCGTCGGCTTCGAGCACGTGATGTGCGGGCGGGAGCCGCGCTCCGCGATGGAGCCGAGGCCCTTGTGATAGACCTCGTCCACAATCTGGCCGATCGAGCCGTCCCGGTTCAGCTTCAGGATGGTGAGCTTCCCGTCGTGATAGCCCGACACGAAGAGAAACCTTCCGTCCGCGTCCGTCGAGAGCTGATGCGGACGCATGCCGTCAATCTTTCTGTCGCCCAGCCGGTCCAGCATCCCGTTTTCCAGGACGCGGAACGCGACGACGCCGTAGTCCTCCACCGAGTAGAGGTATCTGCCGTCACTGGATGAAATGATGTCGGAGGAGTTGTCGACCTCCACCTCGGTCCGCTTGATTAATTTTCCGTTCTCCACATCGACATCGAAAATCGTGAGTCCCTTGCACTTTCCGGTATAGGAATAGGAACCCGCATACGCAACATACTGTTTCATGGAAGCATCCTCCGGATCCTTGATACTGCGGTCTAAGGAACGCACCGCACGCTGCTGTAACTTTTATTCCGGCTTCTCCCGCCATCCCCGGAAATGCCCCGCATTTCCCCGGTGCGGCGATCGGAACAGGCATACACATTCTACCACAAACAGCGTCAGGTGAACATTCCGCGTTCCTCCCTTTTCAGAGCTTTTCCCCCCGCTTTTTCCCGGCGGCGGATCCTGCGCAGATGCGCCGCCGGATTATACACAGATTTTTCTTGACACTGCTCACAGTTCCTGTATAATACGTTGCGAGTTTAATTTTACTAAACTTTGAGTTTAAGAATACATTTTTCAGGAGCCCGGGGCACGAAACCGGATGACCGGGGAAAAGGAGCTGCTTCCAGACATGAAAATCGGGGATAAAATCCGACGTCTGAGAATTCTGAATGACCTCACGCAGGAGGAGCTGGCGGACCGCGCCGAGCTCTCGAAGGGCTTCATCTCCCAGCTCGAGCGGGACCTCACCTCCCCCTCGATCGAGACCCTCATGGATATCCTCCAGTGCCTCGGCACAACACCGGCGGAATTTTTCCAGGAGAGCGGCCGGGAGCAGATCGTCTTTAAAAAAACGGACTACTTCGAGAAAAAGGATCCGGACCTCAGGAACTTCACGGAGTGGATCATCCCGAACGCGCAGAAAAACATGATGGAGCCGATCCGCATGACACTTGAGCCGGGCGGGCAGACCTATCCGGACAACCCGCACGAGGGCGAGGAATTCGGCTACATCCTGTCCGGCTCCTGCGACATTCATCTGGGCAGCGACATCTGCCGCGCGAAGAAGGGGGAGAGCTTCTACTTCCGCTCCGACCGCACACACTACATCACGACAAAAAACGGCTGCGCGCTGATCTGGGTCAGCACACCGCCTTCCTTCTGAGGTGACGACATGGGCGTACTGGTTGATCTGCAGCATATCTCCAAATCCTTCGATGGTGAGAAGGTCCTGGACGACCTGAACCTCACCGTTCCGGAAAATTCCTTCGTCACGCTCCTCGGTCCGTCAGGCTGCGGGAAGACGACGACTCTCCGCATCCTGGGCGGCTTCACGAAGCCGGACGAGGGCCGCGTGATCTTTGACGGCCAGGACATCACAAACCTTCCCCCGAACAAGCGGCAGCTGAACACCGTGTTTCAGAAGTACGCGCTGTTTCCGCACATGTCGATCGCGGAGAACATCGCCTTCGGTCTCCGGATCCGGAAAAAGAGCGAGGCCTACATTCAGGACAAGATCAAATACGCGTTAAAGCTCGTGAACCTCGACGGCTTTGAAAAGCGCGACGTGAACTCCCTGTCCGGCGGACAGCAGCAGAGAATCGCCATCGCCCGCGCGATTGTGAACGAGCCGCGGCTCCTTCTCCTCGACGAGCCGCTCGGCGCACTGGACCTGAAGCTCCGCCAGGACATGCAGTACGAGCTCATCCGCTTAAAGAAGGAGCTTGGAATCACCTTCATCTACGTGACGCACGACCAGGAGGAGGCGCTCACCATGAGCGACACGATCGTCGTCATGAACCAGGGCTACATTCAGCAGATGGGCACGCCGGAGCAGATCTACAACGAGCCGGAAAATGCCTTTGTCGCGGACTTCATCGGCGACTCCAACATCATCGGCGCGACCATGGTGCGCGATGAGCTCGTGAACATCTTCGGCGCGAATTTCCCGTGCGTCGACAAGGGCTTCGGCACGAACAAGCCGGTCGATGTCGTCATCCGCCCGGAGGACGTGGAGCTCGTGAAGCCGGAGGAGGGCACGCTCGTCGGACACGTGACGCACATCATCTTCAAGGGCGTCCACTACGAGATGGAGGTCACGACCCCGAACGGCTACGAGTGGCTTGTGCATTCCACGAAGTGCTGCGACATCGGAAAGGAAGTCGGAATCCATGTGGATCCCTTCAACATCCAGATCATGAACAAGCCCGCTTCGGAGGATGAGGAGGCAATCGTCAATGAATGAACGGAAACGCACTCTTCTCGCCCTCCCCTACCTCATCTGGATGACCGGCTTCACGATCATCCCGCTGGCGCTGATCTTTGTCTTCGGCCTGCAGGACCGGAGCGGCGCGTTCACCCTGGAAAACGTCCTCTCGATCTTCGAGCGGGATCACATGAAGGCGCTCATTCTCTCGCTGGAGCTCTCCCTGCTCAGCACCGCGATCTGTCTCGTGCTCGCATTTCCGCTGGCACTGATCCTCCGGGAGAAGAAGGTCGGGCGCGGCGGCTTCATCACATTCATCTTCATCCTCCCGATGTGGATGAATTTTCTTCTCCGCACGCTCGCGTGGCAGACGCTTCTCGAAAAGAACGGCGTGATCAACGGCGTGCTCCGCGCACTAAACCTCCCGGCGATCGCGATCATCAACACGCCTGCGGCGATCGTCCTCGGCATGGTGTACAACTTCCTGCCGTTCATGATTCTTCCCGTGTACAACACGATGTGCAAGATCGACGACAGTCTGGTGGAGGCCGCGCGCGATCTCGGCGCCTCCTTCTGGCAGACGCTCACCCGGGTCTGGATTCCGCTCTCCGTCCCCGGCGTCGTGAGCGGAATCACGATGGTGTTCGTTCCGGCGCTCACGACCTTTGTCATCTCGAACATTCTCGGCGGAAGCAAGATCCTCCTCATCGGCAACGTGATCGAGACGGAGTTCACAAAAGCGTCGAACTGGAACCTGGGCAGCGGCCTCTCCATCATCATGATGATATTCATCTTCTTAAGCATGGCAGTTTTGAACCACTTTGACAAAAGCGGGGAAGGGACGGCATTCTGATGGCAGAACAGGAAATCAGATTTTCGGAAGCGGGAAATGCGGGTGTGTCCGCCTCTCATCCCTCTCCCTCGAGGCCTTATCTCTGGCCGAGGCTCCGGGAAATCCTCGGGAACTTCTACCTCGTCCTCATGCTTCTCTTTCTCTACATCCCGATCCTCACGATGATTGTTCTCTCCTTCAACGAGAGCAAGTCGCGGGTGCGCTGGGGCGGCTTCTCGCTCAAGTGGTACGTGCAGCTTTTTTCCAGCGAGACGATTATTCACGCGTTCTACAACACGATGGTGATCGCGTTTCTGTCGGCGCTCGCTGCGTCCGTGCTCGGGACGGCGGCGGCGATCGGCATCGACTCGATGCGGCGGGTTCCGAAAAACATCTGCATGGGCATCACAAACATTCCGATGCTGAACGCGGACATCGTGACCGGCATCTCGCTGATGCTCGCCTTCATCGCGTTCCGGATCTCGCTCGGTTTTAACACGATTTTAATCAGTCACATTACGTTTAACATTCCTTACGTCATTTTGAGCGTGCTGCCGAAGCTTAAGCAGACGAACCGGAGTGTCTACGAGGCGGCGCTGGACCTGGGCGCGACGCCCCGGCAGGCCTTCTCGAAGACCATCCTTCCGGACATCCTCCCCGGCATTCTCTCCGGATTCATGCTGGCCTTCACGATGTCGCTGGATGATTTCATCATCACCCACTTCACGAAGGGAGCCGGAATCGACACGCTCTCGACGCTCATCTACTCCCAGGTCCGCAGGGGTATCGTGCCCACCATGTATGCGCTCTCCGCGATCATCTTCGCGGTGGTGCTGATCCTGCTCGCCGTGGCAAACTTCCTTCCGAGGAAAAAGTAAGGCCGCTTCCCGGCGCCGGGCGGAAGGGCGGAACGCTTCTCCGTTCCAGGCGGAAGGAAGGCCGCTTCTCCGTGCCAGGCGGCTGTACCCGGAATCCCGCGCTCCTCTGTGCACGGGGCGCATCATTGAATACGTTAAGCTCTGCATCACTCTGAACCGTTGCAAAACAAGGAGGTACGTCCATGAAAAAGAATCTCTTCCAGCCCAGCCACTACCGCGTCTCCCTGCGGCGCACAGCGGCGCTCTGTACAGGAGCGGCGCTCGTTCTGACGCTCGCTTCTTGCGGAGGCAGCTCCTCCGGCTCAGGGACGGCTGCGGGCGCGTCCGGATCCGCAGATTCCGCCGGTTCCGGGGAGGACGATGTGGTCTATGTCTACAACTGGGGCGAGTACATCGGCGAGGACGTCGCGGAGGAGTTCACGAAAAAGACCGGCATCAAGGTCGTCTACGACACCTTCGAGACGAACGAGGAGATGCTTCCCATCATCGAGGCCGGCGCGGTGAAGTACGACGTCGTATGTCCGTCCGACTACATCATTCAGAAGATGATCGAGAACGACGACATCCAGCCGCTCGACTTCGACAAGATCCCGAACTATGCGAACATCGACCCGAAGTACATCGAGAAGTCCAGGGGCTTTGACCCGGAGAACAAGTACTCGGTCCCGTACTGCTGGGGCACCGTCGGAATCCTCTACAACACCTCCATGGTGGACCCGGCCGACACACCGACCAGCTGGAACGCGCTCTGGAACCCGAAGTACGCGAACAACATTCTCATGCAGGACTCCGTCCGCGACGCGTTCATGGTCGGCGAGAAGCTTTTAGGCTTCGACATCAACACGACCGACCGGAGTGAGCTCGAACAGGTCCGCGACAAGCTGATCGAGCAGAAGCCGCTCGTGCAGGCGTACGTCATCGACCAGGTGCGGGACAAGATGATCGGCGGAGAGGCCGCACTCGCCGTGATCTACTCCGGCGAAATGCTCTATGTGCAGCAGGAGGTCGAGGCCTCCGGCGAGGACTACGAGCTGAAGTACGTGATTCCGGAGGAGGGATCGAACGTCTGGATCGACAGCTGGGTCATCCCGAAGAACGCGGAGCACGTGGACGCCGCGCACAAGTGGATCGACTTCATGTGCGACGCCGAAATCGCGAAGGAGAACTTCGAGTACATCACCTACCCGACGCCGAACAAGGCCGCGTTCGACCTTCTGGACCCGGAGTACCAGAACAACAAGGCGCTCTTCCCGGACGATGAGGCGCTCGCGAAGTGCGATGTCTACAAGTACCTGGGCGCCGACGGAGACGCGCTCTACGATGAGCTCTGGAAAGAAGTGAAGGCGGAATAAGACGGAATTCCGCCTGAAGAAAGGGACTGTCGCACTAGCTATTGCAATGTCCCTTCGTAGATCTTGAA
>CACXCJ010000065.1 GCA_902766175.1 uncultured Lachnospiraceae bacterium
TCATTACTAAAATTTTCCAGTATCTGTCTCGTATCCCATGCAGGATCGATGGGATATTTGTCCTCCCTTATCATCCCGGCGATGCTCTCATAGACAGCACTGGCAAAATTCTTGTCTTCGATTCCGGCCTCTATGACGGACTGCACGGTGAATCCTTCGGGAACGGATGCCGCTCTTGCCTCCATACAGAAACCAGCGCTGAAGATCGCTGCCGCAGCGAACAGAGCGGTGTGGATCCATCTTCCCCTTTTCTCCTTGAAATTCATAACTCATCCCCTTTGATTTTTGCTGAATTTTCCAGCAGCTTTAAAAGCCTTTCCCGGCCTTCATAAAAACAATCGATGCCTAATTTAACAGATAACAGACGGCCTGTCCATACAGAATTGTATCCTATATGAAATAGAATTACGAAGTCTGCACGTTCCGGTAGTCCTTCCTCTATCCATCTCTCGCAGCACCTGACCAGAATTCCCCGCTGGTCACGCTTCAGAACCTCAGAGACGAGATCCATTATCATCTCGCTCATTTCCGCCAGCGACTGAAACGAAGTTCTCTCCCCGTGCAGGCTGTACGGAGTGAGATAAAAGCCTGAGAACTCGCTCTTATTGTCCAAGTAGACGAGCAGAAGAAACGATCTTCCAAACGGATCCTCCAGAGTTTCCCGGATTAAGGCCCTGTATTCCTGCAATTCATACCGCGTCAATTTTCGCACCCTGCGTCCTCCTTTCCTTCAATCCTGTTCTTAAGGACGACATCAACCGCGGAATGGTTCAATAGAGGCGAAATACTTTAACCGGGAATGCAGATCAAACAGCCCGGAGCACAGTTACAAATGGTAAATGGAAATCGCGCGGTTTTTTCAAATACGCCGTTGCAGATGGAATCCTTTTCTCTCGGTTTTCCATAAAAAAAGGACAGATCCTCAGGCTGCTTCCAGGATCTGTCTCTTGAAATTTCCGTCTTCTGTTTTTATGTCTTTTCTGGCTTTCTCGTATTTATCCCAGTCTATTTCACTCTTTCCCGATTTTTTCTGACTTTTTCTGGTCTTTTCTGATTTTCCTGCGCTGACAGGTTTTTCCAGTCTCCTCTCCCTATGCATTTCAGCGGTCCAGATAGCCCAGCGCCTTTTCGAGCGCTTCTTTTTCTTCCGCGCTCAGAAGAATCTCCGTCTGGCCGCAGTCCACTGTCTTCAGATACAGATAACATCCCTCCCGGGAGTGCACCGTGTTCAGGATGAAGCCGGAATTGGTGTAATCCAGTACTGCCATCGCAAAGCTCATATTTCCGCCCATATCCTGAAATGCATTGTAGCGGACAACGCCGAACTTCTGGAAGGATGCCCTCTGATTCTTATTCAGGACGCGCACTGCATCCTTATTCGCCCGGTCCTCCGCCCGCAGGTCCCGAATGTCCTCACCCAGCGCCATAATCGTATTTTCAAGCGTCTCCGCATCCTTTCCCCGCATAAATGCATCATATGCGCGGTAGAGACGGCGATAGCGGAAATAGAGAAATCCGATCAGCACAAGAAGAACGAAATCAAACCCAAGTGCCGCAATCAGAAGCGAATTCTGCATGCTTACCTGCCTCCGCTTATTGTGACTGAATGGAGCAAATTAACTCCATGATCCGCTCCAGCTCTGCCGTCGAATAGTAGTCAATTTCAATTCTACCTTTTTTTCTGTCTCTTCGGCGGATGTAGACCTTCGTGCCTAATATGCTCTGCATCTTTTCCGCAGAATCCTCGTAATAGAGGTTTGCGGCGTCATTTTCCGCGGGCTTTCTGGGCGCGGGCTTTTCTGCAGCCTGCTGCTTAACCAGACGCTCTGTCTCACGGACACTCAGTCCCCTTTCCACGACAAGGTCCGCCGTTTTTTTCTGCACCACGGCGCTTGCAAGCGGGAGCAGCGTTCTGGCATGACCTGCGGAGAGCACACCAGAGGCTGTCATTTTCTGAACCTCCGGGCAGAGCTTCAAAAGCCGCAGCGCATTTGTGACGGTTGTCCTGTTCTTGTTGACCTTCTCTGCAACCTCTTCCTGCTTTAGTCCGTAATCATCGATCAGCATCTGATACGCCATGGCTTCTTCCATCGGATTCAAATCTGCGCGCTGCACATTTTCGATGATGGAAATTTCCGCGGCCTGCTGCGAGCTGTAATCCCGTATGATCACCGGAACTTCTTTGAGCCCTGCTTCCTTTGCGGCGCGAAATCTCCTCTCGCCTGCAATGATCCTGTAATTCTCCCCCTCCCGCTTCACCAGGAGCGGCTGAAGAATTCCGTACTGCCGCACGGATTCCACCAGCTCCTTCATGCTATCCTCTTCAAAGTTTTTCCGCGGCTGGTTTTCATTTGCCAGAATTTTTCCTGTCTGTACCAGAACTTCACCGCTCTGGATCGCTTTCTCTCCGGCTTTTCCTGTACCGGCCGCAGCAGAAGTATTTTCAGTTTTCCTTTTCTCCGAAGCCGGTTCCTCAGAAGCTTCGGCATTATCCGGAATTCCAAAGAGATCATTCAATCCCTTTCCCAGACCATGGCGCCTGGGTCTTGCTGCTTTTTCACTCATTTTAATCCTCTTCAGTCCTCTAATTCGATCAGTTCCGCCGCCAGTTTCCTGTAATTTTCCGCGCCGCTGGAGCGGGGGTCGTACTCGGTTACCGGAAGGCCGTAACTCGGAGCCTCGGCTGCACGCACATTTCTGGAAATCATCGTCTGGAAAATGTGCTCATGAAGCGCCTCCTTCACACTGTCGACAACCTGCTGCGAGAGATTATTTCTCGCGTCGTACATCGTAAACACAATGCCCTCGATCTGAAGCTCAGGATTCAGTTTTTTCCGAACGAGCTGAATACTTCTCATCATCTGGTTCAGCCCTTCCATCGCATAATACTCGCACTGGATCGGAATCAGGACACTTGTGGCGGCAGTCATCGCATTTACAGTCAGAATGGAGAGCGACGGGGGACAGTCAATCAGTATATAATCGTATTTTTTCCTGACCGGTTCCAGACAATTCTTCAGGATATTCTCTCGATTTTCCCTGTCGAGTAATTCAATTTCCGCTCCGGAAAGATTTACGTTTGAGGGGATGACATCCAGACGATCTGAGTAGGTTTTCTGCAGCACATCCTCTACACTGCACTGTCCCATGACAACTTCATAGGCTGTGTTTTCTACACGATCTTTTTCAATGCCAAACCCACTGGTCAGATTTCCCTGCGGATCAAAATCCACAGCAAGCACATGCCTTCCTGCCTCGGCAAGCGCCGCCGCAAGATTCACAGCGGTTGTCGTCTTGCCAACTCCACCCTTTTGATTCGCCAGTGCTATTATTTTATTCATCTGCTCACCTCGTACCTGGCTCCTACTATACCATAAAAATGTTTCACGTGAAACATGGCGCCGGCGCGCTTCTAAAACCATTGCTGATGGATTTGGCCGACTTGGCTCAATTTGACGATTGTTTCGTATCCTTAATCTTTTTATAGATCTAAGAATCTAACTGTCCTAAAATTTCAATTTATGTGCAGAAGCGCTTTCAACATGATCTGACGGATGTCGAGTAATTGAAATTCGATATTTTGTCCGGTGTCACACAGCCAGAGGCTTTCATCAGCAGGCCATTACGAGGTTTTAATTCCGAGTACACTCTGAATTGCAGCTTTCGATCCATTTTCTCCCGGGAAAAGCAAACTGAATCAGTCGAGGGCCGACTATTCTTCAAGCTATTATCCACCGCTGCTTTGTACTTTCGGTGCCCTGCTTTTCAAGGTGTGCCAACCTGGAGTCACGGTTTCAAAGAAGCGCCGGGATGCTGTCTCATTTTACAATCAAGCTTTTATTTCCGTATCTATTTTGAGACTTCCTATTTTTCAGATCATTGACAAGGCATCTAATCTCTGGACCATGAACCGCAGATTTACATTGGCCGAAGATGTTTCACGTGAAACATCTTCGGCTGCGAACGTCAAAAGGACTTGTTCAGAGAATTGGTTTCTTAGCTGGCTGACCTGCCTGCCTCGGAAACTGAACCGGCGTTTCACGGGTTTTTCGGATCAGGATCAGAGAGCGGTCACCGGCGTCCCCCGGGAGCTGAAACCGATCCGTTCTCTCAACCGTACCACCCAGAATGCGCAGCGCTTTGCCGGCCTGCTTCAGTTCGTTATCAACATTCCCCGACTTGTAGGGGATAAAGTATCCATTTTTGTGGATAAATGGGATGCAATATTCTGACAATGTGGATAAGTTGGCCACGGCGCGCGAGACACAGAGATCATACTGCTCCCGATGCTCCTTTTTCCGGGCAAGCTCCTCTGCGCGCGCATGAATGAGAATGACGTTACGCAGTGATAATTTCTCACACTCTTCGCTAAGAAACAAAATCCGCTTGTTCAGACTGTCCACAAGTGTGAATTGAATCTCAGGAAACAGAATGGCCAGGGGAATTCCAGGAAAACCGGCGCCTGTCCCGAGATCTATCACCTTCTGTATGGCGCTGTTCTTACCAGCAGGCGAATCAACACTTCTCTCAGGAGCTGTCTGGAGCTCCGTCCTCGGATCTGTTCCGGATTCCGCTTTTGATTCTGTTCCGGCACTTCTCAGAGAAGGCACGACCCGCACCAGCGACAGGCTGTCCGCGAAGTGCTTGGTAATGACGCCTTCCTGATCTGTGATTGCGGTCAGGTTCATGACACGGTTTTTTTCCACGAGATCTTCATAAAATTTGTAAAAGAGGTCTGCCTGACCGCTTGTGATCTCGATTTTCAAAAAGGATACCGCCCTGCACAGTCCCTCGTAAAAGTCAGTAAGCTCGCTCATTTTTCCTCCGTCATGTCTCTGCATCGGCTCTTTGAATTATCCATACCTTCGCGCTCTTCCCGCCTGTAAGATTCAAGCCAGACGAGAAGTACGCTGATATCTGCAGGAGAAACCCCGGAAATTCTTGACGCCTGTCCCACAGACGCCGGCTTCACAAGATTCAGCTTCTGCTGCGCCTCCAGACGAAGATTCGGGATCTTCCTGTAGTCCACGTCCATCGGAAGTTTCCTGCTCTCAAGCTTCTGAAACTGCCGGACCTGCCTCTCCTGCCGGAGGATGTAGCCCTCGTACTTAATTTCAATATTGATCTGTTCACGGACATCTTCCGCAAGGACCGGCCGCTCCGGATCCAGATCCGCCAGCAGGTCATAGTTCAGCTCCGGACGGCAGACAAGCTCCGCAAGTGTCACGCCGGTATTCAGCACTGAGGATCCGTGTTCCCGCAGAAATGTATTCACTCTTTCGTTCGCGCCGAGATAGGTCTCCTTCAGTCTTGCGGTCTCCCTCTCGATTGCCGCCTTTTTCGCGCGGACCCGCCTGATCCGCTCCTCGGAGACAAGTCCGATTTGATATCCGATCTCCGAGAGACGGAGATCCGCGTTGTCCTGCCTCAGGAGCAGCCGGTACTCGGAGCGTGACGTCATCATCCGATATGGCTCATGACTCTCCTTCGTCACCAGATCATCGATCAGGACGCCGATGTATCCCTGGGAGCGCTCGATGATCACCTGCTTTTTCCCGAGGACTTCGAGGGCGGCGTTTACGCCCGCCATAAATCCCTGAACTGCGGCCTCCTCATATCCGGAACTCCCATTGATCTGGCCGCCCGCAAAGAGACCGCGGATCTTCTTGAACTCGAGCGCTGCGGTGAGCTGCCGCGCATCAATGCAGTCATACTCGATCGCGTAGGCGTTCCGCACCACCCTCGCGTGTTCGAGACCAGGTGTCGCGTGGATCACCGCGTACTGAACGTCCTCCGGGAGGGAGGAGGACATTCCGCCGAGATACATCTCATTTGTGTAAAGTCCCTCAGGCTCGACAAAGATCTGATGGCCCTCCTTCTCGGGAAATTTCATGACCTTGTCCTCTATGGAAGGACAGTAGCGGGGTCCGGTGCTGTGAATGCTTCCATTATAGAGCGGCGATCTGTCAATATTCGCGCGGATGATGTCGTGCGCCTTCTGGTTTGTGTGCGTGAGCCAGCAGCTCACCTGCGATTTCTGGACGGATGCCGGGTCCGTGTCGAAGGAAAACGGGACGATCGGGACATCTCCCTTCTGTTCCTGCATTTTTGAGTAGTCGATGGTTCTCCCGTCGACTCGTGCGGGGGTTCCCGTCTTGAACCGGTTCATGACAATCCCGTTCTTAAGGAGAGAATCCGTGAGATGTGTCGCTGCCTTTAATCCGTTCGGGCCGGTCTGCTCACTCACTTCCCCGAAAATGCACCGCGCATTGAGATAGACACCGGTCAGAAGGACAACCGCCTTCGTGTGGTAGATGGCGCCGGAGACGGTTTTCACGCCGCGGCAGACCTTTCTGGTCCACTGCTCTTTTTCTGTACTGCCGTGTTCTGCGCTCTCTGAAACAGGAACGTCGGCGACAATAAGCTCAGAGACCTCCGCCTGACGGATATGAAGGTGGGGCGTATTTTCCAGGGTTTTCCGCATGGCGCGCGTATAGGCCTGTTTGTCTGCCTGTGCCCGGAGCGAATGAACTGCCGGACCCTTGGAGCGGTTCAGCATCTTCGACTGTATAAAGGTCTTGTCGATATTATGGCCCATCTCGCCGCCAAGCGCGTCCAGTTCCCGCACCAGATGTCCCTTTGAGGTTCCGCCTACATTCGGATTACAGGGCATCAGCGCGATGGAATCAACGCTCACGGTAAATACAATCGTCTCGAGACCCAGACGTGCGCAGGCGAGTGCCGCCTCGCATCCCGCATGTCCCGCACCGACCACCGCCACATCGTAATTTTCCTCTATGACCTGATTCATTTCCAAGTCCTTCCCGATTAAAGTGCAAGTATCTGTTTTCCTGTTCCGCACTTACTTTCCCGTGCAGAATCGCTCAAAGATCCGATCCACGACATCGTCCTCGACCGTCTCTCCCGTAATGAAGCCCAGTGCCTCGTATGCATCCTTGAGGTCGATGGAAAAAAAGTCCTCCGGAAGACCGCCGCTTATGCTCTTTTCCACCAGCTTAAGAGATTTCAGCGCACTTTCAAGCGCAGCCTTGTGTCTCGCGCTTGTGACATAAATCTGGTCGTTAAAGTCAATCTGCCCGTGATAAAAAAGCGACCGGATTTCGTCCTCCAGCTCGGAAAGACCGGTTCTGTCCTTTGCAGAAAACAGGATGACCCGGTGACTGGTAAGCTGCTGAACCTCCCCGCTTTTCACGGCAGGCTTTAGATCTGTCTTGTTCAGAAGAATCACCGCGGGACGTTTTTCACAAAACAGGAGCAGCTTTCTGTCCTCCTCTGTCAGCGCCTCGGAGCTGTCCAGCACAAGAAGAAGGAGATCCGCTTCGCCGGCCGCCTTTCTGGCCCGCTCGACACCGATTCTCTCCACCGCGTCTATACTCTCGCGGATTCCAGCCGTGTCCGTCAGATTCAGGGAGAGATCCGCGAAGCGGATGTGCTCTGTCAGCGTATCCCTCGTTGTTCCGGCGACATCCGTCACAATCGCGCGATCTTCCCCGGCGAGAAGATTCAGGAGCGATGACTTACCGGCATTCGGGCGGCCCAGAATCACGGTTGAAATTCCTTCCTTCATGACCCTGCCCTTATCCGCATTTCGGATCAGTGTCTCAAGTCTCTCCTCAAGCGGCCGGAGCTTTTCCATGAGCTCCTCCGGATAGCCGTTCAGGTCATAGTGCTCCGGATCATCCAGTGCAGCCTCAATCCACGCAGTTTCGTTCAGAATCGCTTCCCGGAGACTCTGAATCTCCGCGGAGAGTCCGCCGGAGAGCTGCCGCATGGCCGCCTTCAGCGCAAACTGGTTCTTTGCCTCTATGACATCCATGACGGCCTCCGCCTGACTTAAATCCATCTTTCTGTTCAAGAAGGCCCTTCTGGAAAATTCGCCGGGCTCTGCAGGAGCAGCTCCCGCCCGGTACACTTCTTCCAGCACACGCTGCACGGCAAGTACACCTCCGTGACAGTTGATCTCCACTGTGTTCTCTCCCGTATAGGTGTGGGGCGCTTTCATGAGCGTCACGAGCACCTCATCCAGAATTTCACCGCCGTGCACGACGTGCCGGTAGTGAATCGTGTGAGACGGTGCGCCTGAAATTTTTCTGTCCAGTACCCGGTCAGCAATCACCGCCGCATCTTCCCCGCTGATGCGGATAATGCTGATTCCGCTCTCTCCGAGCGCAGTGGATATCGCTGCAATGGTATCTGTCTCCCGCCTCATATTCTCTCCTTTTTGAAAAAAGAAGACCCCCGAAAACGCATTCCGTGTTTTCGACAGCCTTCTTTCACCAAGCTATCCGCCCTTCTGGCAGTTTACTCTGTTCTCTTTTCCTCGCCGCCCTGGTCCGCAGTGGATTTCTTGTAATCCTTTTTCAGGATCACGACGATGTGGCGGTACGGGTCCTCTCCCTCGGAATACGTCGTCACATACGGATCTCTCTGAAGTGCGGAGTGGATGATGCGGCGCTCATACGGATTCATCGGCTCCAGTGACACCGGCCGCCTGGTCTGCTTTACCTTGTGAGCTATATTTCTCGCGAGCGATTTGAGCTTTGCCTCTCGTCTCTCCCGGTAATTCTCAGTATCGAGCTTCACGCGGATATATACGTCGCGGTGCTTGTTTACCACGAGACTCACCAGATACTGAATGGAATCGAGCGTCTGTCCGCGCTTTCCGATCAGGATTCCCATGTCATCTCCGCTCAGCGTGATGCCAAGCTCATTGTCCTGGTAATTAAAGTCCGTGTCGATCGAGATCTTCTCTTCCATGACCTGGAAGATGCTGTTTAAAAAGGCGACTGCTCTCTCTGCAATTTCATCCGCCTCTTCCTTCGGCACCTCTCGTCCGACCGGCTTCTCGCTCTTTTGCTCCCGCGTTCCGGAACCCGGACGCCTGCCCTCAGGTTTTCTTCCATCCCGGGGATCTCTCCGGTTTCTGGAAGATCTCTGGCGCCTGCCGCTGTTCCTCTGGCCCATCCGTCCGGTATCCTGATCTGCCTGCTGCTCATCGGAACTCTCTGTTTCGACGGAGCTTTCAGCATCCTCCTCCACGGAAGCATCCGATACCGGCTCCTCTGACTCTGCCGCAGAATTCACAGCATTTTCTCCGGCGAATGTCTCATGAGATGTCTTTTCTTGCGATCTGGCGTTTTCTGCTGCTTCCTTCCTCAGAGTCTCCTCTTTTTCGGCGGTTTCCCGCTCTGCCGCTTTCTTCTTCTCCTGATCGGCGAGAGCCTCCGCCTGCTCCTCTTCCTCTGACTTCACGTGCGCACGAATCGTCCAGCGGCGGCCGCCGATTCCGAGGAATCCGCTCGTTCCCTTTTCCATCACCTCGACCACCAGGTGCTCCCGTGTCGTCTGAAGCTGGATCATGGCCTTGGTGATCGCTTCGTCATATGTCTTCGCAGATACTGTGATATTATCCATTTCCGTTCTCCTGGTGATCCGTGACCGCTCCGTCCGTCACCGCATCCGCTGCATCTGCCGGGTGTGTCTCGTTCCCTGCCGTCTCCGCAGCTGCCGCTTCCTCTGTTACCACAGCCTGATTCTTTTTTCCCCTGTTTCCCTTTCTCTCCTCTCTCCGCTCGTCATACATCGCGACCATGTTTGCCTTCGCGGCGAGAGAACCGGGCTTAGCCTTCCTGCTGTAGTAAGCCGTGGAATCCGCGACCTGATTCGCGGTCCTGATCGCTCTCTCCTTCAGCTTCTGCTCTTCCCTGTTTTCCTCGTGCTCCTGCGTCTTCACTTCCTTCAGGATCTTGTCGGTGCGGGTCTTCAGCTGATTCGGATTTGCTCCGTCCCTGATTGCCTTCTTGTTTGCCTTCTCAATATTCTTCCGGACAATCTCGTCAATATCCATCTTGCTGAGCTGGCGGTTGATGATGAGCTGCTGGATCATGCGGCAGAGTCCGCTCGCTACCCAGTAGACGCCGAGGCCGGACGGAAGTGTGAAGCAGAAGAACAGAGACATGAGCGGCATCATCGTGTTCATGGTCTTCATCTGCTGCGCCATCATGTTGTCGGAATCAGAGGATTTCGTGCTCTGGCTCACATTTGACATGAGCTTCGCGGAATACCACTGCACCAGCGCCGAAAGAATCGGCAGGAGCCAGGCCGCATTCGGCATAAAGCCCTGGAACGGAGGCGTCGCCAGGTTGATGCCGAGGAAGTAGTTCATCCTGTAGATTTCATCCGCGGCACTCGTGATCACACTCGAAATCGATGAAAATCTCGAGGCGAGATCCGTCCACTGCGCCGGGGTGAATTTATAGAGGAAATCAATGACCTGGTTCAGGGTCGAGGGATCCGAAAGGGAGGGACTGATCTTCGGCCCGATCTCATTCAGCACGGAGACATAGCCGCTCTGCTGCATGATCGGATCTGCCGCCCTCTGGAACACGCTGTACACAGAGGGAACATACGCGGGAATCTTATAGATGACCTGATAGAGAGCAAACAGGATCGGCATCTGAATGAGAAGCATGACACAGCTGCCGCTCATGCTCGTGCCGTATTTTGAGTAAACCGCTTTCGTCTCGGCCTGCATGCGCATCATGGAAGCCTGATCCGTACGGTTCTTGTATTTCTTCTGAATTTCCATGAGCTCCGGCTGCATCACGCTCATGAGTTTGGAGGATTTCTGCTGCTGAACTGTCAGGGGCCAGAGGAACAGGTTGATGAGAACCGTGAAGAGAATAATGCTGAGACCGATGTTGACAATGCCGAACTGGGAAGTAAAACGGAACAGCGCGTCCATGATGATTCCCAGAAGATTTGCGATCTGTCCGATCACCGGGACAGATGTTTTCGTCAAAAGAATGAATTCCAAGATCTGACCTCCTTCATACGATCAGTTCAGGGGACGGGGTCATAACCGCCCTTGGAAAAAGGGTTGCAGCGCAGGATCCGCCAGACAGCAAGACATCCGCCCTCCCACGGACCGTACTTTTCCACTGCTTCCAGTGCGTACTGGGAGCAGGTCGGGAAATATTTGCAGTGGCAGCGCCATTTGAGTGGCGAAAGAAAAACCTGATAGAAGCGGATTGCTCCGATCATCGCTTTCTTTACAATTCTACTGAACATTGAAACCTCAACCGTTGGTATGACCGCTGCAGCCGGTCATCAAGCCTTGCAGCTGCATCAGATGAAGATAAGATTTTTCGATCTCCCAAAAAGATTTTCCTGCCGCGCCGGTCCGCACAACCACGACAAGATCATATCCCTGTTTTATCTGTTCTCTGTGAAGCCGGAATGCCTCGCGCAGAAGCCTCGTCATCCTGTGCCGGATGATGCTGTTGCCGATCTTCTTTGAGGTGCTGATTCCGATCCGCGTCTCCTCCCTGCCATTCTTCATCGCATAAAGAACGAGACAGCGGTCCGCGCGGGAATGTCCATTCTCGTAAACCCGGCGAAAGTCCGGATTTTTCTTAATGGAAGGAAAGCGCTTCATCCTCAGACCTCTCGAGTGAATTCATAAAAGAAAATGGGGTCGTCGTCAGACAACCCCATTGATCATCGACGTTTATGCCGATCAAACTGTTAACTTTGCTCTGCCCTTAGCTCTTCTGGCAGCGAGAACCTTTCTGCCGCCCTTTGTAGCCATTCTTGCACGGAAGCCATGGACTCTAAACTTCTGCGCGTTGTGCGGCTGGAAAGTCATAGTACCCTTTCTCATTGTCGGAACACCTCCTCACTTCTGATTCTTTAACCGACCGGTTCTGACTGCGAACGATCTGCGTATACGGAATTTCTTCCGGATATCTTTTTGGGAACATACGCGAATATTATACGGAAAGCGCTGTTGCAAGTCAAGGACTTTCCGTTCCCCTCCGGCCCGCATTTCTGCTGTATTTCCGCCCTTTTTTGATCCCACAAGATGCAGAAGGACAAGACATGTATCTTGTGTATTTTATCCGCTCCCCGTCTCTGCCACGCTCCTTCCTCCGCTTCTCTCTGTCCACAAAATTTTGTGGATAACTCACCCATTTTTCATTTTCCGAACAAGTTTTCAATTTACATAAATTTATCCACAAAGTGTTGACAATTTGTGGATATCATCTGTGGTTTTACCGGTAATTTCATATTTTCTTTACATTTTCCCCCGTTTAAGCCGTTTTTTGACTGTTCACATCCTGCTTTTGATTTCCACATTTCTTTTTTGCGCAATGGAAAGATAAATTTCAGAGCTCGGTTTTCACCCCTCTGCACACCTGTTCCACCGGTTAAAAACAAAGTTATCCACAATCCGCGAAATGGATTCGTTGATAAACCGACACAATTTTGATATACTTTCTATGGATTATTTTCGCCGGGTCCTCCGTCTGTTTCCGATTAAGATCCGGCGCTATTTTTTATACTGATTCCGGAGGAACCCCTCATGGAGGATACTTCTTTTCAAAAAATAAAGGACAGCTGGGAAACAGTTCTTACCTATTTAAAGAACGAATTCGACATCATCGAAATATCCTATACCTACTGGATCGAACCTCTGAAGCCTGACCACATGGAAAAGGATGAGAACGGAAAAGCCGTTCTCTGCATTCTGGTTCCTGATGAAGATGATCTTCCGGGCAGCGTATTCCAGAATTTTGTGTCAAAGAAATATGGTACTTATCTCTCGGTAGCGGTCGATGCCGTCACCGGGATCAAGTGCCGTATGAAATTTGTGACAAAGAAGGAAAACCAGGAGAAATCCATCATCAACCGCGTCCCGAAGAAGGTGGATCCCGCCTCTCTGGCAAATGCGAACCTGAACCCGCGCTACACCTTCGACACGTTTGTGGTAGGAAAGAACAACAACCTCGCACACGCAGCAAGCCTTGCCGTCGCAGAGAATCCGGGCGAGGTCTACAACCCGCTCTTTATCTACGGAGGCGTGGGACTCGGCAAGACACACCTCATGCAGTCGGTCGCGCACTTTATCCTGCAGAGAAATCCGGCGACCAGGATCAAATATGTCACAAGCGACGTCTTCACGTACGAACTGATCGACGCGATTCAGAATAAAAACGGTTTTTCGACCACGGATTTCCGCACGAAGTACCGCAACAACATCGACGTGCTCCTGATCGATGATATTCAATTTATTATAGGGAAGGAACGGACGCAGGAGGAATTTTTCCACACCTTCAACGCACTCTACGAGGCAAAGAAGCAGATCATCATTTCGTCGGATAAACCGCCGAAGGATTTTGAGACGCTGGAGGAGCGACTCCGCTCCCGCTTTGAGTGGGGTCTCACCGTCGACATCCAGCCCCCGGACTACGAGACGCGCATGGCAATACTCCGGAAGAAGGAGGAGCTGGACCACATCAACGTGGACAACGAGGTGATCCAGTACATCGCGGCAAATGTAAAGAGCAACATCCGAGAGCTCGAGGGCTCCCTCAATAAGATCGTCGCCATGAGTAAGCTCGATCACCGCGAGATCAACGTCGATATGGCGAAGGATGTCCTGAAGGACCTGATAAGCCCGGACGAAAAGCCGGAGATCACGCCAAATTACATCATCCAGATCGTCGCCGAGCACTTCAACATCTCAGAGCTTGACCTGGTCGGTCAGAAGCGGAACAAGGAAATTGTCTACCCGAGACAGATCGCCATGTATCTCTGCCGGGAAATGACGGACGCGCCGCTTCAGCAGATCGGTGATGCACTGGGACACCGGGATCACACGACAATTATCCACGGAATGGACAAGATATCAACAGACCTGAAGTCGAAGCCGGAGCTTGAGACGACGATCAACGCGCTGAAGAAGAAAATATCTGCACAGTAAATGCACAGAAAAAAGCGGGATTCAGAATTCTTTTCACCTGACTTTTCAACGCGGAAAATGCCGGAACGGCGGGCAGTATCTTCGATAACCACAAATTCACAGCCACTATGACTACAGCCACTGAATGATTTTAAAGAAAGGACCTACACCATGAAGCTCGAGTTCAGTCAGGAAAATCTCCTCAACGCGCTGGGGATAGTTTCCAGAGCCATTCCATCGAGAACCACAAATCCGATTCTGGAATGCATTCTTTTTGACGCGTCAGAGGACAAAATCAGGCTCACCGCAAATGACACGGAGCTCGGCATCGAGACGGAAGCGGAGGGCACAATTCTCGAGAGAGGAAAGGTTGCGCTGAATGCCCGCCTGACACTGGACATTATCCGGAAACTCGAGGGCGGCACCTCCTCTGTCACAATCGAGAGCGGTGAAAATTTTGCCGTCACCATCCGGTGTGAGGACTCAGTGTTTCAGATTCAGGGCCGGAACGGGGAGGAATTCTCATACCTTCCGCAGATTGACCGGGACAACTACATCTGCCTCACGCAGTTCACGCTGAAGGAGGCGGTCCGGAAGACGCTCTTTGCCGCTGCGCTGAATGACACCAACAAGATGATGGGCGGAATCTATGCAGAGGTGAACGGAGACACCGTGAAGTTTGTTGCTCTGGACGGACACCGGATTGCAGTGAATAACGTCACGATGCGGGAGACCTACGGAAGCGCGAAGGTCATTATTCCCGGAAAGACCATGAGTGAAGTCAGCAAGATCATGACGGATGACAACGAAAAGGAGGTCCTCATCTACTTCTCGAAAAACAGCATTCTCTTCGAGTTTGAGAAGACCATCGTCATCTCCCGCTTAATTGAGGGGGAGTATTTCCGGATCGGCCACATGATGTCCCACGACTACGAGACGAAGGTGACGGTAAACCGGCTGAAATTCCTGAACAGCATTGACCGCGCGACAATTCTCATCCGGGAGAGCGACCACAAGCCGATTATCCTGAATATCAGGGATGGCGGTATCCATCTGACCGTGAAATCCTCCTACGGAACCATGGATGGAGATGTGCCCTGCACAAAGGAGGGAAGGGACCTCATGATCGCGTTCAACCCGAAGTATCTTCTGGATGCGATGCGTGTCATTGACGATGAGGAAATTACGCTCTACTTCACAAACGCAAAGTCCCCGTGCTATATCCGGGACGACGCGGAGAGCTACATTCATCTCATCCTTCCTGTGAACTTTGTCGTTTAATCCGGGAGAACTATGACAGACGTTAAAATCAGGGATCAGTACATAAAGCTTGAGCAGGCTCTGAAGCTCTGCGGGGAATTTTCACAGGGCAGCGACGCGAAGTACGCGGTGAAGGACGGCAAGGTCCTGGTGAACGGGACAGCGGAGCTTCAGCGCGGAAAAAAGCTTGTCCCAGGAGATATCTTTACCGTGAACGGACATGATTATCGAATCACTGGAGCTTCGTAATTTCCGGAATTACGGGGAACTGGAGCTTTCGCTTCACCCGGGGACCAATCTTCTCTACGGGGACAACGCGCAGGGCAAGACAAACATCCTGGAAGCGGTCTATCTCTGCGCCTCCGCAAAATCGTACCGCGGCAGCCGCGACCGAGAGATGATCCGGTTCGGCGAGGAAGAGGCACATGTGAAGCTGAATGCTGTGAAGGAGGAAATCCCGTGCCGGATCGATATACACCTGAAGAAAAGCAGCGCAAAGGGAATTGCGGTGAACGGCGTGCCGATCAGGAGAGCCAGTGAGCTTTTCGGCACTGTCAACATGGTTCTGTTTTCCCCGGAGGACCTGAATATCATCAAGAGCGGCCCCGCCGACAGAAGGCGCTTTCTGGACCTGGAACTCTGCCAGCTGAACCGCGCATATATTTTTTCACTCTTAAGCTATAACCGCGCCCTGGTGCAGAGAAACCGGCTCCTGAAGGATATTTCCTTCGAGCCGTCTCTCGCGGACACACTGGATGTCTGGGATGCACAGCTCCTGAAATACGGCGGGGAGCTGATGAGGGCGCGGGAAAGGTTTCTGAGTGAGCTTGATCCGGTCGTCTCCTCCATTTATGCGGGAATCACGGGAGATGCGGAAAAAATCCGGATCTCCTATGAGCAGAATGTCTCAGAAGCACTCTTTGGAGAGACACTGAAGAAAAGCCGCGCGCAGGACCTCAGGCAGGGAACCACCTCCGCGGGGCCGCACCGGGATGACATCGCCTTTTTCCTGGAAAATCCGTCACTGCCCGGAAAGAGGGGCATGGATCTCAGAAAGTTCGGCTCTCAGGGACAGCAGAGAACGGCGGCGCTCGCACTGAAGCTCTCGGAAATAGAGCTGAAGCGCCGGGTCACGGGAGATGATCCGATTCTGCTCCTGGATGACGTCCTGTCGGAGCTTGATACGGACCGGCAGCGGCATCTTCTGAGGGAAATTGCAAAGACACAGACGATTCTTACAAGCACCGGGATGGAAAATCTCCTGAACAGTGATTTTCAGATAGACCGGAAATTTCAGGTCATACGCGGAAGCGTGACAGAAGCATGAGCGGCGGTTCGGATTTAAAGGAGGCACGAATGAGCACGGATTACAATGCGGACCAGATTCAGATCCTGACGGGACTGGAGGGAGTGAGGAGGAGACCTGGCATGTATATCGGGTCCATCTCCGCGCGCGGGCTGCATCATCTGGTCTATGAGATTGTGGATAATTCCGTTGATGAGGCGCTGGCCGGCTTCTGCAGGGAGATTGACGTCACCATCTGTCAGGACAATTCTGTTGTGGTGGTCGATGACGGGCGCGGCATTCCCGTCGATATCCAGAAGAAGGCCGGAATCTCGGCGCTGGAAGTGGTCTTCACGATTCTTCACGCGGGCGGAAAGTTCGGCGGCGGCGGATACAAGGTCTCCGGCGGTCTTCATGGCGTCGGTTCCTCCGTCGTGAATGCTCTGTCGGAGAAGCTTGAGGTTGAGGTCCGGCGCAGCGGAAAGATCTATGAGGCGAAGTTTTCGCGCGGGAAGGTCACACAGCACGTCAAGGTGATCGGCGAGTGCAATCCCGCGGAGCACGGGACAAGAGTCCATTTTCTTCCGGACAGCACAATCTTTGAGGAGACAGTCATCGATTTTGATACCCTGAAGGTGCGTCTCCGGGAGACTGCATTCCTCACGAAAAACCTGAAGATCGTTCTGAAGGATGAGCGGCAGGGTCAGGAGAGGGAGGAGACTTTCCACTACGAGGGCGGAATCCAGGAATTTGTGACGTATCTCAACAGGGGAAAGACACCTCTCTATGACCAGGTGATCTACTGCGAGGGCGTGAAGGACAATGTGCTTGTGGAAGCGGCCATGCAGCACAATGACACTTACAACGAGAACATATTTTCCTTCGTGAACAACATCAACACGCCGGAGGGAGGAACGCATCTCACCGGATTCAAGAACGCGGTCACGAAGACCTTCAATGACTACGCGAGAACAAATAAGCTCCTGAAGGACAGCGAGGAAAATCTTTCCGGGGAGGATATCCGCGAAGGGATGACCGCGATCATCAGTGTCAAGGTCCAGGACCCGCAGTTCGAGGGACAGACGAAGCAGAAGCTCGGAAACACCGAGGTAATCGGCGCCGTGAGCTCCGTCGTCTCGGAACAGCTCACATATTTTCTCGAGCAGAATCCGACCGCCGCGCGGGCAATCCTTGAGAAGTCGATCCTCGCGCAGCGCGCAAGAGCTGCGGCCCGGAAGGCGCGGGACATCACCCGGAGAAAGTCGGCGCTCGACAGCACCGCACTTCCCGGGAAGCTCGCAGACTGTTCAAGCAAGAATCCGGACGAGTGCGAAATCTTCATCGTCGAGGGAGATTCAGCAGGCGGCTCCGCAAAGGAGGCGAGAAGCCGCGCGACGCAGGCGATTCTTCCGCTCCGCGGCAAGATATTAAATGTCGAGAAGGCGCGGATGGACCACGTCTACGAGAACGCGGAGATCAAGTCCATGATTACTGCCTTCGGGACCGGAATCCATGAGGACTTCGACATCTCGAAGCTCCGCTACAACAAGATCATTATCATGACCGATGCAGACGTGGACGGCGCGCACATCGCGACACTGATGCTCACCTTTATCTACCGCTTCATGCCGGAGCTCATCAAGCAGGGACATGTGTATCTCGCACAGCCGCCTCTTTACAAGCTGGAAAAGAACCAGAAGATCTGGTATGCCTACAGCGATGAGGAGCTGAACAACATCCTGAAGGACGTGGGACGGGACCAGAACAACAAGATCCAGCGCTACAAGGGCCTCGGGGAGATGGACGCGGAACAGCTCTGGGAGACGACGATGGATCCTGACAGAAGAATCCTGCTCCGCGTGAATATGGATGATGACGCACTCTCGGAGCTGGATGTCACCTTTACGACACTCATGGGCGATCAGGTGGAGCCGCGGCGGGAATTCATCGAACAAAACGCCAAGTACGTGACAAACCTGGATGTATGAGATCCGGGTTCTGGCGCAGGATCCTTCGTGAGACGGATCCGGGTATGAGACAAATGGAAATGACAGACGTGAAATGACGGGGGCTTTGAATGGAACCGAATGTATTTGACAAGATCCAGGAAGTAGATCTCAAGAAGACAATGGAGAGATCCTACATCGATTACGCGATGAGCGTGATCGCTTCCCGCGCGCTTCCGGATGTACGGGACGGCCTCAAGCCAGTGCAGCGGCGGATCCTTTACTCCATGATCGAGCTCAACAACGGGCCTGACAAGCCGCACCGGAAATGCGCGCGTATCGTCGGCGACACAATGGGAAAGTACCATCCGCACGGCGACTCCTCTATTTATGGCGCCCTGGTCAACATGGCGCAGAGCTGGGCGATGCGCTATCCCCTGGTCGACGGGCACGGAAACTTCGGCTCTGTGGACGGAGACGGCGCGGCGGCAATGCGATACACAGAGGCGCGTCTCTCCCGTATCGCGATGGAGATGCTTGCCGACATCAACAAGGATACGGTCGATTTTGTCCCGAACTTTGATGAGACGGAAAAGGAGCCGAGCGTTCTGCCGAGCCGTTTTCCGAATCTTCTGGTGAACGGAACGCAGGGAATCGCTGTCGGCATGGCGACAAATATTCCGCCGCACAATCTCCGCGAGGTGATTTCCGCGGTGAACCGCATCATTGACGACAGAATCGCCGGCCGGGAAACGACAGTCGATGACGTGATGCAGGATGTGAAGGGACCGGATTTTCCGACCGGCGCCATGATTCTCGGAAAGGCCGGGATCAGTGAGGCCTACCGGACGGGCCGCGGAAAAATCAAGGTGCGCGCCGTCACAAATATCGAGCCTATGCAGAACGGGAAGAACCGGATCATCGTCACGGAGCTCCCGTATCTCGTGAACAAGGCGCGTCTCATCGAAAAAATTGCAGACCTCGTGAAGGAGAAGCGCATCGACGGTATCACCGATCTCCGCGATGAGTCGAACCGCGAGGGCATGCGGATCGTGATTGAGCTCCGGAAGGATGTGAATCCGCAGGTTCTCCTGAACCGCCTGCTCAAGCACACGCAGCTGGAGGATACGTTCGGTGTCATCATGCTTGCGCTCGTGAACAATGAGCCGCACGTCCTGAACCTTCTCCAGATGCTGCAGTTTTACTTAAGGCATCAGGAAGATGTCGTCACGCGCCGCACGAAGTATGATCTCAACAAGGCGGAGGAGCGCGCGCATATCCTCGAAGGCCTGCTGATCGCACTCGACAATATTGACGAGGTGATCCGCATTATCCGCGGAAGTGACACTGTGGCAGCGGCGAAGCAGGAGCTGATGAACCGGTTCTCGCTCACGGATCCGCAGGCACAGGCGATCGTAGACATGCGTCTCCGCACGCTGACAGGTCTGGAGCGCGGAAAGCTTGAGGCGGAGTACAAGGATTTGCAGGAAAAAATCGCGTACTTCAAGGAAATCCTCGGGGATGAGAAAAAGCTTCTCGGTGTTGTGAAGGACGAGATCAGCCAGATCGCGGACAAGTACGGCGACGATCGCCGCACGAGCTTCGGTGTCGACAGCGAAATGGAAGCCGAGGACCTGATTCCGGATGCGGATAATATCATCGCGCTCACGAACCTCGGTTACATCAAGCGCATGAGCCCGGACAATTTCCACAGCCAGAACCGCGGCGGCAAGGGAATCCGCGGCATGATGACGATCGACAGCGATTTCATCACGGATCTCTTCATGACGACCTCGCACCAGTCGGTTGATTTCTACACGAACCAGGGACGCGTGTACCGCCTGAAGGCCTACCAGATTCCGGAAGCAGGGAGAACTGCGCGCGGAACTGCGATCATCAATCTCCTTCAGCTGCAGCCGGACGAGAAGGTCACTGCCACAATTCCGTTCAGCCGGGAAGAACAGGGCGAGAGATATCTCTTCATGGCGACGAAGAACGGCCTTGTGAAGAAAACGGAGCTCCGCGAATATGAGAATGTCCGGAAGAACGGTCTGAATGCGATCACCCTCCGCGAGGGAGATGAGCTGATCGAGGTAAAGGCGGCGTACGGAAATGAAAAGGTTCTGCTGATCACCGCAAATGGGATGGGAATCCTCTTCCCGATGGAAGAAGTCCGGAGCACCGGCCGCGGCACTATGGGCGTCAGGGGAATTGATCTTGATGCGGGAGATGAGGTCGTCGGAATGCAGCTCGACCGTCAGGGAGAGGCACTTCTCACTGTGACGGAGTACGGGATGGGAAAGCGGACTCTCCTGAGTGAGTTCCGTCTGCAGAGACGCGGCGGAAAGGGAATCATCTGCCACAAGCTCACGGATAAGACCGGCAGGATCGTTGGCGCGAAGCTGGTGAATGATGAGCGGGAAATTCTCATTATCACAAACGACGGAAGCCTGATCCGTATAGCGGTCTCGGAGATCTCCCAGATCAGCAGAAACACATCCGGCGTAAAGCTCATGAATATAGACCGGGATTCGGATGTCCGCGTGGCAAGTATTGCCAAGGTACGGGAATCCTCAAGAAAAACGGAGGAGGAGCTCGAGGCAGCCGCAGAAGACGCGGAGGAAAAGGAGATCATGCCGCGCGAGAGCGAGGAGGAATTGAGAGACGAGACCGACGCGCAGGAGGATGCCGGAAGCGGGGAAACCCGGGATTCCAGGGACGCGGATGACGGAGAGGAATCCTGATAGATCCTGAGCTGGCAGAGTTCAGAAAGTGAAAGATAAGCTTCCGAGCTCTGCCGGCTGTCTGTATGCAGCAGCAAGGCCCTTTCCTTTTCATGCAAGATAAAGAAAAAAATACATAATTTCATCCATATCTAGTGCCTCGGAAAAATGCCGGAAGCAGGCTTAAAATCTGAGAATTTTCGGGTTGACAAAGCCATGAGGGTGCCTGTATAATCAGGAATGCGCTTCGAAGTTGGAGAAATACTCAAGAGGCCGAAGAGGCCCCCCTGCTAAGGGGGTAGGTCGGGTAAAACCGGCGCGCGGGTTCAAATCCCGCTTTCTCCGCTGAAAGGGTTTGAAAAAGAAAATTAAAAAGTTCTTGACAAAAATCCTTTCATCTGTTATTATTACGGAGTTGCTCGAAAGAGCAGGAACCTTGAAAATCGAAGATCAGACAGTACACACAAAACCCTGAAATTCTAAAGAGAATCAAAGGAACCAAACCAAAGTAAAACGGGTAAGAATAACTGAGA
>CACXCJ010000066.1 GCA_902766175.1 uncultured Lachnospiraceae bacterium
AGCGGATTCCGCGTACAGACGGATGCTGGAGTTCAGAATCGTGCCGCGCTGGATTGCCCAGCGGCCTGCAGAATGCAGAGGAGCGCAGGCAGGACGGCGAATGGCAGGAATGGGATTCGACGGTTCCGGATATTTTTTCCGCGCGCCGCACCGGCCGCAAAAAGTATGAGCGAATATCCGGACGCAAGAAGGAGAGAAAGGGAGAGAAGGAGCATGAGGCCCTGAAAGCCGAGTGCGGCACCGGACAATAGAAAGAAAAGCGCGTCTCCGCTTCCAAGGCTTCCGCCGGAAAAGCGGGAGAAGAGAAGCAGTGCCGCTCCGGGGAGAAGGGAGGGAAGAAGTCCCGCGGGATTTGCTGCCTGGCCGCGGGAGAGAGATACGGCGTACCAGAGAATCTCGGCCGCTGCCATAAGGGCGAAAATCCAGGTGGAGACCGCCATTTCCCGCAGATCGCAGTACGCGCACAGCAGGACAAAGGCGGCAAAGAGGAGACAGCCCTCCCGAGAGGAAAGGATCATGATGAAACCTCCTGAGATAGTTATTTCCAGCAGTAGCTGCAGGGTCCCAAGGATTCGACCTCGGACTTCGGGACGGCGTGTGTGTAGGCGCGGATCGCGCTGCAGTCCGGGTCGGTGTGGTAAGCTGTTCCGGATTTCATGACGTAGACAGTTCCGGAGGATGCATTCCGCGCGCAGACCGGACAGGCGTGATATTTTTTCCCGCCGGAATTGCGCATTGCTCCGATCGAATCAAACGGGACGGAAGAGAGATGATTCGAGAGATAATGGCAGGTCGGAGAGCTGTGATATCGCGTGCTGTCTCTTCCGACGTAAACCATCTCACTGTCCGCTGCCCTCTGCTGCGGAAAATCTTCCCCGGCCTCTGTGCGCGCCCCGATCCAGGCGCGTCTCGATGCGGTGACGCTCAGCGGGATCGACTCGAGGCCGAAAACCGAAAACGGGAGGCGGTAGCGGTAATCCAGAATCAGGGTGATGATTTCACCGTCTGCCGCACAGCTGCTCCGCCAGGACTCGAGATCTTCGACATTTGAATCGTGAATCCCCGCGCGGACCGCTTCCGCGGCGAGTGCACCGAGCGCGTTTCCCGAGAGTGAGGACTGTATGGACTCGGCGCGGCGCAGGGAATCGGTGCGGCTTTCTTCTTCCAGCCCTGCGGCAGCGGGGGAGACTGTCGGCAGTTCCTCTCCTGGTATTTTCTCTGTGCCGCTGTCCTCTTCCGAGGCCCGCCTGAGAGCGAGCTCCTTCAGGTAGAACCCCTCGGCTGCGTCCATGCAGGCATTTTCACAGATCTCCTGCATGGCGCGCGAGGTGTCCATGATCCGCATCGGGAGAATGAGCAGATACATGGCGAAAAGGAAGAGTGGCAGTACAAGGGCGGCTTCGAGCGTGAGGCTGGCCTCATGCTTCCGGACGCCCGGCGCTGCCCTTCTGAGAATGAGAAGAAAACGGGTAAGCCGGTCATGTACCTGGAGAGCCATTTTCGGTTTTTTATCTGGGGGATTTTGATTGATTGGAAGTGTGTGTTCTTTCATCCCGTTTCTTCTTCTCAGGAGGACAGGGCCGGAAGCCCGGCGGCTGCCTAGTAGGCCTTGACAGTCCGGACGCGGATCGGAAAGGCTCCGACCGGCGCGCCGGGGGAGGAGACGATTCCGAGCCCGGTGAAAAGATGCTTCGACTCACACGTGACCTCCGCGTGCATGCCATAGATGCAGTTCTTCATGCGGAAATCCGGCTCCGCGCTGCAGAGTGTGGACTGAATCATATCCATGGTCCGGAAATCCCTCTGTGCCGAGCTTCTCGTGAACAACAGAAATTTCAGATAAGTCTCGTAGCTGATGCCGCCCGGCGTTTCCCGGAGCTTTTCCTCCGGCAGTTTCCTCGCGGAGGCGATGCTCAGAACGTCCGGCAGGTTAGTCATCCAGGAATCCTGCGATTTGTAGAGGGCTGATTTTTTCCCTTCGAGGAGGAGCCGCAGATCCATCAGCGCTTCGGCTCTCGCCCACGCCGCGGTGATGAGGCATTGAATCAGCGAGGACAGCACCGGAATGCCGGAGACGGATGCGATTGCCGCGGCGCTGGCCTGCGCCTGCTCCCTTAGAGCCGGAGTGGTCAGAATGTACATGAAGTTCAGGGCGATGCGGACGGCAAGAATCTGGTTTACAGCGGAGGCGAGATTCTGTTCCTCCGTGTCCTTTCCGTTCAGCGCGTACTCCAGCTGGCAGGAGACGGGGGTTTCCGCGCGGTCCGTAAAGCTGGGGAGATATTCACCCATATACTCGATGACCGCGGCGGCCGTGACGAGATCCCCGGCATCTCCGAGAGGGAGAATTCTGTCCGCATCATCCGCCTGTCCCCGTGAGCGAAGCAGGGCGCTTCCTCCGCTGTTTTTAGCGGAGGAGACAGGTGCCTCCGTGTTCGAGGGAAATTCCGAGAGGTCAATCTTTCCGGATGGCAGTGTGCGGTCCGGCGGAAGTGCGAGCGCGAGATGGTCGTTTTTCACGAGATTCAGGACAGATTCAAAGAGATTTTCCTCGCGCTCCTCCGCGATCCCGTGCGGCACATTGAGGACCGGGATACGCACATTGTCCCAGGCATCGGCGACGGCCGCCCAGAGCGCTTCCTCATCAATTCCGTCTCCGTCGTCCTCGTCATCGTCCTCTGCTTCCTCGATGTATTCCTCCGTCTCGTCCGCGTATGCGCGGACGGATTGAATCGCCGCGAGTTCACAGTCATTGTTGTCATCCAGGGAATCGATCTCAAGGCGCCGGCTTCCCTCGGCGTCCGCGTACGCGCGGGCGGCGGCTGCCTGCTCCTCGACGGCTTTCCGGTTCTCCGGTTCCAGCTCGGAAAGCTCTTCCGCGTGTGCGGTCCCGATTTCCGAGAGCTCTGTGCTGAATTGATCCGCTCTGAGGTCGTATTTTTCGATCATGGAGGGAAGTTCTCTGACACAGGCTTCCAGAGCGGAGGCCGTGCGCTGAAAGGCGCCATTATCCCCGTCCAGAAGCTCCGAGCGCGCCTCGCGTTTCAGGCGGTCCTGTTTATCCAGATTTTCCTGGATCCGCATGAGTGCCTTCTCCATATCCGCTGCCGAGCTGCTGTTCAGGCCGTAGTCCGTGATGATGGAGTCCATGATCTGCGCTTCGTGCACCTGTTTCCAGAGCTTTCCGGCGGAATCGGGCGTGAAGTTCAGATTGATCCAGCCATATTTCAAGTAGTCCTTCACTTCCTGTTCAAACCACACGCCTCCGTTCCCGGTGAGCGGATCGGTCCCGGTAATCGCGACCTCCGGAGGAGAAAGCGCGTACCAGCCGCAGTTTTTGATGTAGGGATTCATGAAGTTTTCAAGATCCTGTCTGCACTCGTTTTCTCCGCGGTCCGGGCGTCCGAGAAGGCGGTAATTTTCCCAGAGACCGGTGTGGTATCTGGAAAAGCAGGAATCTGCCGCCGAGTCCGCCATGCTGCGGACATAAAATCTGACGCCCGCTGTTCTGGCGCTCTCAGTGAGCGCCAGAGTCAGGGCACAACAGCAGGTAAGAGCAAGTGCGAGGAAGACCGTGACGGATCCGCTGCGTTTCATTTTCCGTAAACTTCCCCGGCCTGCGAATTGATCTGGCCAAAGATCGTGTTGAGGAGATCCGTGATGCTTGATTTGAAGATCAGAACGAGGCTGATGAGGACGACTAAAATCAGGACGAGTTCAATCGTCGAAATGCCGCTCTCATCTGACAAAAAATCCTCTGCGCCGTGCGTTAATTCCATATTCATTTGTCTGCTCCTTTTTTGAGATGGTTCTGCAATGCTGTTTCCAGATGCTGTGCGAGATACTATTCCGTGATACTGATGCAGGACACTGTTCCCGGGGCTGCCGCGGCTCATGATGCTGTCCCGAAATGCCGTCTGCGGATGCCAGAGCTCCGGCTTTATCAAAGAACCGGCTGCGCGCTGTGCTCTCAGAAGGAGAGCATGGCCGGTACAATGATCATGACCATAACGATAATCAGCATGAGAAAGAGCGGTCCGAGGAGCTTCGTGCTCGCCTCTTCTCCGAGGCGGCGCGCCATGTTTTTCCGCTCCTCCCAGGCCTGATCCATCTCGTTTCCCAGAATGATGCGGATCTCGGAGAGGCCTGTTCTGCGGTTCTGCTCCAGAATGCCGGAGAATTTCATGTACTGCCGGAGACCGCATGCGCGGCCGAATTCGTGGTAGGCCTTTCCCTCCCCGGCGCCGGTTTTCAGCCTTGCGAGCGATTTCTCCATTTCTTCATAGGCATAATGGACGGGAAAGTGCGCCGGGTCGCGCTTCCGGTCCAGCTCGTAGTCCTCCACGATGCTCTCCCATGCGAGCCGGATTGTCATCCCGGCGCCGATGAAGACCAGAAATTTTGAGACGATCTCCGGATAGTCGAGAAGCAGCTGCCGCTGCCGCTTTTTCTCATCCGTCTCCGCATTCTGTCTGTCGCGGAGCAGAAGCAGAAGAGCAGCGGCGGGTCCGAGAAAGAGAAAGATGGACCAGTTCTGCCGGGGCTTCTGGCTGTAGCGGAGCTTCCTTCCGTTGTAGGTCTCAGGGAGTGAGAGGCCGGGATCCGCGGACTGGGCCGCGTCATTTTCAGAGAGATATGAGAGGAACTCTCTCTTCTGCTTTTCCTCAGGGGTCAGTGTCTTCGGGAGAATCGTGAGCGGGAGGACATAGCATTCGCTTAGCTTTCCCTCCGCATCGCTCAGACACGCCTTGAGGGTGACATCCGCCGGCTCCGTCAGGTCCTCGTTCTTCACGGTGCCATAGGAGCCGAGGAGCTCCGGGTTCCCGGAGCTCCAGCTGACCCGGATGCCGTATTTCTCGACGGAGGAGGGAAGAATGAGATCCTCCGAGACCTCGGCCGCCGAGGGGTTGCTGCCCAGAATCGTGACAGAGAGCTCGTCCATGCAGGCTGCGAAGACGGCGGGGAGTTCCTCCTCCTCGTAAGTCCGGGGAGAGACGGGAATGTCTATTGTGAGCGGCTTGTCCTCCAGGCCCTCGACTGTGACCGAATAGTGGGAGGTGCGTTCTCCGTAGCCGCTTCGCCGGAGATAATTTCCGTTGATGAGGTCGGGCGGATCCCCCGCGTATCTGGAAGCCAGAAGAAAGAGGAGGATGCCAGCGGCGATGCAGAAAATCTGAGGGCGGAACCTCAGGATCCGGGAGGAAATGCTGCGGCAGGCCGGAGCATCCGGCTTTTTTTCGGGCAGCCGGGAGAGATTCCGCAGAAATTTGTGGGAAGGCGTTTTGTGAACGAGCATGAGTTCTCCTGAAAATGCTGGAATTTCTGTGTGTGATCCGACAGGAAATGTGGGCCGGAGAGAATGTGAGATATGAGAAGGGGAGGGAAATGCTGTAATATCCCTGTGAGCCGGCAGAAAGCGTCTCAGAGGCGGATATTCAGAATGTTCTCTGCGAGACGGATCGAGAACAGGTAGAGCGCGAGGCAGACGGTCATGACAATTCTTCCCGGAACGGAGGAATACATGACAGTGAAAAAGCCGGGGGAGGAAAAATCGATGTAGAGAATGATAAGGATAGGGACCGCGTTCATGATTTTCTGCTCGTAGCGCCGCGACGCAGTCATTGTCAGGATTTCCTCCTTGACCTGGATGCGGTCGCCGATCGTCTGTGCCGTGCGGTTCATGACGGATACCAGTTCTCCGCCGCTCCGCTTTGCGATCCGGAGGACCCGCGCAAAATTTCGGATGTCCTCGATTCCGGAGCGGTCCGCCAGCTCATCCATTCCCTTTTCAATCGGCACATTCATGGAGACGAGATGCGAGAGATAGGAAAATTCGCTGACGATCAGGCTGTTTTTTCCGTAGATCATCGAGAGCTCACCGATGCTCTCCTGCAGGGCGTTTTCGATGGAGTATCCGGCGCTCAGGGATCCGGACAGTACGGAGAGGCCCTCGCGGAACTGCAGAAGGAGCCTTCGCTTCCTCGCGGGGATCAGCTCCCGTTTCTTGTAGAAGGGGTAGAAGAATGCTGCCGGCAGGAAGAGCAGAAAGACCAGGACGCTCCGGTAAAAGACAAAGGAGAGCGCGGCGTCTGCGGCGGCGGCTTCCAGCAGGTACTTCAGATATTCCGCCGGGGCGAGGTGGTACTCCTCATAATTCGATGCCTGCGGAGACAAGCTTTGCGCGGTTTTTAAGCTCTCCGACCTTCTCGAGCGCTCCCTCGACCCTGTCGCGGCGCCCGGCGCCGGCTTTTTCATGAAATGCATAAAGTTCATTGAGCTGAATTTCCCCATTGATGCAGCCTCCGACTTCTGTGATGGAAAGGATGTGTCTGCTGTGGTCCCTGAGCCGCCCGAGATGGATCATGATGTCAAGTGCGCCCGAAATCTGATTCCGGATTGCGGCGAGCGGAAGCTCTGCGCCGCAGAGCACCATGGTCTCGAGGCGTGACAGCATGTCCTTCGGGGAATTTCCGTGTCCGGTGGACAGAGAGCCGTCATGTCCAGTGTTCATGGCCTGCAGCATGTCCAGCGCCTCCCCGCCGCGGACCTCGCCTACGACGATCCGGTCCGGATTCATGCGGAGACTTGCGCGGATCAGGTCCGAGATGGTGACGGCGCCCTCGCCCTCGGGATTTGCTTCCCTCGTCTCGAGGCGGACCAGATTCTTGATGTGCCGGAGCTGAAGCTCCGCCGAGTCCTCTATGGTGATGACACGCTCATCGTCGGGAATAAAGGCCGAGAGCGCATTCAGAAAGGTCGTCTTTCCGGAGTTGGTGCCGCCGCTGATGAAAATGTTGTACTTTGCCTGTACGAGCTTCTTCAGAAATGCGGCGGCTTCCGGAGTCACAGATCCGTAGGAGATCAGTTTCTCGATGGTGATCACTTCGGGAAATTTCCGGATTGTGACACAGGGTCCGTCCAGACTGATGGGCGGAAGCACGACGTGAACACGGCTTCCGTCCTCCAGACGGGCGTCCGCGATCGGCGTCGAGATGTTTACGACGCGGTTTACGCGGCTCACGATCTGCTGGATCATATCCTCAAGCTGTTCGTCACTTCTGAAGCTCCGGTCCCACCTTTTGACGCGGCCCCTGCACTCGACGAAGATCTCGTTTTTTCCGTTCACCATGATCTCGGTGATGTCTTTTCTATCTACGAGTTCCTGGAGGATGTCCAGACGGCGGAAGGCATTGAACAGGGAGGAGCGGAGCGATATTTTTTCGGCGGCGGAGAGAAAGTGCTCCCGCTCCGCACCGGCAATCTCCTCATCGATCATCTGATAGAGACTGCGGTCGCTCACGCTTCTCAGCTCGCTGAGTTCCAGCGTGAGCTTTCCGTGAATCTTTTCATACAGCGCACCCAGATCCTTCATGTCTGCTCCTTTCGCTTTCCAGAAACAAGGACGGGGGGAGTTCGGAAAAGGTTCAGGGAGATTTGAAAAATTCAGACAGACTTTTTCCGGACTGTCCGAATCTGCTATACTGTATACGGACAGGGAAACAAAACAGCTCCGGGCAGAGACCCGGTCAATGGAGGTGTCGGAAATATGAAGGATCAGGACTGCATTTTCTGCAGAATCGCAGCGGGGGAAATTCCCTCGACAGCTGTTTACGAGGACGAAGAATTCCGTGTGATTCTCGATCTCGGGCCGGCCGCGAAGGGACATGCGCTGGTGCTTCCGAAGGAGCACTATAAGGACATCACGGAGGTGCCGGAGGAGGTGCTCGGGAAGGCGTTCTTTCTGGCGGGCAGAGTCGGCGCTGCCATGAAAAAGGCGCTCGGCTGCGCAGGCTTTAACGTCGTGCAGAACAACGGCGTCGAAGCGGGACAGACCGTGTTCCACTTTCACATCCACATTATCCCGCGCTATGAGGGCGGTCCGTCCATGGTGACCTGGAAGCAGGGAACGGCGGATCCGGAGGAGCAGAAAAAAATCGCGGAGCAGATCCGCAGCGCTCTCTGACGAAAGACCTGCTCTGGCATGGAGGATTTCACGCAGTATCGAAAAACAGCGCCGGTGAATCTGGCGCTGATTTCAGCAAATATCCTGGTGTTTCTCTGGGTGGAGACACACGGCGGAAGTGAGAGTACGGACAATATGCTTCGCTTTGGCGCCGTCTTCGCGCCTTTGATTGTGGAGGCCGGACAGTACTGGCGCCTTGTCACCGCAGCGTTTCTTCACTTCGGAATCGAGCACATCGCAAACAACATGTTGTTTCTCTTCCTTCTGGGAGATCACCTGGAACGGGAGATGGGGCATGTGCGCTATCTCTTCTTTTATCTGCTCTGTGCGGTGTGCGGGAATCTCTGTTCCCTCGCGTGGGATCTTCTCCGCGGGACGTATGCGGTGAGCGCGGGGGCGAGCGGCGCGTTGTTTGGCGTGATCGGGGGACTGCTCTATGCCCTCATGAGGAATCGCGGGAGGCTCGGGGATCTCAGCACGCGGCAGGTGGCGCTCCTCGCGGGGCTCTCGGTTCTCTTCGGCCTCACTGACCGGACCGTGGACAGCTCCGCGCACATCGGCGGCCTCGCGGCGGGGTTTCTTCTCGCGGGCCTCTTTCTCCGAGGCAGGAGAGGACAGCCGCCGCGCCTCCGGCGGGCTTAACCGGATTCCGGCAGGCGGCGCACAAGCCCCGGGCCGTGCTCCCGGAGCCATGTCCGGGAATCCCGGTAGTCCGGCAGGACACGCTCCACCTCGCTCCAGAAGGCGCGGGAATGGTTCATCTCTTTCCTGTGACAGAGCTCGTGGACGATGACGTAATCCTGAATTTTTTCCGGCGTGAGCAGAAGAAGGCAGTTGAAGTTCAGGTTTCCCTTCGCGCTGCAGCTGCCCCAGCGCGTCTTCTGGTGGCGGATCGTGATGCGGCCGAAGGAGACGCCGATCTGTGCGGCAAACAGGGCGATCCGCGGCGGAAAGTCCCTCCTTGCGCGCGCGGTGAGGGCGAGAAGCTCCTCCGGCGTGAGCGGCGGGATGCCGGAGAGAGAGCCGGCGTCCCGCGCCAGTTTCCGGCGGGTACGCACAATCCAGGGAAGGCGGCTTCTGACGAACGCCCTGATTTCTGCCTCAGGAATGCCCTTCGGCGCGCGGACCGACACAGAGAGATCGGGACAAATCTGGATGGAAATCGTGCGGCGCCGGGAGCGGACCACCGGGACAGACAGCGTCTCCTGGCCGGTGCTGTTCGGAACGGAGAGAAGAATGGTCACGGATCAGCCTTCTTTTTCTTTCCTGCGCGCGCTGACCGTCTCGTCGATCAGGGAGGTGATGCGCTCCACCGCATTGCCTGCGGGGCTTTTTTCCATGGATTCGATGTATTCCGCCCGCTTTTCCCAGGTCTCCTTCACGGCGTCAAGAAGGGACTCCCTGGTGAGATCCTCTTCCTCGAGGACGCAGGAATAGCCCTGCTTTTCGAAGGAGCGGGCGTTCAGGATCTGGTCGCCGCGGCTCGCCTTCGCAGAGAGCGGGATCAGGACGTTCGGCTTCCGGAGCGCGAGAATTTCGCAGATGGAGTTCGCTCCCGCGCGGCTGATCATGAGATCCGCGAGCGCAAAGAAATCCTTGAGGTCGTCTGACACGTACTCGTACTGAAGATAGCCCTGCGTGCCGTCGAGGGAGGGGGCGCAGTTTCCCTTTCCGCAGAGATGCAGGACGGAAAAGTGTTCCAGCAGTTCGGGAAGGGCGCCGCGGACGGCGGCATTTACCGCGCGGCTTCCAAGGCTTCCGCCGATCACGAGAAGAACCGGCTTCTCCTCCGGGAAACCGGTGAGAGAGCGGCCGCGCTCACGGCTTCCGGAGAGAATCTCCGCGCGGATCGGGGAGCCGGTGAGAACTGCCTTGTCCTTCGGCAGGAGGGAGAGAGTCTCCGGGAAGTTGCAGCAGATTTTTGTGGCTGCGCCGTAGCTCAGCCGGTTCGCGAGCCCGGGCGTCATGTCCGACTCGTGGATGATGACGGGGATGTGCCGCAGGCCGGCCGCCCTGACGACGGGGACCGAGACATATCCGCCCTTCGAGAAGACGATGTCCGGCTGGAATTCTGAGAGAATGCGGGAAGCCTCCCCGAAGCCCTTCAGGACGCGGAAGGGGTCCGTGAAGTTCTTCAGATCGAAGTAGCGGCGGAGCTTTCCAGAGGAAATTCCGCGGTAGGGGATGCCGGCGTGCTCGATGAGCTTTTTCTCCATTCCCTCATAGGAGCCGACATAGAGGATCTCATACCCGAGCTCCTCAAGCCGCGGGATGAGAGCGATGTTCGGGGTGACGTGGCCCGCGGTTCCGCCGCCGGTCAGAATGATTTTTTTCATGGACGAACCTCCGGAGAAAGCGTACAATATTTTATACTGTAGACGCAGAAAGGAAAAATTGCAATGATCGGAATTATCGGAGCCATGGAAGAGGAAGTGACCGGCCTGAAGGACGCCATGAGAGGCGTATCGAAGGAGGAACACGCCGGGATGGTCTTTTTCAGGGGGACACTGGAGGGGAAGGACTGCACGGTGGTCTGCTCCGGAATCGGAAAGGTGAACGCCGCGGCGTGCGCACAGATTCTCGTGGACCGCTTCGAGGTGGAGCTGCTTCTGAATACGGGCATCGCCGGAGGTCTCCGGGAGGAGATCAACATCGGCGACATCGTCCTCTCGACTGACGCGGTGCAGCACGATTTTGACTGTGTGGGCTTCGGCTATGAGCCGGGGGTCATCCCGCGGCTGGACACCAGTTTCTTTCAGGCGGACGGGAGGCTTCTGGACCTCGCAGAGAAGAGCTGCCGAGAGGTGAACCCTGAGATCCGGGTCTTCCGCGGCCGCGTCGCGAGCGGCGATGTCTTCGTCTCCAGCGCGGAGGTGAAGAAGCGGATCTCGGAGCAGTTCGGCGCGTGGTGCTGCGAGATGGAAGGGGCCGCGATCGCGCAGATTGCGCACCTGAACCGCGTCCCGTTCCTCATTATCCGGGCGATCTCGGACAAGGCCGACGGCAGTGCGTCCGTCCAGTACGAGACCTTCCAGGAAGCTGCGATCGAGCATTTCCGCCGCCTCACACTGGCTATGGTGAGGGAATTATGAGAGGACTGCCGCGCCGCAGCAGGGCTTAGAGAGGGCGCAGCGCGGGGAGCGGATTCACTCCTCGATCACGCGTATTTCGAGGTAGTCGAACTCCAGCGGCTCCAGAAAGGAATCCTGGGTGAAGCGGGTGCGCGAGAGGCGCTGAAACTCCCGGATGTTGCTGTCGAGCCAGATCGGCTCGGCGAGGTCAAAGGAGCGGCAGAGCGCGGAGACCGCGTCCAGGACCATGCGGGTGCGGCTTTTGGAATAGTCCGGGTCCTCGATTACGAGATCGCGGACCAGATGATTGTTTTTCATGCATTTTCCCCAGAGACGAAACATGGCACCTCCTGCAGGACGCACTTGCGCTGCCGTGTTTTATCATAACGGATCCGGAAAAATTCTTCAATGCAGAAAGGGAAGCACGTATGGCAGAGCCTATTGCGGATTATCGCTCCTTTTTTGAGGGTGCGAAGACAGTCATCTCGGAGACGGAAGCCCTGAAGAAGGAAGAGGAGCAGCTGAAGGAGCAGGAGAACCGGGAACGGGCAGATCTCGAGGCTGAAAAACGGGCGCTGAAGGAAACCATCGACTCCACCTTAAAGAAGAGAGTCTCGGAGATCAGCACGACCTACGACACACAGATTTCGAAGGCGAATGAGGAGATGAAGCGGGCTTCTTCCAGGAGAGAGCGCGCGAAGAATCTCGGCATGAAGGAGCGGATCAAGGAGGAGACGAAGCCGTACCTCGAGGAAAACCGCGCCCTGAAGAAAGAGGCAAAGGAGCTTTTCCAGAAGAACGGCGTGCCCGGCATCTTCCGCACAAGACTGTACTATGCACTCTATTTTCCGCATAAATTCAGCCAGTTTCTGGTCCTGCTTCTGTTCATTGCCATCTGTTTTGCCGCGATTCCGTGCGGCATCTACTTCCTTCTTCTGCCGGAGGCGTTCCGGCGGACGTTCTTCCTGATTCTCATCTACATCGCTGACATCGTGGTGTTCGGCGGGCTTTACACGGCGGTCGGCAGCGCATCAAAGGTGCACTATCTCGATTCCCTGAAGGCCGGGAGGGAGATCCTCGATAAGATCGCCGCCAACAGGAAGACCGTGAAGAAGATCTCCCGCAGCATCAGCCGGGACAAGAGCGAGGACAAATATGATCTCGCGTCCTACGACGATGAGATCGCCAAGATCCGCCAGAATCTCGACGAAGCGAAGCAGAAGAAGCAGGAGGCGCTGAATCAGTTCGAGACCGTGACGAAGCAGATCCTGACGGATGAGCTCACACAGAACGCGCGGCCGCGGATCGAGCAGCTGGAGAGCGCCCACTCTGTGACGCTCCGGAAGCTTCAGGAAACCAGCAGGGCGCGCCAGGAGAAATCCCTCGAGGCCTCCGACAAGTATGAGGTATATCTCGGCCATGAGTTTATGACGGAGGAGCGGATCGACGCACTGGCTCAGATCATGGAGGCAGGGACCGCCGTGAACCTTTCCGACGCGATCGGGGAATTTCGGAGAGAACAGGACGAGCAGGACTGAGCAATGGCAGGAACAGGAAACAGAACCGGAAATATCCGCCCGGTGCCGGAATCGGGCGGGCGGGAATATGACGAAGCCCTCCTCCGCGCCCGAATCCGCGCGGCAAAGCGGAGACGCAGGAGGCTTCTGATCGCTGCGGCAGTGATTCTCGCTGCCGCAGCTGCCGCGCTCTGGCTCATGCACCGCTATCGGAGATATGATTCCTACGCGGTGTCCTGGCAGAAGGACCTGAGCGAGGGAAGCCTGGTGGGATATGAGCCGTTCGGCTCCGGCTTCTTGAAGTACTCGAAGGACGGGGTGACCTGTCTCTCGGGAAACGGTTCCGAGGAGTGGGTGGATACCTACGCCATGAAAAACCCGATTGTCAGTGTGAACGGGAGCTACGCGGTGATCGCGGACTGCATGGGAAACGATATCCGGATTTATGACAGCCGCGGGAAGACGGGAGAGGCGGCATCCACGTTGCCGCTCACGAAGGCAGCGGTCTCCGGAATCGGCGTGACGGCGGTGGTGGAGGAGGATGCGTCCTCGAGCTATATCCGTTTTCTGGATAAGGACGGGAGCACGATCGACATCACGATCCGCACGATTCTCTCGGGGGACGGCTACCCGACAGGGATCGCGCTTTCAGACGACGGGACGCGCCTCATGGCGGGATACGCCTCCATAGGCGGCGGAAATCTCGGCGGGCGGGTTGTGTTCTATGATTTCTCGGAGATCGGAAAAAACATTCCGACGCGCCTGGTCGGCGGATTTGACGCCCCGTATGCGGACAGCCTGATTGCGGAGGTGCACTACCTCTCAAATCCCTACTCCTTTGCGGCATCGACCGCGGGGCTCACCTTTTTCTCCTCGAGAAACCTCGCCTCTCCGGAGCTGATCCGCGAGGTGGATGAGACCGACGAGATCCGCTCGCTCTTTTACGACAGGGATCACGTGGGGGTGATTCTGGACAATTCGGCGGGCGAGGAGAAGTACCGGCTCGAGCTCTACCGGGCGGACGGCACAAAGGTCTTTGAGAGAGCGTTTGATGACAACTACCTGAGCGCATCGATCGAGGGGGAGAATATTTTTCTTCTCTCGTCGAATTTCGGCATGATCTACAACACGTCGGGAGTCCTGAAGTTCCGCGGTCCGCTGGACTTTGCGGTATCGGCGATGCGGAACGGTGCCCTGCCCGGCGAATTTCTGATGGCGGGGCCGTCCAATCTGAAGGGCGTGCGGCTCCGCTGAGGAGCGGACGGATTCCTGTGCAGAACCTCGGTTCCGGTTCTGCGCGGCTTATTTTTGCTCTGTCCGGCGGATTCATAGTCCGGCCGGTTCACTCTCACGTATGGAGGAAATCTGGGATGGGAAAAAGAGGCATCGGGGTTGATGTCGGCGGAACAGAAGTCAAATTCGGGCTTTTTTCCGGGGAGGGAGAGCTCCTGAGGCGGTGGAAAATTCCCACGGACCGGACGGACAACTGCGCAAATGTCATCCGCGGCATCGCCGAATCGATCCGCAGGGAGATGGCAGCCGACGGCCTTTCGCTCACCGATCTCGCCGGCATCGGAATGGCGGTTCCGGGGCCGGTCCAGCCGGACGGCTTCGTGGAGGTCTGTGTGAATCTCCACTGGAAGAAGCGCTACCCGGCGAGGGAGCTCTCCGGGCTTCTTGACGGCGTGCGCGTTGAGATCGGCAATGATGCGAATGCCGCGGCACTCGGAGAAGCCTGGAAGGGCGGCGGAGCCGGCGTGCAGGATGCGGTTCTGTTCACACTCGGCACAGGTGTCGGAGGCGGTGTCATCCTCGGGGGAAAGATTCTGAACGGACACCACGGAATCGGCGGGGAAGTCGGACACATGCATGTCCGCGACGGGGAGACGGAGGTCTGCAACTGCGGCGGCCGCGGATGCCTTGAGCAGGTCGCGAGCGCGACCGGGATCGTGCGGGAGGCGAAGCGCGCGATGGAGAACAGCAGCGCGCCCACCAGGATGCGGGAGTTCGGGGAGAAGATTACCGCGAAGGATGTGTGCGATCTGGGGCGTGCGGGGGATCCGATGGCGGATGCCGTGATGGAGACGGTGGCCCGCTATCTGGGAATTGCGATTTCCCACGTCTGTGTCACCGTGGACCCGGAGGTCTTCATCATCGGCGGCGGCGTGTCCCGCGCGGGCAGCTATCTCATCGATAAAATCCAGAAGTATTTCCGGCAGTACACGACGATTTCCCAGAATCACGCAGACGTGGTTCTCGCGACACTCGGAAATGACGCAGGGATCTACGGCGCGGTGCGCATGGTTCTCGCTGACGGAAAGGAATGACGAAATGCTGAAGGAAATACTGCCTGGCCTCTTCGTGGATCAGGTCGACACCGGCTTTTTCGGCGTGCAGACCCTGAACTACTCGTTTATTCCGGGAAAGAACGGTTCAAGAAGCCTCCTGGTGGACGCCGGTCTGCCGGAGACCGTGGATCCGGAGAGCAGGACGATCCTTCTGAAGGATCTCCGCGAGCTGAATCTGGACCCGGAGAAGCTGGACTGCATCATCACCCACACGCACCGGGACCACGTGGGACAGGCACATCTCCTGAATGAGCTCGGCGCGGACGTCTATCTGAATCCTGCGGACATGGCGGTCTCGGAGGAACAGATTAATCATGAGATCCTGCATCCGCAGCTCAGGAAAAAGCTGTTCCGCTACATCGGCCTGGAGCTCTCCTCGGACGAGACCTACCGGGAATTCTGGAAGGCGGCGGACGCCTTCACCGCGGGCTTCGAGGACTGCTGGAAATTCCGCTGGAAGCCGCTTCCGCCGGGCACAGAGGTCTCCTACGGGGACTATCACCTGAAGACCGTGCCGCTTCCGGGACACACGGTCGGCCACATGGGCCTCTGGGAGGAGAAAAAGAAGGTTCTGTTCAGCGGGGATGTTCTGGTGCACGGAGTCACTCCGATCGTGAGTGACTCCGGAAACTACCCGAATGCGCTGGACGATTATCTCGACTCGCTCCGCGCGGTAAAGCACAAGTATGCGGACTGCCTCTTTATTCCGGGACACGGGAAGCCGTTCCGGCATCCGGAGGAGGAGGTGGATTGTGCCGTCCAGAACTACCTGGACAAGTGTTCCATCATGTATGACATCCTCCGCCACACGGAGGGACCGCTCAGCATCCGCGGCGTCGCCATGCGGGCCTACGGGCGCTACGGCAAGCATCTCACGGACGAGCAGAGAAGCTCCTGCATCCTCATCTGGTTCAAGACGAGTGCCTGCCTTCAGTACATGCAGGAGAGAGATCTTGTGAAGGAGACCGTTGAGGACGGGGTTTCCCTCTGGACCGCCGTCAGAGCGTCCGGAACGTGACGCTCGCCTTGAAGTAGTCGCCGTCGATCACGATCCGGAAGGTTCCGCCCTGCAGCTCTGTGAGAGATTTCGCGATGGAGAGCCCGAGGCCGCTTCCCTCGGTGGTCCGGGAGGCGTCGCCGCGCACGAAGCGCTCTGTGAGCTCCTCCGGGCTGATGTTCAGCGGCTGCGCCGAGATATTCTTCAGGGTGAAGGTCACAAGGCCGTCAGCTTCCTCCATGTCCGCGTAGACACGGGAGCCGGGCGCCGCGTACTTGCAGGCGTTGTTGTAGAGATTTTCCAGAACCCGCCACAGGTGCTGGCCGTCGGCGCGGATCAGGATGGATTTCTTCGGGAGATCTGCCACCAGCGTGAGCTTGCGGTCGGCGAGCCGCTCCTCGAATTCGCCGTCCGC
>CACXCJ010000067.1 GCA_902766175.1 uncultured Lachnospiraceae bacterium
GAATAATGAAAATCGGGCGAAGAATGGCGTATTTCCGCCATTTCTGAGCTCTCAGGATGTGATTTGATAACAAATTGATAACAGCAGCTATTCTGCAATGATTTCTGTGATACCCGCGGTTTGCGGGTGCGGACAGAAATGGAAAGAGCAGGGTCTTACTGAACGGAGTGTTCAGCAGGATACCTGCTCTTTTTGTATGGATTTAACCTTGTCCGGCGTAATCGGTAACACTGGGCTTTCATGTATGTTCATTCTCCGGACTGCTGATCCGGAAACCCTTTGCGCTGGAAATTCTTACGGGTCTTTCGCTTGACGGGCTTTTCCTGCACGGTAAGCTCTCCGTTCTGCAGCCCTTCGAGGATCGCATCGGAGAGTTCCTGCGGCATTACATGCGCATGGATCTGGGAATGATCATCTCTCGGGTAGTTGTAGCGCCAGCTGTCGTACTCATCCAGAGAGATTGCCCCGCTTTTTAGCTTGTCTTTCTCGTCTGCCCATGCCTGGATGGAATCCCAGAGAGGCGAACCCGGCTGCGTGACCTGCTTGTTAAGACGGAGGCAGAGTTCCCCGTCGATCTCATCGGCGTATATTCCGTAGATGTCCTCCAGGGCAAACAGGGTATGCATCAGACCGTCGTTGGTGTCGATATCCGGCACCTTCAGGGCGCGGGGAGAAATCTTGAAGATCTCTGCGAGCTGATTGATCAGATCATCCTTGGGCGTCTTCTGGTCCTTTTCGTACTGTGCGATCCGGACATCGGCAGATTTGGGGGCAAATCCGAGAAGCCTGCCGAGATAGTTCATTGTCATATTGTTTTTCCGGCGGAAAAAGTTGATTCGTTCGCCTAGCGCCATAGAATCATCTCCTTTTCTAAATCATTCTGGTTAGAGCATAGCATAAGAGATGCCGGAAGACAAGATAAACTAAACCGTATGAATAAGAAAAATAAATTCTAACTCAAACAGTATAGATATGTTGACAAGTGCGGCGACAGCCGATATAATCAAAACTATCCTAAACAGGTTAGAAAAAAGAAAGGAGAACAGAATGGTGCGAAGCGAAAAAATGTTTTTGAGAGCGGAGGAGGTTGCGGAGCTGATGGAGGTTTCCGTGCCGTATGCCTACAAGCTGATCCGCCAGATGAACAGGGAACTGGAGAAAAAGGGCTGCATTGTCATCAACGGAAGGATCGACAGTAAATTTTTCTTCGATCACATCTACGGAACGCGAGAGGAGGAACGCTGATGCCGGTTTATAAGAACAAGAATGGAAACGGCTGGTATGTCATGGTGCGCTATACCGATTGGCAGGGGAACCGCAAGCAGAAATGCCAGAGAGGATTTGCCACCAAGAGAGAAGCGCAGGACTATGAGGCGCAGTTTGTCCTGAAGAAAAAGGCGGATATCAACATGACGCTGGAGAGCTTCTGTGCGCTGTATGAGTCGGACATTCGCCCGCGAATCAAGGAGACAACGTGGATCACGAAGGAGAACATCATTCGGACCAAGATCCTCCCGTATCTGGGCAAACGCCGGCTCTGTGACATTACCGCGAAGGATGTGGTCGACTGGCAGAACGCCATCATTGACCTGAAAAGCGCGAATGGGAAACCGATTTCAAAGACCTTTCAGAAGACAATCCATGCGCAGCTCAGCGCCATCTTCAACCACGCCATGAAGTATTACGAGCTGCCGATCAATCCGGCACAGCGCGCCGGCGGGATCGGCGCAGAGGAGAGCCGTGAAATGGAGTTCTGGACGAAGGAGGAATACCTGAAGTTTGCGGAAGTGATGATGGACAGGCCGATCTTCTACTACGCATTTGAAGTCCTCTACTGGAGCGGTATCCGGGAGGGAGAGCTGCTGGCACTTACGCCGTCGGATTTTGATTTTGAAAAGCAGACACTTCGGATTGACAAGAACTACCAGAGAATCGGAACCCGTGACATCATTCAGACCCCAAAGACGAGTTACAGCACCCGCACGGTAAAGATCCCGAAGTTCCTGTGTGACGAGATGCAGGACTGCCTGAAACAGTTCTATCACATCGGACCGAATGACCGGATCTTCCCACTGACCAAGCACCGCCTGTATACGGCGATGAAATCCGGAAGCGAACAGGCTGGAGTCAAGAAAATCCGCGTCCATGACCTGCGGCATTCACACGTATCACTTCTCATCAACAGCGGATTCAGCGCCTTTGAGATTGGAAAGCGGGTCGGCCACAGCGCGGAGAAGATTACACTGCGGTATGCCCATTTGTTTCCCGGAAAGCAGGATGACATGGCAAAGTTTCTGGATCAGGAGCGGAAGGATACAGTCGAGAAGGAGGAAAACTAAAGATGTCGGCTAAAAACATGGATGCACAGGGAAGATGGAGAAACAAGGTCGTTGCATTCCGGGTGTCGCCGGAAGAAGATGCGAGGATTGAATCGGCCGTTCGGATATCGGGACTGACCAAACAGGACTACATCACAAAACGGCTTATGGACATGGAAGTTGTAGTGCAGGGAAATCCGAGAGTATTTCGGGGACTGAAGCTGGAGATGCGCAGGATTGCGGAGGAACTCGCAAGAATACATTCCGGTGAAAAGGTCCCGGAAGATCTACTCATAGAGCTTCAGATGATTCTGAAGGTGATGGACGGGATGAAGGAGGACAGCGATTGATCCATAAAAAAGAAATGACTGCCCCGAATGCATCTGTTGGCGCAGGTGCGGGACAGCCACTTATGTATGAATGCTACAAACTGATTCTAACAAATGAAAGCGCAGGCTACAACGATATTTGCATTTTCAGGTGTATTTCCGGAAGGAGGCGGCGTCATGAATAAAGCGTATTTCGAAGAATTGATGAAGACGCCGCCGCAGGAACCGGAACAGAAATATGTCTATCTGGTGAGCAGCATGGACCTTGCCATGAACATTATCGCTGCCGGATTCCATGCAGTATTCCTTTCGGAAAAGGCCGAAGAAGCATTTTTCACGCCGGAGGAATTTCTGGACTACCTGACCGGAATCCAGTTCCGTGGAACGGAGATGTCAGCATATGTGTATGTCCCGGCGTGCAGCACAAGGAAGGCAAACGACCTGCTGACGGAATTCTTTAAGGCGAATTTCATCGAATACCGGGAGGGATGGCGGCTGTTCAAGGACCGTGAATATCTTGCAAAGTCGGAAGCAGAGGGAGAGCTTCATGATCTTCTGGAGCAGTTCATCGACCGTTTTGAGAGGAAACCGAAACAGGAAACGGGACTGGACCGGTTCCACATTCTCGGAAAGGACGGCGAACCGACGGCCGTTTTGGATATTGAGATCGCGGAGGATATTCTCGCAAAGGTTTCCTTCTTTGTCCTCGGCTCCACACCCTATGTTTACCGGGACGGTGTCTATGCGGAGGACGTTGGCGGTGTCCGTCTGAAATCGATGATCCAGTCGCGGATCTATCGGAAGTTTATCAAGAGCCCGACGCTCAGCCGGATCCTCGACCTGCTTCTTTCGCAGAGCGGCGTGCAGAAACACTTCTCCGATCTCTATAACCTGCCGCCGGAATGGGTGAATTTTCGGAACGGCTACTATGATCCTGTGAGACAGGTGATGATTCCCCATGACCCCAAATACCTCTCGATCAATCAGATCCCGCACGAGTTCCATCCGGAAGAAATGGAGGAAGCGCTGTCCGGCGGCGAAGCCGTGAAGGAATATCTCGCGACATCAATTTCTGATCCGATGGAACAGGAGATGTTCTGGGAATACCTCGGCTACTGCATGACAACGGATACGAAGATGCAGAAGTTTCTGATGCTGGTTGGAGAGGGAGGAACGGGAAAGTCCGTCATCATCAGCCTGTTCCAGAAAGCGGTCGGTATCCGAAACTGCTCCAGCATTTCTCTGCAGGATCTGAACAAGAGATTCTACGCTACCGGCCTTTTCGGAAAACTGCTGAATGCCTGCGGAGACATTCCCTGCAAGGCGTTGGACAGCATCGACGTCCTCAAGAAAGCGGTCGGAGAGGATTCGATCCTCTACGAAAAGAAAGGACAGGATGCCCTGCAGTTCTTCAGCCACGCAAAGCTCCTCTTCTCCTCCAACGGAATGCCGGACAACGTGGAGGAGAAGTCGGACGCATTCTACCGAAGGCTCCTGATTCTGGAGATGAACCACAAGCCGCAGAAAAAGGATCCGCAGCTGAAAAAGAAAGTTGCAGGGGAGATGGACTACGTCATAGCGATGGCGATGCAGGCGCTGACCCTGCTCTATCAGAACGGGGCACTCATAGAGAGCGAGAACAGCAGACGGTGTGTAGAGGAGGCAAGGAAATCCTCGGACAGTGTGATGGCATTCATCTGCGAACGGCTGGAGGAAAGGGAAGGTTCCTGGATCGACAGGAGCAGCACTTATGATGCGTATGACGAGTACTGTAGAGACAACGGCAGACAGCCGCTCGGCAAATCGAAGTTCTTCACAGAGATGAAGCGGAAGGGATACCTGCCAAAGAAGGTCCATGGAATTCAGAAATTCAAGGGAGTTGCATTTCGGGAGCCGGAGTTTGAGGCGGTAGGTGAGCAGGAAACGCCATTCGACTGAGCAGAAAAGCCGAATCTGCGTTTGGGGGCAAAAGGGGCAAAAATTTGGGGCTTCAGAAAAATATTCAGAGGAAGAACGTCAAAAAGCCTTGAAAACAAAGGTCTTTTGGGGGTCAGAAAGGGAAAACCTCAATGGACTTCAAAAACTTTGCCCCTTTTGCCCCCTGA
>CACXCJ010000068.1 GCA_902766175.1 uncultured Lachnospiraceae bacterium
ACGGAATCTCCGCGGCGCCCTTCCGCCGCAGACTACAAAAAATGATTCTAGCACAGGGACTTCCCCTCTGTCCAGAGCTTACTGCGCTCCACTGGCTTCTGGCCCGCCCGGCTTATTTCCAGAACAGCTTCTGACCTCTGCCTGCCTGTCTTCCATCACTGGATGTCTTCCATCACTGGATGTCTTCCAGCTCACTTCTGTACTTTTCGAGAAGCTCATACGAGCGCGCCCGCGTGGACTCCGCCTGGCTCAGCGTATACTCCGTTCCGCCGCTCTGATCGGCGGGGCTCTGCGCTGCCCTGGCCGCCTTCTCCTCGCGCTCCTTCTGCCAGTCCTGCTGATCCCTCGAGAGAACCGCCGCCTTCTCATCCGGAAGGATTTCCATGAGCGTCTGGTAGAGCGCATTCATCTGCGTCTCCCAGTAGCGGAGCTCCGAGGCTGCTTCGCTCCTTATTTCCGCCTCGGATTTGTTGTCAGAGGAAAGCTCCCGCATACGGGAAAGCGTGTTCTCCGTGTCACTGAACTTTCTCTGGAACTCCGCGTATTTTCCCCCGTCGGAAGGCGAGTAGGAGGCCTCCGGCCCCGCGTTCACGGCATCGGAGCTGTTCTCCTCCGCTTCCCCGGCTTCCTGCCCGCGTGACTGCTCCGCTGTCCGGGTCTCCCCCGCGCTGCTTTCATGCGGGAGCTCTGCTGACTGCGCCGCGGTCTCTCTCCTCAGCACCGCGGCTCTCAGCGCTCGGTTCACAGAGAGCGTCCCGAGGAGACCCAGAAAAAGAAGCAGCAGGATCAGGCGGTTCAGTTTTCTATCCCTCATCTTCCGCGTCCTCCCGGAGATCCGTTCCTTCCGCCGCACGGACTGCGAGACGGTCGCAGCGCTCATTCTCCGGATGCCCCGCGTGGCCCCTCACCCAGTGGAATGTGACCTTGTGCGGCTCCATCGCCCTGAGGAGCCTCTTCCACAGGTCAATGTTCTTCACCGGTCCGCTTTTCCCGCGGTCCCAGTTCTTCCTCTGCCAGCTGTCGATCCAGTGATGGTTGAAGGCATCGACAAGATACCTGGAATCCGACCAGACTTCCACCTCGCAGGGCTTCGTGAGTCTCTCAAGCCCCGCGATGCAGCCGCGCAGCTCCATCCGGTTGTTCGTGGTCCTCCGGTATCCGCAGGAATACTCCCGCTCGTGCAGCGTCCCCGCGGAATCCACATACTGAAGTATGGTTCCGTAGCCGCCGGGTCCGTCCGGGTTGCCCCGGGCGGACCCGTCTGAATAAAGTCTTACCTTGAACACGCTGTTCAGTTCCCCCATTTGTCACAGATCGACTGCAGCTGATCCGCAAGCCGCGAGAGATCCTTGTTTGAAAGCCCTTTGCTCTGGCTGATGATCGCGCGCAGACGCTCCTCGGTCCCGAGAAGGCGCTTGTAGACCGCGGATGATGCCGCCGCCCCCGCCGTTTCCGCCGCCCCCGGCTTCACGAATGGGATGCCCTCGGTCTTCTTAATCCACTTCCCGGCTGCGAGATCATAGATGGAGCCCGAGAACGGAGCTTCCGCGTTGAGATTGTACTTTTCCTTCAGAAGCGCGCAGAACTTCACCGTGACCTCATCTTCCCCGTGCACCACGAAGATCTGGCCCGGCTCCTGCTTCTTAAAGGAGGTGATCCAGCGGACAAGACCGTTCTGGTCCGCGTGGCTCGACATGTCCTGCATCATGGCGATCCTCGCGTTGACCTCGATCTCCTCTCCGAAGAGCTTCACGCGCTCCGCGCCGTCCTGCAGAAGCCGTCCGAGAGAGCCCTCCGCCTGGTAGCCTGCGAACACAATCGTGGAGTCCGCTCTCCAGAGGTTGTGCTTCAGGTGATGGCGGATCCGGCCTGCATCACACATGCCGGCCGCGCTGATGATGACCTTCGGATTCTCCAGGAAATTGATCGCCTTTGATTCGTCCGCAGTCACCGCGGTCCTAAGCCCGGAGAAGGCGATCGGGTTGATGCCCTGACGCACGAGCTTCTGGGTCTCCGTGTCGAAGCAGTCCATCAGGTTGTTCTTGAAGACCTCCGTCGCCTCAAGCGCCAGAGGACTGTCCACCCAGACCTCGTAATCCGGATGATTCTTCACCATCCCCTCCTCGCGGATTTTCCGGAGGAAGTAGAGAAGTTCCTGCGTCCTGCCGACTGCGAAGGCCGGCATCACGACGTTTCCGCCGCGGTCGAAGGTCTCCTGCATGATCGCAGCGAGCTCCGCCGCGTGATCCACCTTGTCCTTCAGGTGAAAGCGGTCTCCGTAGGTGCTCTCCATGACCGCGTAGTCGCCGTCATCCACGTATGACGGGTCCCGGATCAGCGGCTTCCCCGTGTTGCCGATATCGCCCGAGAAGACGATCTTCTTCCTCACGCCGTTCTCCTCGAGCCAGAACTCGATCGAAGCCGAGCCGAGGAGATGACCCACGTCGATGAAGCGCACTGTGATGCCGTCCGCGAGACGCTTCTTCTCGAGGTAGTCGACCGACTCAAAGAGCTTCAGGCAATCCTCCGCGTCCTTGAGCGTATACGCCGGCTCTACCATCGGTCTGCCCGCGCGCTCCGCCTTCCTGTTCTTCCACTCCGCCTCCTGCTCCTGGATGTGTGCGGTGTCGCGGAGCATGATTTCACAGAGCTCCTCCGTCGCGTGCGTCGTGATAATTCTCCCGCGGAAGCCTCTCTTATAGAGCAGCGGCAGGTTTCCCGTGTGGTCGATGTGTGCGTGCGTGATGAGAACGAAATCGATTTTCGACGGCGGCACCGGGAGCTCCGCGTTCTCGAAGTAATTTTTCCCCTGCTCCATGCCGTAATCGACAAGAATATGCTTTCCGTTCACGTTCAGGTAGTGACAGCTTCCGGTTACCTCATGATCCGCGCCGATAAATTCGAGTATCATCGTTGCCTCCTTTACGCATTTTCTTCCGTCTCTGCCTTCGGGTCCCGCATCATAAGATCCCGGACCGCCCTCTTCGGGTCCTTTCCCTCGAAGAGGACGTGATTTACCTCCTCCACGATCGGCATGCAGACGTGATACTTCTCTGCGAGCTTAAGGGCCGCGCGCGCCGAGTAGACGCCCTCGACGACCTGGCCCACCTCCTTCATGGCCTCCGTCACCGGGACGCCCTCCCCGATGAGAATTCCGGCGCGCCGGTTCCTCGAGTGCATGCTCGCACACGTCACGATCAGGTCGCCCGTCCCGGTGAGGCCGGAGATTGTGGACGCCGAGGCGCCCATGGCGGTGCCGAGCCGCGTGATCTCCGCAATCCCGCGGGTGATGAGCGCAGCCTTCGCGTTGTCGCCGTATCCGAGCCCGTCCGCTGCACCCGCCGCAAGGGCAATGACATTCTTCACCGCGCCCCCGAGTTCGATCCCGATGAGATCCGTCGAGGTGTAGACGCGGAACACGGGGCTCATGAATATTTCCTGCACCCGCCGCGCGGTCCCCATGTCGTGTGCGCCGGCGACACAGGTCGTGGGCAGACGCCGGATCACCTCCTCTGCGTGGCTCGGTCCCGAGAGGCATGTCACAAGCGCGTCCGGAAGCTCCTCCTCCGTCTGCTGCGTCTGCATTTTCAGGGTTGACTCCTCGATTCCCTTCGCACAGCAGATCACGAGCGCACCGTATTTAAGGTACGGCCTCAGAGAACGCGCCATTTTTCTCGTATAGATGGACGCGGAGGCAAGAAGCACGGCCTCTCCCTCCGCCGCGCGCTCGAGAGAGTCCGTGAAATGAATGGCGGACGGCAGGGAAATGTCCGGAAATTCCGGGCTGATGTGCGTCTTCTCCAGCCTCTCCGCCTTCTCGGCAGAGGAGGAGCAGACAGTCACGCTGTAGCCGTTGTCGGAGAGAAGAAGCGACAGCGCGGTGCCCCAGGCACCGGCGCCGATGATCGAGATGTTTTTCATTTTCGCCCCGTTTTCATGCCCTTCGTGAAGAGGTCAAGCCTGCTTTCCTCTCCCCTCATGAGCCTTCCGACGTTGGACCGGTGGCGCCAGATGGAGAGAAGCGGGATGACAAGGGCCAGAATCATGTATTCCAGAGCGTGATCCCCCGAGACCGGAAGCGCCCCTCGGAAAAAGCAGAGGATGATGAAGACCGCGAGAAAAGTCATCGCGCAGATCGAGGAGAGCGAGACATACTTCGTGATAAAAACGACCGTCAGGAACACGGCGCCCCACATGAGGCCGGCCGGCACCGACACCGCCGCGAAGACGCCGATCGTGCTCGCGACGCCCTTCCCGCCCCGGAATCCGAGATAAAACGGATAGTCATGTCCCAGTATGACGCCGACTGCGGTCCAGAGTACCATAAGATACTGCACATCCGGCTGGTCTCTGAAGAGCCAGCGGACAGCAAAGCACGGAATCAGCGCCTTCAGAATATCACCCGCGAGGACCGCCGCGCCGGCGGCAGGCCCCATGACGCGGAGCGAATTCGTCGCGCCCGTGGAGTGGCTTCCGTAGTTCCGGATGTCAATCCCCTTCAAGCGGCCGATGAGATATCCGCTCTGGACAGAGCCGCAGAAATACCCCAGAAGAAGACACAGAAGCCTCGCAGTCATTCCTCGTCCTTTCCCCGGCGCTCCCGGATCAGGAAGCGGATCATGGTTCCCTTGAATCCGAAGGAATTCCGGATCTGGTTTTCCAGATAGCGCTGGTACGAAAAATGCATGAGTTCCCTGTGATTCACGAAGAGGACGAAGGTCGGCGGCTTCACAGCGACCTGGGACGCATAGAGTATCTTAAGACGCTTTCCCTTGTCGCTCGGCGGCTGCTGCATGACCGCCGCCTCGGAGATGATCTCGTTCAGGACACCGGTCCGGACGCGGAGTGTCTGCGAGGAGCGCACCTCATCGATCAGAGCAAAGAGGCGCTCCGTCCGCTGGCCCGTCTTCGCGGAGATAAACACGTACTCGGCGTACTGCATGAAGGAGAGCGTGCTCCGGATCCTGTCCGTGAACTCCTTCATCGTCTTGTCCGTCTTCTCGACGAGATCCCACTTATTCACCGCGACGATGATTCCCTTGCCGCGCTCATGCGCGATTCCGGCGATTTTTGCGTCCTGCTCTGTCACGCCCTCAGAGGCGTCGATCACAAGGATCACAATGTCGGACCGCTCCACCGCCGTGACGGTCCGGATGATGCTGTAGCGCTCGATGTCCTCGTGAATCCGGCTCTTCCGGCGAAGGCCCGCGGTGTCGATGAAGACATACTCCTCCCCGTTCCGGCGGATGACGGTATCCACCGCGTCGCGCGTCGTGCCCGCGACGTCCGAGACAATCACGCGGTTCTCCCCCAGGAGACGGTTCACGATGGAGCTCTTCCCCACATTCGGTTTCCCGACCACTGCGACATGCGGCCTGTCGTCCTCTTCCGCCGCCCCGGAGGAACTCTCCGGAAAATGCGCCGAAACCGCGTCGAGAAGATCCCCGATCCCGAGACGGGACGCCGCGCTGACCGCAATCGGATCTCCCATCGCGAGATTGTAGAACTCGTAGACGTCGTTCTCAAACTTCTTGAAACTGTCCACCTTGTTCACGGCGAGAACAACGGGCTTTCCGGAGCGGCGCAGAAGATCCGCGACGCGCATGTCCGCATCCGTCACGCCGCTTCTGACATCCGTCAGGAAAATGATGACATCCGCCGTCTCAATCGCGATTTCCGCCTGCTCCCGCATGCTGACAAGCATCTCGTCCCGGGATTCCGGCTCGATTCCGCCGGTGTCAATCAGGGTGAAGCTCCTGTCAAGCCAGGTACAGTCCGCATAGATCCGGTCTCTCGTGACACCCGGCGTGTCCTTTACGATGGAAATCTGCTCCCCCGCGATCGCATTGAACAGGGAGGATTTCCCCGTGTTCGGTCTGCCCACAATGGCAGCAACCGGTCTGCTCATTTTACTCTCCTTTACTGCCCTTCTGAATGGCTTTCTTCCCCTTCGTCCGAAAGCTCATACCTTCCCTGTCCGCCCGTGTAGCAATAGCCGGGATTATTTACCGCATCGACCAGATCCTGCCCGGACGGGCCCAGGATCACGCATCGGACGCCCAGCTCTCTCTCGAGATCCGACCGCGTCATGTCATCGAGCAGCACTTCCTCCCCGCTCCGAAACAGGTTCAGCGGGAGGAGAAGCCGGTCGCCGAGAGCCTTTCCCTTCAGGGCCTGCACGAGGTCCCTGCCCGTGAGAAGACCTGTGACGGTGATCCGCTCCCCGAAGAAATGGTTCACCGCCGCGTAATGAAGGATCCGCTTCTCCGGAAATTTTCTCTGAATCCGCTTAAGTTCCTCCGCCGCAAAGGGCGCCGCAAGGACGCCGCTCACAGACGAGACCGTCTCCCGCTTTCTGAGCGGGACCGCCTTCTGCAGCGCTCTCCCGACCTCCGCGTGGAGGAGCCTGAGCATCCCGACGCCGTTTTCCAGCTGCAGATATCCGTCATAGCGCGCCTCCTCGGGAAGCCTTCTCCCGGCGAGGAGATAGAATTCATCGCTCGCGTGGATGAAGTGAATCCCGAATTTCCGGAACGCCTCCCTCTGACAGCGCTCGATGAGATCGATTGCGCGGCCGGCATCCTCCGCCGTGATAGGATCCAGATGGCAGAGGCCGTCCCGGTAATCCGTGAGGCCGACCGGGACCACGGACACGCTTCTCATGACGGGCGCATACCTCATGAGGTCGCGGATGGTCCGCTCAAGTTCCTCCCCGTCGTTATATCCGCGGCACAGGACAATCTGGCCGTTCATCTCGATCCCGGCGTCATGCAGGAGATCCAGATAGCGGAGCTTTTCTCCCGCGAAGCGGTTGTGAAGCATCCGGCAGCGAAGCTCCGGATTCGTCGTGTGCACAGAAATATTGATCGGCTCCATCCGGTAGTCGATGATGTGCTGGATGTCCTTTTCGCTCATGTTGGTGAGCGTCACGTAGTTCCCCTGCAGAAAAGACAGGCGGGAGTCATCGTCCTTGAAATAGAGGGTCTTCCGCATCCCCTTCGGCATCTGGTCGATGAAGCAGAAGACACACTCGTTCGAGCAGGAGCGGTAGTCGCTCATCAGACCGTTCTCAAAGACCAGTCCCGGGTCCGCTCCGCCGTTCTCGATCTCAAACTCCCACTCCTCGCCGTTCTTCCTGCGGATCATGAGGGTGATGGATTCCGACGCGGTCTGATAGCGGTAATCGAAGACATCCGGAATTTCCCGCCCGTTCACCGTGAGGAGCCGGTCTCCGGGCAGAATTCCAAGTTCCGCTGCGGCGGAGCCTGGCTCCACGGCAGCGATCAGGTGTCCCTCCTCAGTGCTCAATGTTCCTTCTCTCCCCAGAATGCAACCGCGATGGTTCCCGGTCCTGAGTGGGATCCGATCACACATCCGATGCTTGAGACAATCACCGGCTTCACCATTCTCTGAAAGCGCGCTTCGATCAGCGCACGGATGCGCTCCGCCTCCTCCTTCCAGTCAGAGTGCACGAGAAATACCTTTCCGGAATAGGAAAGGCCGCCGCGCACATTGCTCTCCATATTTTGAAGCATGAGCTGCACCGCCCTGACTTTTCCGCGCACTTTTGCCTTCGGAATCAGCGTTCCGGCGCGGTCCACCGTCAGAACGAGGCAGATGTTCAGGAGCTTTCCGACGAGCCCCGCCACCGGCTTGATCCTCCCGCCGTGAATGTACCATGTGAGGTCTGTCGTGAAAAACCACACATCCGCCTTGTCCCGGTTCATGAGAATCCAGTCCCGGCACTCCTCGATGGAGTGCCCGGCCCTCTGCTGCTCATAGACGCCGTCCATGAGCAGTGCGTAGCCCGGGGAGGCGTTTCTGCTGTCTACCACGAAGAGCTTCCGGTCCGGATATTCCTCCAGAAGCGATTCTGCGGCGCTCCTCGCCGTGCCGCAGGCACCGGAAATGCCGGAGCTGACCGCGACATAAAGAATGTCCTTCCCCTCTCTCAGGAAAGGCTCGAAAAAGTCCCTGAAGTCTTGAAAATTCGGCTGGGAGGTGGTGGGAAATGAGCCGTTCCGCATCCTTCGGTAAAACTCCGGGAAGGATACGCTCTTTCCGAGATCGTCCGGATGAACCGTGCCGTCATCAGAAATCCAGCTGAAGGAGATATACCGGATCCCACGCTCCTTCAGGAAGGATTCCGGCTGATCCACAGTAGAACTGCACGCCAGTATAAAGTCTGCCATTCTGCTACTTCCTTTCCGATTCAGGCTACCCTGTCATTCTAACCTAACGGCCGCCTCTTTGCAACGCGGCCTTGCACCTTCCCCCGCAAAATGGTATGGTAGCGGTGACTACAGCGACCCGTTTTTCAGGCGGGATTCTGGACACAGAGGAGAAAAAATGGACAACATGGATGATTACAGCTGGAACCGGCTGCCGGTCGCACCGCTGAAAATTGCAGCGCTGGAGAGCTGCCGGGAACTCGCGGAAAAGGTGAATCAGCATCTGGTAGAGATGCGCACTTCCTCTTCCACCGCCGAGGCCCTGGAGGAGCGCAGGAAGAGCCTTCACTACCGCGGCTACGACGCGGAATCCTATCTCCTGGACATCAACTGTCCCCGCTTCGGCACCGGAGAGGGAAAGGGCGAGATCAACGAATCCGTCCGCGGGGCGGATCTGTTTGTGATGGTGGATGTCACCAATTACTCTCTCACCTACAAGGTCGACGGGAATATAAACCACATGTCCCCGGATGATCACTTTGCGGACCTGAAGCGCATCATCCTCTCCGGAAAAGCAGCGGCGCACCGCGTGAACGTCATCATGCCGTTTCTCTACGAGGGAAGGCAGCACCGCAGGTCCAAGCGGGAATCGCTGGACTGCGCGTACATGCTGACCGAGCTTGAGAACATGGGGATCAGCAATTTCATCACCTTCGACGCCCACGATCCCCGCGTCCAGAACGCAACGCCGCTCACGGACTTCAACAACTTCATGCCGACCTACCAGTTCATAAAGACATGCGTCCGGAATATCCCGGACTTTGAGATCGACAAGAACCACCTCATGGTCATAAGCCCGGATGAGGGAGCCATGGAGCGCTCCATCTACGTCGCGAACGTCCTGGGAGTCGACGTCGGCACCTTCTACAAGCGGCGTGACTACTCCAAGGTCGTGAACGGCAGAAACCCGATCGTCGCGCACGAGTTCCTCGGCGCAAGCGTCGAGGGGAAGGATGTCATGGTAATCGATGACATGATCTCCTCCGGCGAGAGCATGCTGGACACCGCGCGGGATCTGAAGTCACGCGGCGCGCGGCGGGTCATTGTCTGCGCGACATTCGGCCTCTTCACGAACGGCCTCGACAAGTTCCGCGAGATGCATGATGCCGGGATCTTCGACTATGTCTGCACGACAAACCTGAATTACCGGATCCCGGAGCTCCTGAAGGAGCCGTGGTATCTCGAGGCGGACATGAGCGCCTATCTCGCGTACATCATCCACAGCCTGAACCTCGACTCGACGGTGAGCGACAAGCTCTCCTCGACGCAGAAGATCCGCGAGTTCCTCGACAACCTGAAGAACGACGACTATGAGTATTTCGGCTCCGTGGTGGACTAATCTCACGGGAGAAGGGAGAGAAAGGCCGCATTGAGGCCTCTCCTTTCTCCCGTTTTTCTGTGGGAAAACAGATAGGCAGCGTTGCAGTGCGTGCAGACGCCGGACACATGGATGTGCGATGCCTGGAGGCCGGCGCGGAGAAGCAGCAGGCGGTTTGCCTCCGCGAGATCAAGCTGCCAGTGAGGGATCCCGTCGGAGTCTCTGTGCGGGCTCGTGAGAACCCTCTCCCGCTCTCCCGGGGAAAAGAGGCCGAGGAAGGCCTCCGCGCACGCGCCCGCGACCTCATAGCAGTCCCGGCAGATTCCGGGACCGACGAGCGCGATGATATGCTCCGGCCTGCATCCGTACTGCGCACCCATGAGCTGCACCGCCTTCGGCGCAATTCCTGCCGCTGTCCCTCGCCAGCCGGCGTGGACCAGGCCGGCAGCGCGCCGCACCGGATCCACGAGATAGACAGGCGGACAGTCCGCGTGAACCGTGACGAGCGTGATGCCGGAAACATCCGTCACCAGTCCGTCAATGTCGTGATACGCCTGCGGCTTCGTCACACCGTTTCCGCGATCCTTCTCCCGCACCGTGAGAATATGGTCCGTGTGCGTCTGCTGCCCGGCCGTGAAGGAATCCGGTTCAAAGCCCGCGGCAGCGGCAATTCTCCTGAAATTTTCCGAGACATTCCGCGGATCATCTCCCCGCGTGAAGGAAAAGTTCATGGTCGAGAAGATTCCGCTGCTCACACCGCCGCGCCTGGTTGAAAAGGCGCTCCGCACCACGCCCGTCTCGTCCAAGCAGGGGAACGCCAGATACAGAAGATCCCCGGCATGCCTCTCCACCGTCTCTCCGTTCGTTTTTACAAGCAGATCCGCGCGCACATCCGGATGCGGCTTCTTCTCTCCTACGCCATAAATGCGTTTCTGATCCATGTGATCTCCCCTCCGAGAATTCCGATGCAGTCAAAGCGCACAGGCTGATCCGCCGGCAGTCCGTTCTCATGGAGGTATCTGCGCGCGGCGTCCCGGATTTTCTTCTGCTTTGCGGCGTTCACAGCCTCCAGCGGACTCCCCATGCGCGTACTGCTCCTGTACTTCACCTCGAAAAAGACGAGATACCCGCCCTCTCTCCCGATGAGATCCACCTCTGCGGTCCGGGTCCGGTAGTTTCTCTCGAGAATCGAAACCCCGCGCGCTGTGAGATACTCTGCCGCCAGGCCCTCCATCTGCGCGCCGGTGCGGCGGTTGTCCGGCCCTTTCACCTGGACAAAATGGCCGATGAAGGTCCTCCGGTGGATCGGGCACGGCCCGTATTTCCTCAGCGCCTCGATGTGTGCGGCGGTCCCGTAGCCCTTGTGCCGCGCGAAGCCGTACTCCGGATAAAGCCGGTCATACTCCGACATCAGCCGGTCTCTCGTCACCTTCGCGATGACGGATGCCGCCGCAATGCTCACGCTCTTCGCGTCCCCCTTTATGATCGGAACCTGCGGGATGTCAATTCCGGGGATCGTGACGGCATCGTTCAGGAGAATCGCCGGCCGCACGCCGAGCTTTCCCAGCGCGATCCGCATCGCCTCGTAATCCGCCTGCAGAATGTTGATCTCATCAATCCGCTCCGCCGGCACCAGCCCTACGCCCCATGCGACCGCCTTCTCAAGAATCTCCTCGTAGAGAAGCTCCCTCCGCCTCGGCGTGAGCTTTTTCGAGTCGTTGAGGTAAAGGATTTCACAGTTCTCCGGAAGGATTACGGCGCCTGCCGCGACAGGGCCTGCGAGAGGTCCCCGGCCCGCCTCATCAATTCCGCAGACTGCTCCGAGAGCCCCGTAGCGATGCTCATAAAAGCGCATCTCCTCAAGCCTCGCCCTCTCCTGCTCCAGCTTCTCCCCGGTAAGTTTCCTCATACGCTTCGCCCTCTCCCATGTCCCGCCAGTCACAGCTTCCCGGGAAGCTCCAGGCAGATGCGTCCCAGCCTCCCGGCGCGGAAATCCTCCAGCACAGCTGAGGCGGCGCGCCTGGTGTCCGGCAGTCCTCCCGCAAGAAGGAGGCTTCTTTTCAGCGCGATGCGTGAGAGCACCTCCTCAGGCCTTCCGGAAGGCTCGGTCCCGTAGCGCTCTGTGAACCCCTCTGTCCGGCCGGTTCTCTCAAGAAAGCGGAAGAACTCCCCCGCGAGTTCCTCCTGATCCACCGCCATTTCTCCGATGGACCCGAGGAATGCGATCATCAGCCCGATTTCCGGGTCCTCGAATTTCGGCCAGAGAATTCCCGGCGTGTCGAGAAGCTCCACGGACTTTCCCAGCCTGATCCACTGCGTCCCCTTGGTGACGCCCGGCCGATTTCCCGTCCTGGCAGCGGTTCTTCCGGCAATCGTGTTGATCAGCGTCGACTTTCCGACATTCGGGATTCCGGCCGCCATGGCACGCACCGGACGGTTCAGAATGCCGCGCGCCTGATCCCGCGCCTTCTTTTTCACGGAAGCTTCCTCTATCGCCCGGAGAAGCCCCTTCAGGTCCCTTCTGCTTCGCGCGTCCATCACAAAGGAGCGGATGCCCTGCGAGACGAACCACGCCGCCCAGCGCTCTGTGCCCTCCGGCTCCGCGAGATCCGCCTTGTTCAGGATGATGAGACGGTCCTTTCCGCGGCCGAGCGCGGCGAGGTCCGGGTTCCGTGTAGCTCCTGGGGCGCGCGCGTCCACGATTTCGATGATCAGGTCCACCACCTTCACATTTTCCTCCATGGCGCGCTTTGCCTTTGTCATGTGTCCTGGATACCACTGAATATTCATACTGCCACCTCACCCGGCCCGTCTCATGCTGCTGCCTCACCCGGCCCGTCTCATGCTGCTACTTCACCCGGCCCATCCGCTCGAACGGGGCGGTTCTGAACCAGACCTTTCCGATCAGATTTCTTCGTTCCACGAGTCCCACGCTGTCAAAGCGGGAATCCTCACTCGCGTCCCGGTTGTCCCCGAGCACGAAATACTCATCCTCCCCGAGCGTCAGCGGATTCTCCGCCTGGCCCGCGACAGCGATCTTCTGCGGCGCGCTCTCCCCCGGCTGCTTCAGGGCTTCCCCGTCGATCAGAACTTCCCCATCCCTGATCTGCACGGTCTCCCCCGGCAGACCGATGATGCGCTTGATGCTGTTCCCGCTCTTCTCCGTCGAGAACAGGATGATGTCGAAGCGCTCCGGTCTTGAGAGCTTCACCGCGGCGCGGTCAATCAGCACGCGGTCACCGTCCAGAATCGCGGGGCTCATGCTCTGCCCGAGGTTCACCTCTCCGCTCCCGAAGGTATAGACGCAGAACCAGGCGAGCGCAATCACCGCGGCGGCCTCGACGATCCACGAGATCACCGCTCTCAGCAGGCTGTCATCATAGTCGTAGTTCATAACTTCCCCGCATAGAAACAGAAAGGGAGGACAATCCGAATTGTCCCCCCGCATTCTTTTTCACAGATGCTTCTGTCACAGAATTTCCTTGACCTTTGCCGCCTTGCCAGAAAGCTTTCTCAGATAGTTCAGCTTTGCTCTCCGGACCTTGCCCTTGCGGACCACCTCGACCTTGTCCACGAACGGGGAGCTGACCGGCCAGGTCTTCTCGACGCCGATGCCGTTGGAGATCTTGCGGACGGTGAAGGTCTTTCTCAGACCGCCGTTCTGAATCTTCATGACAACGCCCTCGAACAGCTGAATTCTCTCGTGCGTACCCTCTTTGATCTTGTTGTACACCTTGACGGTGTCGCCGACACGGAACTCTCCCGGGTTCCGGATCTGGCTCTCTTCGATCTTGTCCAGAATCGGATTCTGCTTCATGGTATTTCCTCCTGATTGATTCGACGTTCTTAGACCTACTCCGGGCCCAGCGGAACATCTCTTTTTAACAGCCTTTCAAATTTAACACAGCCGGAAGATATTTGCAAGCACAACTTCTCCGCTCTGCAGGTCCCTCCGGCTTCTCAAGTGCCCGGGACATCTCTCTCCTGCATTTTCCCGCTTCCGTCCCCGCAGTCCTTCCGGATGCGCCGGAGAAATCTCCTGTCCCGCTCGTCGAGCTCGGCCTTCTCGAGAAGATCTGGTCTCCGCTCCATGGTCCGCTTCAGAGACTGTTCCCTCCTCCAGCGGTCCACCTTCGCGTGGTCTCCCGACAAAAGCACCTCCGGCACGCGGAGCCCCTCGTAGACCTCGGGCCTTGTGTACTGCGGATACTCCAGGAGGGAGCCCTCAAGAGACTCCGTCTCCCCGCTCTCACTGTTCGAGAGAACGCCGGGCACCATCCGGCTTATGGCGTCCACCATGACCATGGCGGGAAGCTCCCCGCCGGTCAGGATATAGTCCCCAATCGAAAAGCAGTCCGCCCCCAGAAGCTCGAGTGCGCGCTCATCGATTCCCTCATAGTGGCCGCACAGGATGACGAGCTCCTCCTCAGCTGCGAGTTTTTTTGCGTCGCTCTGCGTGAAAAGCTTTCCCTGGGGCGTCATGTAGAGGACACGCGGGCGTCTCTCCGCCTGCGCGCAGACTGCGCGGTAGCAGCGGAGGATCGGATCCGCCATCATCAGCATGCCCGCGCCGCCGCCGTAGGTGTAATCATCGACGTGGCCGTGCTTTTCCGTCGTGTAGTCCCGGATATTGACTGCGCTCACCGAAATGAGACCCTGCTTCTGCGCGCGCCCTATGATGCTCGAGGAGAGCCCCTGAAGCACCATTTCCGGAAACAGCGTCATGATCGTGAAGTGCATCAGAGAAGCCCCTCCATCAGATGAACGCGGATCAGGCCCTCCTCCGGGAGAACTTCCTTCACGCAGTCCGATATGTACGGGAGCAGGACTTCCCTTCCGTCCTGCATCCGGACCGAGATCACGTGGTTTGCCCCCGTGGGCAGAATTTCCCTCACAGTCCCGAGCGTTCTTCCGTCGTCCGTGACGACGGACAGGCCGATCAGATCCGCGATGAAGAACTCCCCCTTCTTCAGGGGAAGCGCCTCGCTCCGGTCTATCCAGAGCTCCATGCCGCGGTACCTGCGCACCTCCTCCGGCGTGTCAATCCCGCGGAACGCGCAGATCGCGGTGCTTCCCGACATCCGCGCGGAGAGAATCTCGAGATCGCACTCCTGTGCCCCCCGCGAAGAAAAGGCTGCCTCCCTCTCCGGAGGGGCAGCATGAACCGCCTTCAGGGACAGAAAGCGATTTGGATCGTCGCTGGTCACAAAGATTCTGGCCTCGCCGTGTACGCCGAAGGGCGCCTGGATCACGCCCACGCGGAACCGATCTACCATTCAGGTCTCCTCACTCGATCTCGACAACTACCTTTTTTTCCATATCCACGGAAGCCGCCTTCACCACGGAACGAATCGCTCTCGCGATCTTCCCGGATTTGCCGATGACTTTTCCCATATCGGCCGGAGCCACGGAGAGGGACACGACGACCGCATCCTCCCGCTCCGTCTCAGTGACAGTGACCTGGTCCGGGTGATCGACCAGAGCTTTTGCGATAACCTCAACCAGCTCCTTCATGGCCGGTCTCCCGATCACTCGGTGATGCCGGCAAGCTTCAGAAGCTTCGCGACGCGGTCGGTCGGCTGAACGCCCTTGCTGAGCCAGTTCTTCGCTGCCTCCTCATTGAATTTGATGACACTCGGATCCTTGGTCGGATCATAGGTCCCGATCTCCTCGATAAAGCGGCCGTTGCGCGGGGATCTCTCATCCGCGATCACGATCTGATAGAACGGTGCCTTCTTCTGACCAACTCTTCTTAATCTCATTTTGACTGACATTTCTCTTTTCCTCCATAAAATGATTTTTTCTGATGCTGCCCTGCGCGGCGTCTGGCGACGGCTCAGGTTTATTCGATTCGGCGGCGCTGCCGTTACGCTGCATCCGCCGGAGTCTTCCACATTTTACTTCACCCGGAGAGCTCTCCTGCATCGGCCTCCGTCCGGAGAGACCGGCATTGCGGGATTCCGGACTGCATTCTTCCGGGCGGGCTCAGAGCTTCAGATTTCCGAACAGGCTCGAGAGTCCGCCGCCCATTCCGCCGAAGCGCCCCCGGCGGCCCTTCATCATGCCCGGCAGCTGCTTCATCATCTTCCGCATCTGCTCAAACTGCTTGACCAGGCGGTTCACCTCGGAGATGTCCACTCCCGCGCCGCGCGCAATCCGGTTCTTCCGCGAAGGATTCATGAGCTGCGGATCTGCGCGCTCCTCCTTCGTCATCGAGAGAATGATGGCCTCGACGCGCTCCATCTGCTTCTCGTCGACCTCCGGCATGCCGCCCTTCATCCCGGCGCCGAGGGCCGGCATCATGCTCATGATTCCGCTCAGCCCGCCCATCTTCTTCAGCTGGCCCATCTGCTCGAGAAAATCGTTGTAGTCAAACTCGGCCTTCCGGATTTTCTCGCTCATCCGGCGTGCGTCCTCCTCATTGACCTCGGCCTGCGCCTTCTCGATCAGCGTCAGAATATCGCCCATGCCGAGGATTCTGGAGGCCATGCGGTCCGGATAAAACTGCTCGAGGTCGGAGAGCTTCTCTCCCATGCCGGCATAGAGAATCGGCTTTCCGGTGACTGCCTTGATGGAAAGCGCCGCGCCGCCGCGGGTGTCGCCGTCAAGCTTCGTGACGATCACGCCGTCAATCCCGACCTTGTCGTTGAAGGCGGCTGCAACATTCACCGCCTCCTGGCCCGTCATCGCGTCCGCGACGAGAATGGTCCAGTCCACATGCACCGCTTCCTTGATGCTGGAAAGCTCCTGCATCATCTTCTCGTCGATCTGGAGCCGGCCAGCCGTGTCGAGAATCAGCAGATCGTTCTTGTTCTCCACTGCGTGGGCGTACGCTGCCCGCGCGATATCCACCGGGCTGTGACCGGTCCCCATCGAGAACACCGGAACGCCGACCTGCTCTCCGTTCACCTTCAGCTGCTCCACAGCTGCCGGGCGGTAGACGTCACAGGCTGCGAGCAGCGGCCGGTTTCCCTTCGCCTTCCTCTTCCCCGCGAGCTTCGCCGCGGTCGTCGTCTTTCCGGCGCCCTGAAGGCCGACCATCATGAGAACCGTGACGGCGGAATCCGGATTCAGGGTGATCTCCGTGGTCTCGGAACCCATAAGCTTCACGAGTTCCTCATTCACGATCTTTATGACCTGCTGTGCCGGGGTGAGCGACTGCATGACCTCCGCGCCGACTGCCCGCTCCTGGATGCCGCTTATGAACTTCTTCACGACCTTGAAGTTCACATCTGCCTCCAGAAGCGCCATCCGGACTTCCTTCAGCGCCGCCTTCACGTCCGCCTCGGAGAGCTTTCCCTTTCCCCGGAGGTCCCGGAACACTTTCTGCAGTTTTTCGGTCAGACTTTCAAATGCCATTTTCCGTCCCCCGTCAGGTCTCACTCAGCAGCTTTTCTGCGAGCGCGCGGATTTTGTCGATGTCAGCTTCCCTCTTCGTCCTGGAAAAGGATTCCGCGAGATTGAGGATCTCCCGGATGTCCCTCCTCTGCCGGAGGAACTTTCCGACCAGTCCGAGCTTTCTCTCGTACTCCGAGAGCTGCTCCCCGACGCGCCGGATCAGGTCTGAGACGCCCTGCCGGCTGATGCCCTCGTCGCGGGCGACCTCGCTCAGGGAGCAGTCGTTGAAGATGACCTCCTCGTAAATTCTTTTCTGGTGATCCGTCAGCAGATCCCCGTAAAAATCGTAGAGGAGATCGCTCTCCACCAGCGAATTCAGTTCCTGCTCCGCTAAAGAATTTTCCTTTTTCTCCATGGCACACCCTTGAACATGGACATTATAGGGAAGCGGCGCGGAGCTGTCAAGTATTTTTACTTGACAGCTCCGCGCCGCTTCTTTTTCCAGGCCTGCCGTCCTTCCGCTGTGCCCTCGGTTTCCGCGCACAGCTCCTCTCCCGCCTATCTGCGGTCCTTCCAGAATCCCCGCGGCCCCTTCCGGCCGATGTAGGCGTTCTGCGTCTTGGAATAGGAGAATCTCTGGCTCGTGTACAGCCCGTAATAGCCGGAGAAGGTGAAGCTCACGGCGATCGCGACCGCATAATACGGCATGCCCGCCTCCCCGAACAGCTCGAAGGAGAGAAGGAGGGAGGTGATCGGGCAGTTCGTCATGCCGCAGAACATCGCGGTCATGCCGCATGCCGTGAAGAGCCGGACATCAAGGCCCAGCACCTGCGCAAAAAATGCTCCCGCGCAGGCCCCGAGACAGAAGGTGGGGACAATTTCCCCGCCCTTGTACCCGCCGAAGACGCAGACACAGGTGAAGAGGAGCTTCAGGGCGAAGGAGTACCACGGCGCCTGTTCCTCCATCGCAAGCTTCGCGAGCGGAAATCCGCCTCCGTTAAACTGAAAGCCGTGTGCGAGAAAGCGGTAGTTCAGCGCCGTCAGGAGAATCAGGAGAACAGAGGCAGTGATTCCCCGGATCCACGGATTCGGGAGGAGCCTTGCGGTCCGCCGCGACCCGTTATAGAGAATGACGGCGAACAGCACCGCCACACCCGCCATGTAGATGCCGAACAGGACCGTCGTGCAGGCGGTTCCGAAGCGGAACGGCGGTGCCAGGGGAACCGGCATCACATCCGCGTGGTTGCCGATGGCGCGGGACAGCTCCGAGGCAAAGAAGGAAGCGAAGATGCACGGAACGAGTGCCGAGTAGTAGAGGGACCCGATGCTGATCATCTCGATCGAAAAAAGCGCAGCCGACAGCGGCGTCCCGAAGAGCGCCGAGAAGCAGGCGCTCATTCCACAGAGAATCGCGATCCGCTTCTCCCTCTCATCAAAGCGGATGAGGTCCGCGAAAAACTCCCCCAGGCTCCCGCCGATCATGAGCGCAGCCCCCTCCTTGCCGACGGATGCGCCGACCGTGTGCGAGAGGATCGTCGAGAAAAACAGGAGCGGTGCGGTATTTCTCGAGATATGCTTTCCCTCACTGATCGAGTCGATCACGGTATTGGTGCCGCCGTTCTTCTCCTCGTGCAGGAGCTTCACCAGAAGATTTGTCAGGAGAATCGAGACCGGGGCGAGAAGAATCACGGCCGGATGCGCGTTCCAGTTTGCAGTGACGAGATCAACCGCGCGCCTTAGAAGCGCCCCCACGGACCCGATCACGAGTCCGCAGAGCAGGGAAAACAGCGTCCACTTCACAAAATAGTGAACATTGGAATCCAGCGCCTCTGATCTGAGTATTTTCGGCATTCTTCTGTCCTCAGACGTTTGCGTACGCTTCCTTCGACTTCACAAGCCGCGGGCGGTATCCCTCGTTCTTCAGGCGCTCCACAATCTTCTCCTTGTGCTCGGTGCCGAACGCCTCCATCGTGATCCGAAGCTCCACCGCCGCGTTGCGGTTGATGCTGACAAACTGGTTGTGCTCGAGCTTAATGACGTTTCCGTTCTCCTCTGCCACGATCGACGCGACCTTCGCGAGCTGGCCGGGCTTGTCCGGCAGAAGAATGGAGACGGTAAAGATGCGGTCACGCATGATGAGGCCGTGCTGAATGAGGGACGCCATCGTGATCACGTCCATGTTGCCGCCGCTCAGGATGCTGACGATCTTCTTGTTCTCCACCGCCATGTGCTTCAGCGCTGCGACCGTGAGAAGTCCGGAATTCTCGACAATCATCTTGTGGTTCTCGACCATGTCGAGGAACGCGACGATCAGCTCGTTATCGTTGATCGTGATGATGCTGTCCACGTTCTCCTGGATGTACGGGAAGATCTTTTCGCCCGGGCGCTTCACGGCGGTGCCGTCTGCGATTGTGTCGGCGCTCGGGAGCGTCACGACATGTCCGGCCTCAAGGGAGGCCTTCATGCAGGCGGCATTCTCCGGCTCCACGCCGATGATCTTGATCTTCGGATTCAGCATCTTCGCGAGCGTGGAGACGCCGCAGCAGAGGCCGCCGCCGCCGATCGGGACAAGGATGTAATCCACGGTCGGCAGCTCCTTCACGATCTCCATCGCGATGGTTCCCTGCCCGGTCGCAACCTCCAGGTCATCGAACGGGTGGACAAAGGTCGCACCCGTCTGGTCCGCGATCTCATACGCCTTCGCACACGCGTCGTCAAAGACGTCCCCGTGGAGAATCACCTCCGCACCGAGGGCCTTGGTGCGGTTGATCTTCATGAGCGGCGTGATGGTCGGCATGCAGACCGTGGCCTTCACGCCCGCAAGATGCGCCGCAAACGCGACGCCCTGCGCGTGGTTTCCGGCAGACGCCGTGATGAGTCCCTTCTCCCGCGCCTCATCGCTCATCCTCGAAATCTTGTAATAGGCGCCGCGCACCTTGTAGGCACCCGTCTGCTGCATGTTCTCCGGCTTCAGGTAGACCTTGTTCCCGGTCTGGGCGGAGAAATACTCGCTGTACACGAGCTTTGTCTCTCTCGTGACTCTCCGCACAACCTCGCTAGCTTCCTCAAACGCTTCCAGTGTCAGCTTTTCCATCCGCATCCTCCTTAAAGCTCTGCGCCCTCGCCCTTTGCAAACAGCGCATCCACATATTCCGCAGAATCAAATTTCTTGAGATCCTCGATCTGCTCCCCGATTCCGATATACTTCACCGGGATCCCGAGCTCCGCCTGAATCGCGACCGCGATTCCGCCCTTCGCGCTTCCGTCAAGCTTCGTGAGAACGATCCCCGAGAGATCGCAGACCTCTTTGAATTCCCGCGCCTGTTCCAGCGCGTTCTGCCCTGTTGTACCATCGAGCACGAGAAGCGTCTCGCGGAAATAGTCCGGAAGCTCCCGGCCTATCACCCGGTTGATTTTCGAGAGCTCCTCCATGAGATTCTTCTTGTTGTGCAGGCGGCCCGCCGTGTCACAGATCAGCAGATCCGTGCCCCGCGCCTTCGCCGCCGCGCAGGCATCGAACACGACCGCCGCGGGATCGGCGCCCTGCTGGGACGAAACCATCTCGACGCCCGCCCTGTGCGACCACTCGCGAAGCTGTTCCACGGCCGCCGCGCGGAAGGTATCCGCGCCGGCGAGAAGTACCTTTTTCCCGCTCTGCCGCTCCTGCGAGGCAATTTTTCCGGCAGTCGTCGTCTTTCCCACTCCGTTCACGCCGACCAGAAGCAGGACCGACTTCTTTTCCTCAAACTCGTAGGCATTCTCCCCGAGATCCATCCGCTCCTTGATGGTCTGTATCAGGAGCTCCCGGCACGCGCCCCGCTCCCGGATACGCTTTTCAGCTGCCTCCTCCCGGAGCCTGTCCAGAATCTCCTCCGTCGCCCTCGCGCCGAGGTCTCCCTCGATCATCGTCTCCTCGAGCTCGTCGTAGAAGTCGTTGTCGACATCGCCGGGACCGCTGAATATGTCATCGAGCCCGCGCACCACGGCGTTTCTCGTCTTTGCGAGCCCGGAGGCGAGACGGCTGAACAGTCCCTTTCTTCCTTCCTCCATAGCCTTTCCTCCTGTTTCAGGCATCGAGCTGATCTTCGATTAAATTCACGGATACCAGCGTCGAGACGCCCTTCTCCTGCATCGTGATTCCATAGAGCCTGTCTGCAGCCACCATGGTTCCCCTCCGGTGGGTGATGACGATGAACTGCGTCCGGCTCGTGAGATTCTTAAGATACTGCGCAAAGCGGTCCACGTTCGAGTCATCCAGCGCGGCCTCGATCTCATCCAGAAGGGCGAACGGGGACGGCCTCAGGTTCTGGATCGCAAAGAGCAGGGCGATCGCGGTCAGCGCCTTCTCGCCGCCGGAAAGCTGCATCATGTTCTGGAGCTTCTTGCCCGGCGGCTCCGCGATGATGGAGACCGCGGCATCCAGCACATCGGCCCCCTCCTCGAGCTTCAGCTCTCCCCTGCCTCCGCCGAAGAGCTCGCGGAACACGCGGTTAAACTCCTCCTGGATTTTCCCGAACTGCTCGGTGAACTGCTTCCGCATGCCCTGGTCGAGCTCCGCAATGATCTTCTCCAGGGACTCCTCCGCCTTTTTCAGGTCTCCGTGCTGGGTTTTCAGAAATTCATACCGCCCGGAAACGCTCTTGTAGTCCTCGATCGCGTTGACATTCACGTTTCCGAGGGCGCGGACGGCTGCGCGGTCCTCGTCGATCCTTTTTCTCATCCCGGCGGGCGCGCCGAGCGAATCGCTCCTGTACTGCGCCGCTCCCTCCTCGGTGAGGTTATATTCCGCGAGAATCTCCGAGGTGCGGGCGGAGAGCTTTTCCCCGGTCTTCTCCTTCTGGTTCCGGACACGGAGGAGGTCCCGCTCCAGCGCATTTCTCCGCTCCTCGGTCTCGTTCCGCTTCTCAAAGTATTTCCTCTGCTCTCCGGAATGCGCTTCCTTTTCTGCCGTCTGTTCCGCGAGGGCGCGCTTTAAGGCCTCCTCTCTCTCTCGAAGCCTTCCGAGCGCGTCCTGATCCGCGCGGATCTCCTCCTCCTTCTCCCGGATCCGCTTCTCTGTGTCGCTGGTCCCGCCGATAAGCGCCTCCCGCTCCTTTGACAGCCTTTGAAGCTCCGCCTCCACGCGGGAGAGGTTCTCCCCGGCAAAGCGGTTCTCCTGCTCCGCCGTCCCGGCGGCGAGCTTTGCGTCCGACTGGCTTTTCACGAGCGTATCCCGCTTTTCCCTGGCTTCTTCCATCCGGGAGGAAAGCGCGGAGATCTGCTCCTCCATGGAGCTTCTCCTCTCATCTGCGGATCTCAAATCCTCCGTGACCTGATTTTTTTCCGCCGTGATTTCCTCCATGCGCGCCTTGAGCGATTCGCGCTCGGAGTTCCGGCCGGCCAGATCGCCGGCGAGGTCCCTTTTCTTCTCCGCGAGACGCTTCAGAGACAGCTCCGCAGTGTTAAAGCGCACCAGCACATCCTGCTCCAGGGCGCGCACGGAATCGATTTCCTCCGAGGCCCTCCGCTCCTCTTCCTGCGCCTTCTTTAATTCCTCCTCAATCTGTTCCGCGCGGCGGGTGATTCTGTCCAGATTTCCGGCGAGCTCCTCAATCTCCCGCTTTCGTCCGAGAAGATTCGAACTGTTCCGGAACGCGCCTCCGGAGATCGCGCCCCCCGGGTTCAGGAGCTCTCCCTCGAGAGTCACAATCCGGAGCGTATACCGGTACTTCTGCTCGATCCTGACGGCGCGGTCAATATCGGTGACCACGAGGTCTCGTCCGAGAAGGTTCCGCATGAGACCTCTGTACTGCGCCTCGGTGCGGATCAGATCCGCGGCACAGCCGATCACGCCCTCTTCTTCAAGCGCCGGGCTCTCCCCTCTTGTGCCTGCTCTTCCTGCGCTTGAGAGCGGCAGAAAGGTGGCTCTTCCGTAGCGGTTCTGCTTCAGGTACGCGATGAGGCGCTTCGCGGTCTCCTCAGAATCCGTCACGATGTTCTGGATTCTTCCGCCGAGCGCGGTCTCGATCGCGGTCTCATACTTCTCATCGACTGAAATCAGATCCGCGACGACGCCGTGAATTCCGCCGATCCGCCCGCGCGTCTCCATGACGCGGCGGATGCTGTTCCCGTAGCCGTCGTAGCGCTCCGCGAGGTTTTTCAGGTACTCCAGCCTCACGGAGCCCTCCTGATACTCAGACTGCGCCTTTCTTAACAGTCCGCCGATCCGGTCGATTTCGCGTTTCGCCTCCGCCTCGCTTTTCTCCGCCTCCCCGCGCCGCGCTTTCAGGGACTGCCGCTCGCTGTTCACCTCATCCCGCGCCCTCACGGCCTCCTTCACCGCGCGGTCCAGCTCCTCCTCCGCAGTCCTGAGGTCCAGAAGTCTCTTCGCGTTTTCAGAGGCCTGTACCTGTGCCTGCTCCATCCGGGTGTCGGATCTCTCGCCCCGCGCGGAGATCTCCCCGCGCTCGCTGACGAGATCCATGACATCGTCCTTCAGCTTCTGGATCTTCTGGTCGAGGAGCATCATCTCTTCTTCCGTGGAGACGAGCTTCCACTCCTCCTCCTCCGCGCGCTTTTCCGCCTGCCTCGCGGCGGTCTCCGCTTTTTCCTTCCGCTCCCGGAGGGCGCTCTGCTCCGCTCTCTTTCCGCTGCACTCCCTCTCGAGCGTCTCGAGGCGCTCGCTGATATGGGCGGCGTTCGCGCGCTCCGTGTTGATCCGCTCCCTTGAGACGTTGATCTTTCCCGCGAGATCTGAGATGCTTCCGGTCACCTCCGTGAGTTCCGTCTGTCCCTCGGTGATTTCCCGGTCCAGACCGGACAGAAGCGTCTCCAGGCCCTCGTACTCCTCCCGGAGCTTCTCTCCCGCGGCAGCTGCATCGGCCGCGTCCCTTTCAAGAATCTGCTCCCGCCCGGTGACATCCTCCAGATCCGACCGCAGCTTTTCTGCCTCGCGCAGAAAGAGATTCAGGTCATAGAGCTTGATTTCCTCCCGCAGGCGCAGGTACTCCTGGGCAGTCTCCGACTGCTTCCTCAGCGGTCCGATCTGCTTCTCGAGCTCGGTGAGGATATCCGTCACGCGGACCAGATCCGCGCGCTCGCTCTCGAGCTTTTTCTCCGCGAGCGCCTTCCGCTTCCGGAACTTTGTGATTCCGGCCGCCTCATCGAAGAGCTCCCGCCGCTCATCCGCCTTTCCGCTCAAAATCTGCTCGACACGGCCCTGGCCGATGATGGAATACCCCTCCTGGCCGATTCCCGTGTCAAAGAAGAGCTCGCTGATATCCCGCAGACGGCAGGTGCTTCCGTTGATCCGATACTCCGATTCCCCGGAGCGGTAGAGGCGCCTGGAGACTGTGACCTCGTCGTAATCGATCGGCAGAATGCGGCCGCTGTTATCGAGCGTGACCGCGACATAGGCGAAGCCCTGCGGCTTTCTCGTCTCCGTGCCCGCGAAGATCACGTCCTGCATGTTTTCGCCGCGGAGGCTCTTTGCGCTCTGCTCTCCCAGGACCCAGCGGACCGCATCGCTCACATTCGACTTGCCCGATCCGTTCGGCCCCACGATCGCGGTAATTCCCTGCTGAAAATCCAGCCGGATGCGGTTCGCGAAGGATTTGAAGCCCTGAATCTCTATGCACTTTAAAACCATCCCCGAACCGCCGCTTTTCTGTTCCGGTGCCGCCATGAAACCCCTTCCTGTCACTCTTCCCGATGCTGCTTTTCCCTCACAATGCCGAGCGAACGGAGCGCCTCATAGGCTGCGCGCTGCTCCGCATGCTTTTTGCTTCCGCCGCTTCCCCGCGCGAGCTCCTCGCCGTGGAAGAGGACGGCGGAGGTGAAGCGCTTGTTGTGATCCGGTCCCTCCTCGGAAAGCAGCACATAGGTGAGGTCCCCCTCTCCGCGCTTCTGAATCTCCTCCTGGAGGATGGTCTTGGCGTCGTAGAAGTACTGCTTTCCCTCGATGTCATTCAGGATGAAGCGGTGGATGAAGCCGCGCGCCGCCTCAAAGCCCCCGTCGAGATAGATGGCCCCGATCACCGATTCCATCGCGTCGGAGATGATGCTCGGCCGCATCCTCCCGCCCGTCTGCTCCTCTCCCCTTCCGAGGAAAATCCAGGGGCTTAAAGGAATCTGCTCCGCACAATAGGCGAGAGCCGGCTCGCAGACAAAGCTCGCGCGGAGCTTTGTGAGGCTTCCCTCCGGAAGCTCCGGATGCGCTCTGTAGAAGAATTCCGAGCTCGCGAGCTCTAAGACCGCATCTCCCAGGAATTCCAGACGCTCATTCGATCCCTCATGCCCCTGATGCCGTTCATTTGCGTAGGAGGTGTGCGTCAGCGCGTGCCGCAGGAGTGCCTGATTCTGGAATTTGTATCCAATTTTTTTCTCAAGACCGGATAAATCCGTGATCGTGGATTCCGTCATGTCATTTTCTCTTTTCTTTCTCAGCGGACCAGGGAGCGGAGCATGGCGGCCGCATCCGCCGCGGTATCGATCTTCAGCGCCTCGCTGTCCGGGATCTCCACCTCAAATGCTTCCTCGATCTCTATCCTCAGCCGGAACAGCTCCAGAGAATCGGCCCCGAGATCCTCCGTGAAGGAAGCCGTGTCCGTGACTGCATCCGGCGGAACATGGAAAAGGCTCGATACAATCTCCTTAATTCTCTTCAGCTCCAAGCCCGAGCTCCTTCTGGATCTGTTCGTTGATTCTCTCCTCATGGAACGTCCTGCACTGCAGGATCGCGTTGCAGATCTCGGTGGCCTTCGCGTTTCCGTGCGTCTTCACGACGAGCCCCTTCAGGCCGAGCATCGGCGCGCCCCCGAACTTGGAGGCATCGAAATCAGAGAGTGTCTTGAGAAGTGCGGGCTTCAGCATGAGCGCACCGATCTTGCTGCGCGTGCTGGAGTAAAAGGCCTTCTTCATCATGTGAAGAAGCGTCGAGGCGGTTCCCTCGATCGACTTCAAGACCATGTTTCCCGTGAACCCCTCTGCAACGCAGACATCCGCATAGCCGTGTGTCACCTCGCGCGCCTCGACGCTTCCGATGAAATTGATGTTCGGAAGACTCTTCAGCAGGGGATACGTCTCCTTCACGAGCGCATTTCCCTTCTCCTCCTCCAGCCCCACGTTCAGAATCGCGACGCGCGGCCTCTCGATTCCCATCGCGAGCTTCATGTAGACAGATCCCATCTGCGCAAACTGCACGAGGTGCATCGGGCGCGCATCCACATTTGCTCCCGCGTCCAGAAGGAGCGTCACCCCGCCGTTTTCGCAGGGAACCAGCGGTGCGAAGGGGGCACGCTCAATGCCGCGGATTCTTCCGACAATCACCTGCCCTCCGACAAGAATCGCGCCTGAACTTCCCGCCGAGACAAAGGCGTCCGTCTTTCCGGTGCGCACCAGCTTCATGCCGACCACGATCGAGGAGTCCCGCTTCTCCCTGATCGATGCGACCGGTGCGTCCCCCGTCTCGATGACCTGCGTGGCGTTCACAATCGAGAGACGGGAGCCGTCATACTTCTTGCCGTCTAACTCCGCGCGGACTGCATCCTCTCTGCCCACAAGCGCGACGGAAACATCGCCGCTCTTCCCGAGTGCCCGGAGGCACCCCGCTACGATTTCTGCAGGAGCATTGTCCCCGCCCATGGCATCCACAGCTACTCTGACCATAAAACCTCCTGAAACGCCGGCGCTCCGGTTCTCAAGGATCCGCGGCAGACTGCACGGCCGCTCTCAGCGCCGGTTCTGAATTCATCGTCATGATACCGCACGGCCTACGAATGCGCAAGGCGCGTCCGCCGTCAGCCGGAAATCTCTTCAGACGTCCCTGTGCACAAAAAGAGACCCCGGAACTTCTCCGGAGCCTCTCAGATTATCGGAAGTCTGTCTCAGTCACCGACCTTAACGATCTCCTTCTTGTTGTACGTCCCGCAGTTCCTGCAGACGTGATGCGGCATCATGAGCTCGCCGCACTTCGGGCACTTGACGAGATTCATGGCGCTCATCTTCCAGTTCGCTCTTCTCTTGTCTCTGTGGCTTCTGGAAGATTTATTCTTCGGGCAAATCGACATCCTGAAACACCTCCTTACCTCGATGTATTCAACGGCCAGAGGCCGTGTAAAAATCCCGAAACGGCATAACAAAGACATTATATGGAAAGGTGTTCCATTTGTCAACCGTTTTTCGGCTTACGCCAGGCTTCGTTTTTCGGCTTACGCCAGCGCAGCCGTGATGATGGACATCGAATAGACCTCATTCGCGTTGCAGCCGCGGGACAGATCGTTGATCTGTGCGTTCAGGCCGAGAAGGATCGGGCCATAGGCGTCAAATCCGCCCATTCTCTGGGCGATCTTGTAGCCGATGTTTCCGGCATTGATGTCCGGGAAGATAAAGGTGTTTGCGTATCCTGCGACCTTGGAGTTCGGGCACTTTGTCCGCGCGACCGTCGGGGAGACAGCGGCGTCGAACTGCAGCTCACCGTCGATCAGCTCGTCCGGGAACGCCTTCTTTGCCTTCTCGCAGGCGTTTCGCATCTTGTCCACGTCCTCGCCCTTGCCGGAGCCGAACGTGGAGTAGCTTAAGAACGCGACTTTCGGGTCGACGCCGAAGACCTTCGCGCAGCGGATTGTCTCGCCGCAGATCTCCACGAGCTGATCCTCATCCGGCTTGATGTTGATCGCGCAGTCAGCCATGGCGATGACCTCATTGTCACCGGTCGCCGCCGGACGGACCAGAATGAAGCAGGAAGAGACGATCTTGTTTCCGGGCTTCGTCTTGATGATCTGCAGAGCCGGGCGCACCGTGTCCGCGGTGGAGTAGGTCGCGCCGCCGAGCAGGCAGTCGCCGACTCCCATCTTTACCAGCATGGTCCCGAAATAGTTGGAGCTCGCGAGAATCTTCCTCGCCTGATCCGGCGTCACGCCCTTGGACTTGCGGATCTCGCAGAACAGATTCACCATCTCATCGAAGCGGTCATAGTTCTTCGGGTCGATGATTTCCGCGCCGTGGATGTTAAAGCCCTCGTTCTCCGCGGTCTGAAGGATCTCGCCCGGATCCCCGAGGAGAACCGGGGTCAGGAAATTGCTTGCAAGAAGGCGGGAAGCAGCCTCGAGAATGCGGGGATCGCTGCCCTCGGTGAACACAATTTTCTTCGGGTCCGCCTTCAGCTTTTTGATCATGGTTCCAAAATTGTACATCGCTTTTTCCTCCTGTTCATGACGGAAATCTTTCCGGCATATCGGTTTACTGCGTAAGTCTCAGGGTATCGCGGGCGATTGCAAGCTCCTCATTCGTCGGCATCAGGAAGACCTTCACCTTCGAGTCGTCGGTGGAAATCAGGCGGTTCTCTCCGCGGACGTTGTTTCTCTCGTCATCGATCTTCACGCCGAGGAAGCCGAGGTACGCGCAGATCTTCTTCCGCATGTTCTTGTCGTTCTCGCCGACGCCGGCCGTGAAGGAGATCGCGTCGATGCCGTTCATCGCAGCCGCGTATGCACCGACATACTTTGCGACGCGGAGCGCGTAGGCATCCAGCGCAGCCCTTGCATGCGCATCTCCCTTCTCCGCAGCCTCATCGATGTCGCGGAAATCACTGGAAATTCCGTTCGACATGCCGAGAACGCCGGACTTCTTGTTGAGGATGTTCAGCATCTCATCCACGGAAATCTTCTCGTGATTGCAGATGAACTGCACGATCGCCGGATCGATGTCGCCGGAACGGGTTCCCATGATGAGGCCCTCCAGCGGAGTCAGTCCCATCGAGGTGTCAACGCACTTCCCGCCGATCGAGGCGGACACGGAGGCGCCATTTCCCAGGTGGCAGACAATGACCTTTGCGTTCTTCGGGTCCAGGCCGCCGAACTTGATCGTCTCGCCGGAGACGAATGTGTGGCTCGTGCCATGGAAACCGTAGCGGCGGATCTTGTACTTCTCATAATACTCGTACGGAAGCGCATAGAGATAGGCCTTCTCCTCCATGCTCATGCCGAACGCGGTGTCAAACACAGCGACATTCGGCTTTCCGGGCATAGCGGCCTCGCATGCCTCGATTCCCATGAGATTTGCGGGGTTGTGGAGCGGCGCCAGGTCAAAGCAGTCGCGGATCGCTTTCTTCACGTTCTCGTCCACCACGACGGACTCGCTGTAATAGGTTCCGCCGTGGACCACGCGATGGCCGATCGCGGAGATCTCATCCACGCTCTGAATCACGCCGTGGTCCTTGTCCACCAGCGCGTCCATGACCATCTGGATTCCCTCCTTATGAGACGGCATCGGCTTCTGAACCTTGTACTTCTCGCCGCCTGCAGGCGTATGCGTGAGGGTGGATCCCTCGATGCCGATCCGCTCGCAGAGGCCCTTCGCAAGCACGCTCTCATCCTTCATGTCGATGAGCTGGTACTTGAGAGAGGAGCTGCCGCAGTTCATAACAAGAATTTTCATCGTCTGTATCCCCTTTCAACTGAAATCGCCAAAGAAAGTGATCCGAAATCACCATAAAGCAGATATATTATAAAACGTGAGGAAAAAAAGTAAAACAGCATTTTGGGATAACAGTGCCAAAAGTCACAGCCCACGCTGTGCTCGCACATAAGTGGGCTCGTGACTTTATGGCACGCCCCTGCATGAGCATGAAGTGGTGCGAAAG
>CACXCJ010000069.1 GCA_902766175.1 uncultured Lachnospiraceae bacterium
ATTTGACATGAAGACCGTATACTGCCGGCACATGAAGCGGATCATCTGCGAGAAGACCGGCGTTCCGGAAGAAGCGCTTCCCCTGAAGGGACTTAAGATCGCGGAGGATGCCGGAAACGGCGCGGCGGGCTTCTTTGCGCCTGAAATTCTCGCGCCGCTCGGCGCGGATGTATCCGGGAGCGTGTTCCTGGATCCGGACGGACATTTCCCGAATCACGTGCCGAACCCGGAGAATCACGAGGCCATGGATGCAGCGCGGAAGGCCGTGCTGAACTCCGCCTCCGATCTGGGAGTGATTTTTGACTGTGACGGAGACCGCGCGGCGGTTGTGTTCTCGGACGGAACTGAGGCGAACCGGAATGTCCTGATTGCGCTTCTCTCCGCGATTGTCGCGGAGCAGCACCCCGGCTCCACTGTTGTGACGGATTCGGTGACGTCGGATGAACTCAGCGAGTTTCTCACAAAAAAGCTCGGCCTCAGGCACCTGAGATATCAGAGAGGGTACAAGAACGTCATTGACCGCGGCGTGCTTCTGAATCAGGAGGGCGAGGACTGTGAGCTCGCGATCGAGACGAGCGGTCACGGTGCGTTCCGGGAGAATCACTTCTCGGATGACGGCGCCTACATTGCGGCGATGATCGTGAGCCGCATGGCGGTGCTTAAGAAAGAGGGAAAACGCATCGAATCCCTGGTGCAGGATCTCAAAATGCCGGCGGAGTCCGTCGAGATGCGCTGCCGGATTACGGCGGAGGACTTTCAGAGCTGCGGCGACCGGGTCCTCGAGGGATTCCGGCGGTTTGCCGAGGCGGACCCGCGCTTCCACATCGTGACGCCGAACTACGAGGGAGTCCGCGTCGCATTCTCGGACCCGGAGGTAAAGGGCTGGATGCTGATCCGGAAATCGCTCCACGATCCGGAGATCGCCATCAATATGGAATCGGAGAGGGCAGGCGGAACGGAGATTATCCGCGGGAGAATTCTTCCGTACCTTAAGTCTCAGAAGGATCTGAAGGTGTGAAGCATGAATCTGCCATACGAAATCAGCTTTGAGGCGTCCTATGATGCAAAGCGCGCCTATTTTGAACTTGCGAAGATCAGCCGGGAGGAGGAGGTCAGTCTTCCGACCATTCTCTTTCACCAGATGCTCCCGCTGAAATTTGAGGTGATGCATCTTTCCGACGGAACCTTTCATCTGCTCACCGTGCGGGAAAAGCTGGAGGTGCCGCGCGCAATGCGCCTCATCACGCGGGATCTCATGACGCCGAAACCGGACATCTATGATTACCCGAAGGATGCACTGGTTCACAACACGGTGCCGGATATGGCGCCGCTCTATGCCGGTGCCTCAAGGTACTGCTATGACACTGCCATGACCTGCCCGCAGATCGTGGTACTGGACCACGCGCCGGAAATAAAAAGCTTTGCCTTCGGACCGTACTACCCGCGCGGGGATGTGGGAAAAGCGACGGCCGTGTTTCTGCAGCAGGGAGACATGAAAGAGATGAGCGAGGCGATGCTCCGCTATCTTGAGGAGGCAGAGCCGAGAAACAGCGCTTTCTGAAGAAGACTTTCTGAAGAAGATCCGGGGGGATGAGAGCAAATGGAGGACGATCTGAAGCTTAAGAAGAAGGAACTCCGCGGGGAGATGATCCGGCGTATGGCGGAGCTTCCGGAGGCGTATAAGAGAGAGGCGGACCAAAAGATCTTCGAGGCGGTCCTGGCTTCCCCTGAATACGCGATGTCACATACGGTGTTCTGCTATGTCGGCGTTAAAAACGAGATCAATACGGAACCCTTTCTTCTGGAGGTGCTCCGCTCCGGCCGGGCGCTCTGCGTTCCGCGGTGCATGGGAAAGGGCGTGATGCGCGCGCTTCGGATCCGGAGCCTCTCGGAGCTCTCGCCCGGCATGCGGAATATTCCGGAACCTCCGGAGACGGCGGAGGAGATTCTCCCGGAGCAGATCGATCTCGCAGTGGTCCCCTGCGTCACGGCGGATGCAGACGGAGAGCGGCTCGGGTACGGCGGCGGCTACTATGACCGCTTTCTCCTGCGGACGCGGGCGTTCCGCATGCTTCTGATCCGGAGCCGCATGATGGTGAAGGAAATTCCACGGGAGCCGCATGATCTCAGAATGGATGCGGTTGTCACAGAGAAGCGGTTTTCGCGCGTCTACGTGAGGAGGCGCATTCTGCCGCTCTACGACCGGATTTTTGATGCGGTCGAGGAGAGCGGGGACGGAAGCCTTCCGGCGGATTTCCGCCTTCTCACGGAGGCAGAGGAGCAGGCGCAGAGCTTTGACCGGGTGCATTTTACGGGCGGCGAAGCAGACCGCGCGATGGGGCTTCTCTGCGAGGCCGTGCGGAAGGCCTCCGCGGACGAGCTGGAAGAGGCTGCGCTGCTTCTTGAGAAGGCGTTTTCTCCGCAGGAGGGCGTCCCGCTCGAGATGCTGGAGGAACTCTTTGAGAAGTGGTTCTCGGAAAATGAGGGGGAGCTTGACCACGCGCGGCTCTATCACTTTGCCGTCACGGAATTTCTGGAGACGGGGTCCCGGGAGCGCCTGAAGGCTGCGCTTATGCTGTTTCGTCTGATTGAACCCGAGAACAACCCGAAGCTTCAGGACGCGGTCCGTATGGTGGCGCTGTGTCCCGAGTTTTCGGAGAGCGCCAGAAAGATGATGGAAGCATGAATCGAACGTTTAAGATCACGGAGAGCTCCGCACGGCTCGCGGACCTTGTGCGGGAGAGCGGCCAGACCGACATTGACGCGCTGGTTTCGAAGCTCATCCCGTATGGAATCTACAGGAAGCATCCGGTGGATGTCGCGCACCTCTTTTTCCGGAATGCGCGGAGCGATTTTTACGTCTCCGAGGCGGAGAAGCAGCTGGGGCGGAAAATGACCGACGCGGAGGTGCGGGATCTCATCATTGCGGATTTCGGGTACAGTCTGCATCAGGAATTTGAAATTGAGGTTTCTTACGATTCCTCCGTCTCCCGCACGGCGCGCGTCCGTCTGGAGAGCGACTGCTGGTTTGCAACGGTGGAGGATCTCGTCGCACAGGGCTGCAGCGATATGGAGGACCTCCCGCTGGTCAG
>CACXCJ010000070.1 GCA_902766175.1 uncultured Lachnospiraceae bacterium
CGCGAGAAAAATGAGCCAGACCAGATAGAGGCCGTCCGGCATCATCCTGGTCCGGTATACATAGGAAAACATGACGACCGTGTACGGAATCCCCATGAAGCCGACCGCGATCTGCTCGGTTCTGTACCGCAGATAGGTGATCACAAAGACCGCCATGAGCGCCATGAGTACGCCGATCAAAACCGGAATTCCGTAGCGCCCCTCGTGGTACCACAGAAGAAGGTAATAGGCGCCGCCGCCGATGTAGCCGATCAGGCCGATCGGCTCACGCTCCATCTTCACGACCCGGTAAAGTTCAAACAGGCCGATCAGGGAGACGACCGCCATGGTGCAGAGCAGAACGGCACCGCCCGCGGAAATCGCTGCCACTGCAACCAGGACGAGCACAATTCCGCTCAGAAGACGCGTCCTGAATCGGCGGCTCTGCAGAATTTCTCTGACTTTCGACATGATTCAGGCCTTTCTGCCCCCGAAGCGCCGGTCGCGCTTGTTGTAGGCGAGGATCGCATCCTCCAGTGCGGTCATGTCAAAATCCGGCCAGAGGAGATCCGTGACATAAATTTCGCTGTAGGCGATCTGCCACAGAAGGAAATTCGAGATTCGGAGTTCCCCGCTCGTGCGGATCAGAAGATCCGGATCCGGGATCCCTGCCGTGTCGAGATGAGAGGAGATAAAATTCTCCGTGACGGTCTCCTCGATGTCAAACGGATGTTCCTGGTACTCCCTCAGGATACCCGCGACGCTGCGCCTCAGCTCATCCCGTCCGCCGTAGTTGATCGCGATCGTAAATGTCATGTTCCGGAGCTCTCTGGTCTCAGAGACCAGGGTGTCGATTCCCTTTCTGATATCCGGCGCGAAGCGGCGCTCGTCCCCGATCATCCGGCAGCAGCAGCCCTCCTCCCTCGCGACTCTGAGAAGCTTCTTCAGATAGATCCGGAACAGATTCATGAGCGCGGAAACCTCCTCCTCGCTCCGCTTCCAGTTCTCCGTTGAAAAGCCGTACACCGTCAGGTACTTCACGCCGAGCTTCGCGCAGTTCCGGACGGTCTGCTCCACTGCCTCGCATCCCGCTTTGTGTCCCATGGCACGCGGCAGATTCCGCCGCTCGGCCCATCTCCCGTTTCCGTCCAGGATGATGGCGATATGGTCGGGGATCACTGTCCCTTCAAGTCTTCCCGGCATCACTCTCCCCCCTTCCTTCTGGTTTCCTCGTGAAATGCAGGCGGGCGGGTCCCTTCTCGGCCCGCCCGCCGCTTTCTTTTCCTTGTGCTCTGACCTCTCGTCAGACCGTCATGATCTCCTTATTCTTTACCTCAACTGCCTTGTCAATCCGCTCGACTGCCTTGTCCGTCAGTTTCTGGAGCTTCTCGTTCGCGTCGTTCAGATCGTCCTCGGTGATCTCGCTGCTCTTCTGCAGCTTCTTGAAGGCGTCCGCGCCGTCGCGGCGGATGTTTCGGACGGCGACCTTCGCCGCCTCGCCCTTCTTGCGGATATCCTTCGCGAGCGTCTTTCTTCTCTCCTCGGTGAGCTCAGGGAACACCAGACGGATGCAGCTCCCGTCATTGCTCGGATTGATTCCGAGATCCGAGGTCTGGATCGCCTTTGTGATCTCCTTTAAAAGGCTCTTGTCCCACGGCTGGATCATGATGATTCGCGGCTCGGGCACCGAAATATTGCCGACCTGCGGGAGCGGCGTCTGCGATCCGTAGTAATTGACCGTCAGGTGATCCAGGACATGCGGGTTCGCTCTCCCCGCGCGGATCGCCGAGAATTCCTCCTGCATGTAGTCAATGGTCTTGTCCATCCTGTTTCCGAGTTCCTGAAGCTGCTCCTTGAGTTCTGCCATGGCTTTCTCCCCCCTTGTCAGTCCACCGTGACCACGGTGCCGTTGATTTTTCCCTGCATCGCGTCCGCGATGGAGTTTTTCTGGTTGAGGTCAAATACCGCAAGCGGAATTCTGTTCTCCATGCACAGGACGCTCGCGGTGAGATCTATGACGCCGAGCTTCTTCTCCACCATCTCCTGCATGGAGATCCGGTCATAGCGCCTTGCGCCCGGATCAAGCTTCGGGTCTGCGGTGTAGACGCCGTCGATCGACTTTGCGAGCAGGATCACATCCGCCCCGATCTCGGCCGCCATGAGTGCGGTCCCGGTGTCTGTGGAAAAGAACGGATGTCCGGTGCCGCCCGCAAAAAAGACGACTGTTCCGCTCTTCAGATACTGATCCGCGCGGTCCACGGAGAAGAGCTCCGTCATGCCGCCGCACTGAAACGGCGAGAGAACCGCGGTTTTCATTCCCTCTGTCCGGAAAATCTCCGACACGTAGATGCAGTTCATGACGGTCGCGAGCATTCCGATCTGATCCGCCTTCGGGCGGGAAATCGCCTCGCTCGTCCGGCCGCGCCAGTAGTTGCCGCCGCCGGTCACGATCCCGATCTCGACTCCGGCGAGGACGGAGGTCCTCACCTGCTCCGCGATTCCCTTCACAACCGCTTCGTCGTATCCCCTGCCGTTCTTCCCGGCGAGCGCCTCCCCGGAAAGCTTCAGCATTACACGCCTGTATTTCTCCATAAGCTGCCTCTCTGCGAAGTGATATTAAAGACCGGTGCTTCAGTCTCACGATATTCTAGCATAATTCATCCGCCGCCTCAACCGCCGCAGAATGTGCAGGCCGGACCCCGTCCGCCCGCATGCAGCGCTCGTATGAGCCGCAGCCCGCTCCCGCTATGCGATCTCAAGTGCGAGGCGCATCATATCCGTGAAGCCGGACTCCCGCTCAGCGGAGCTGGTCGTCTCGCCGGTCAGGAGATGGTCGCTCACCGTGAGAATTGTCAGCGCGTCCACGCCTCCAGCGGCCGCATTCGTGTAGAGCGCGGCAGCCTCCATCTCGATGGCGAGCACCCCGACGGAGGCCCACTTTCGGACGGAATCTGCCCCCTCCGCGGGTCCGTAGAACATCTCCGAGCTGAGAAGATTTCCCACGCGGTAGGCGAGCCCCATCCGGTCCGCGGCGTCGGCCGCGCGGCGGAGAAGCCTGTACGAGCAGATCGGCGCAAAGCTTCCCGGCAGCTGCATGAGCGAGGGATAGCTCGAATTCGTGCATGCTCCCATGCCGAAAACCAGGTCCCGGACATGCACATCGGGACTCACGGCCCCCGCCGTGCCGATCCGGATCAGGTTCCTCACGCCGTAGAAATGAATCAGCTCGTAGGAATAAATTCCCATCGAGGGGCATCCCATGCCGGTTCCCATCACGGAGACTCTCTTTCCCTGATAGAGACCGGTATATCCCAGCATTCCGCGCACGCGGTTAAAGAGCACCGGCTCGCGCAGGAAGTGCTCCGCGATGAACTGTGCCCGGAGCGGATCGCCCGGGAGCAGAATCGTCTCCGCAATTTCTCCGCGCTTCGCCTCGATGTGAGGGGTCGGCACATTCTCCTTTACGCCCATGCACTCACTCCTTCTCCGGAAGGCTTCCCGGCGAGGAAACCGCTTCCGCGCGGCCAGACGCCGGAGCTCCCTGCTCCCTCTCACCGAAAGCGTCCGCCCCGTCCATGCTGCCATCCCGGTGCATGGAGAACTGGTCCATCGGGTAGTTCCTCAGATTGTTCAGGACCTTCCGGCCGTCCGCCTTCTTTAAGAGGCTCTCTCTCGCCCGCTTCAGCTCAAGCTCCGTCTTATGCCGCGAGGGACCGCCGACGCAGCCGCCGACGCACATCATTCCCTCCACGAAGTCCTCCGGGAGCCGGCCGAGCTTCAAAAGCGTCAGCGCCTTCTTGCACTCCTGTCCGCCTGCGGCGCGGCAGAGCTTGATATCGGAGATATCCTCCCCGCGCTCCTGCATGCACTCAAGCACCGCATTCGCGACGCCGCCGCTTGTAGCGAAGCGCTTGCCCCAGATCGAGGCCTCCTGGTACGAATTCTCCACCGGCTCAAAGTCGATGTCGCGCGACATCATCAGCGCGTGGAATTCGCCGTAGGTCACGACATAATCCGCGTTCCCGGAGACCGTCTTGTCGTTTGCCTCGGATTTCTTTGCCACGCACGGACCGATGAACACCGTGACGCATCCCGGGTGCGTCGCCTTCAGGTATCTCGACACCGCACACATCGGAGAAACTGTGGTGGACATGTTCTCCTTGTACTGCTGCGGGAAGTGCTTCCGGAGCATGTTGATGAACGCCGGGCAGCAGGAGGTCGTCATCTTCCGTCCCTCCCTGCGGGCCTCTGACCACTCGAGCGCCTCGTACGCAGCCGTCATGTCGCCGCCGAGGCCAACCTCGACCATGTCCGCAAAGCCGAGCTTCCTGCAGGCCTCGCGCACGGAGCCCATCGTGATCTGCTCGCCGAACTGTCCCTCGGTCGCCGGCGCGCACATCGCGATCACTTCCTTCCCCGCCTTGATGGCGCGGATAATGTCGATGAGGTAGGTCTTCGCACTGATCGCGCCGAACGGACAGCTGTGGATGCAGTGTCCGCAGTTGATGCACTTTGACTCGTCGATCACACAGAAGCCGTACTCGTCGTAGGTGATTGCATCCACCGGGCAGGCCTTCTTGCAGGGCCTCTCCAGATGGACAATTGCCCCATACGGACAATTCTGCGCGCACATGCCGCACTCCCTGCACTTCTTCGAGTCGATGTGGGAGCGGAACTCCCCGATCGTGATCGCCCCGAAGTGACACGAGTTGAGGCACGCCTTGCCGAGGCACAGGCGGCAGTTGTCCGTGACGGAATAGGAGGAGAGCGGGCACTCGTCGCAGGCGGGCTTGATCACCTGCACCTCATTCGTGGAGTCCGGACACTCCAGAAGATTCTGACCGAGCGCGTGACGGAACCTGTGCCGGACGATCTCCCGCTCCTTGTAAATGCAGCATCTGCCCACCAGAGGCTTCGGCCCGGGAATAATATTCAGGACGCTCTGCTCGATGTGCTCCGCGTCCAGCTCTCCCCTCCACTCGAGGCGGCAGGCCTCCTCCAGCACCTTGTGCCTTGTACCGATCAGACTCTCATCATTTGTAATCATAGAAATCCTCTCCTGTAAAACGCCGTCTTCCGCAGATCATGCCCTCTGGCATGCAGTATCTCTTCTGTTTCCTTCTTCATCAGTTCTTATTGTAGCATTTTTCCGGAGGATTTGGTTTCTTTTCTCCTGAGCCGGAACTCGACCCCCTTTTCAAAGTAAATCTTTGCGAGGGCGCCCATCGGAACTGCGACAATCATCCCGAAGAAGCCTCCGACTGCGCCGCCGATGATCAGGCACACGATCACGAGAACTGGGTGGATGTTGATGTTGGAGCTCAAAAGCTTCGGATTCACGATGTTTCCGTCAATGGTCTGTATGAGAAAGATGAAGACAATCGCGACGAGGAACCGTCTCGGATTCCAGTCTAAAAGAGAGACAAAAATCGTGGAAGTATAGGCGACGAAAGGCCCCACATAGGGAATCAGGTTCCCGATCCCTGTCAGCACACCGATGATGATCGCGTAGCGGACGCCAGTGAGGCTCAGGCCGATGCTCACCACGGACGCCATGAATGCTGCGTCAATCACTTGTCCGCGGATATAGCCTGAAAAAACGCGGTCTGCCTCCCCCAGAAACTGGTAGACTTCGCTCTGCACCTTCTCTGAGCTGAACGCGCGGAACACCCGGTTCCAGTAGTGCCGGATGCCCTCTCCGTCCAGGAGAAAATAGATACCGAAAATTGTCGAGAAGATCAGCTGGGACATGAGGCCGGTCACATTCCGGAGCCCCGAAAGAATCCCGAGTGCAAAATTTCTCAGCCAGCCGGAGACATAGTTCCCGAGTTCTCTCACCATCGTCGCAGCGCTGTCGGAGGGAAAATTGAGGCGCTCAAGGTAGGTCTGCAGCGTCACGGAAAAACTGTTCAGAGTATTTGCGAACGCATAGGAGAGCGAATCCAGGTCGGAGAAGGAAACGATTTTCACTTCCCTTGTCACTGTCGAAATAATGGCAGAAAAAAGGATGATCAACAGAATAAGAATCAGGACGCAGGTCAGGAGCGTCGCGGCCGGACGGGAAGACTTCTCCCTGCGAACGAATGGAAGCCTCACCGCCCTCTTCAGGCGGTCAAGCTGCCGCTCGATGAATCCTGTCAGGGGATAGAGAAGGTACGCGAGCACAAAACCGATTACCAGCGGCTTCAGGACAACGCCGAGCCAGCCTATGAATCCTGCCGCCCGCCCCAGAAA
>CACXCJ010000071.1 GCA_902766175.1 uncultured Lachnospiraceae bacterium
AGCAGTCGGGATCGTCGAGAAAATCATCAGCTTCCTGTTCCTCGTGCATTCCGCGATGCTCTCGACCGTTTCCGCGGCGGCGGCGCAGAACGAGGGAGCAGGAAAGCCGGAGCGCTCGGTCAGGGCTCTCTTTCTTGGAATCCGGATCTGCGCGGTCTACGGGTGCATTGCCTTTGCGGTCTGTCTCTCTGCGGCCCCGCAGATCGTCGGTCTCTTTTCCTCCGGGGAGCCGGAGGTCGTGCGGCTCGGCGCGCAGTATCTCCGCACCTATGCGCTTGACTGTATTTTCGCAGGGGTGCACTTCTGCTTCAGCGGTTACTTTTCCGCCTGCGGAAAGTCCCTGTACACGTTTCTGCACAACATGATCTCGGTCTGCGTGGTCCGTGTGCCGGGCGCCTATCTCGCGTCCGTGCTTTTCCCGGGGACGCTCTATGAGATGGGCCTTGCCGCGCCCATGGGGTCGCTTCTCTCGATTCTGATCTGCATGGTTCTGTTCCGGCGGCTTCATGCGGAGGGAGCGCGGTCATGAGGATCCGCACGCTGTCAGAGGAATTGAAGGAAGCCTGCGGGCAGAAAATTTACAAGATCGCCCTCTCCTCCGGCTGTACCTGTCCGAACCGGGACGGAACAAAGGGCACCGGCGGCTGCACCTTCTGCTCCGCCGGGGGCTCCGGGGAGTTTGCGGCGCCTCTTCTCTCGATCGAAGAGCAGATCGAAATCGCAAAAAGACGTGTCCGCGCGAAAATTCCGGCTTCGATTCCGGAGAAGCAGCGGCGCTACATCGCCTATTTTCAGTCCTACACCAATACCTACGGGGACATTTCCCGCTTGAAAAAGCTCTATCTGGAGACCATAAGGCGGGAGGAGATCGCGGCCCTTTCCATCGGAACGAGGCCGGACTGCCTGCCGCCGGAGGTGATCCGGATGCTTTCGGAGCTCAATGCAGAGAAGCCGGTCTGGGTGGAACTCGGTCTTCAGACCATTCACGAAAAAACGGCGGAGCGCATTCACCGGGGATACGCGTTGCCGGTCTTTGAGACAGCGTACCGGGATCTGATGAATGCAGGAATCAAGGTGATTGTCCACGTGATTCTGGGGCTTCCGGGGGAGTCGCGGGAGGAGATGCTGGAAACCGTGCGTTTTCTCTCACGTCTCACGCCGGTCCTGCCAGGAATCAAGCTGCAGCTTCTGCATGTCCTGAGGGGAACAGAGCTCGCAGAGGAGTACGCGGAAGCAGCCTCGCGCGGGGAAGTGTGGAGCGGGAAGGCGCCTGAGAGGAGCGGGCCGGCAGAGGGAATCCCCGCGGAGAGCGCGCTCCGGGAAACCGCGGGTGACTGGTCCCGCGGTTTTCACATCCTGACCCTCGAAGAGTATGTGCTGCTCGTCGCAGACTGTCTGGAACTTCTCCCGGAGAAAACCGTCATTCACCGGCTGACCGGGGACGGCCCGAAAAAGCTTCTTCTCGCGCCGCTCTGGAGTGCAGACAAAAAGCGTGTTCTCAATGCGCTGAACCTGGAGATACGCGCCAGAACGCGCTGAGATGGGCTGCGGCGCCCTGCGTCCTCCACCCCGCGGGCCGGCCGTTACAGGAACCTGGCGGATTCTTTTGAATTCTTTCCTGTTGAGCGGAAAAATAGCATATAATGGAGCTGTGAGATGGAACTCACAAGGAGGCTGAATGGGACTTATCAAGGCTTTGCATGGCGCTGTGGGCGGCGTGATGGCGGATCAGTGGAGGGAATTCTTCACCTGTGACGCCCTGCCGGCGGACACACTTCTGGCTCGCGGCCAGAGATCCGTCTCCGGCCGTTCCTCCAACACGAAGGGTTCTGACAATGTGATCTCCGACGGCTCTCTCATCGCAGTGGCGGACGGACAGTGTATGATCATCACCGAGCAGGGCAAGGTTGTCGAATTATGTGCGGTGCCCGGGGAATACAGGTATGATCAGTCGACGGAGCCGTCGCTTCTCTATGGAAAGCTGAGTAAGACGATTCCGGAGGTCTTCCGGAATATCGGCAGGCGGTTCACGTTCGGAGGGGAGCCGCCGAAGGATCAGCGCGTCTACTACGTCAACACGAAGGAGCTGATTGGCAATAAGTACGGGACGCCGGCCCCGGTGCCGTTCCGTGTGGTGGACCGGAACATCGGCCTTGATGCCGACATCGCGATTCGCTGCTTCGGAGAGTACAGCTACCGCATCACGAATCCGATCCTGTTTTACACGAATGTCTGCGGAAACATTGCCGGGAGCTTCAGGAGAAGTGAGATAGATGAGCAGTTAAAGAGCGAGCTCCTGACCGCCCTGCAGCCTGCGTTTGCAAAAATCAGCGAGATGGGGATCCGCTACAGCGCGCTCCCGGGACACACGGAGGAGCTGGCCGAAACCCTGAACGAGGTGCTGAGCAGAAAGTGGTCTGAGCTTCGCGGCATTGAGATCGTCTCCATCGGTGTCTCCAGCGTAAAGGCATCCGAGGAAGACGAAAGGATGATCAAGGAGCTGCAGCGGAATGCGGTGTTCCGGAATCCGAACATGGCCGCGGCGCAGCTTGTGGGCGCACAGGCAGCATCCATGCAGGAAGCGGCGAAGAACCCGAATGCGGGCCCTGCCATGGCATTCATGGGGATGAACATGGCACAGAATGCGGGTGGGACGAGTGCGCAGGCGCTCTTCCAGATGGGACAGCAGGCGGCAGGCGGCACAGCAGGAAGCGGGGCAGCGGGCGCGCCGGCTGCCGGCGGTGCATCCTCGGCGGGCAGCGCGCCTGCATCAGGCACAGCGGCAGAAGGCGGAGGCGCAGCTGCATGGACGTGCCCGAAGTGCGGCCGCGCGGGAAATACCGGCAGATTCTGCCCCGCGTGCGGCACTGCGCGGCCAGCAGAGGTCCTGAGACGCAGGTGCCAGAGGTGCGGATGGGAGCCGGAGGACCCGGCAGATCCGCCGAGGTTCTGCCCGAACTGCGGCGCGCCGTTTGACGGGAATGGCAGTGGAAGCTGATTTTGTGAGAATGTCATCCGGAATGGATGAGGGAACCAGCAGAGGAGGAAAAAATATGAATGACAAGGTAATGCGGAATCTTTCTTATGGGCTCTTTGTCCTGACCGCCCGGGAAGGAGAGAAGGACAACGGGTGCATCATCAACACCGTGACGCAGGTCGCGAGCGAACCGAACCGCATCTCAATCTCGGTAAACAAGAAGAATTTTACGCACGATATGATTCTGAAGACCCGTGAATTCAACGTCTCGATCCTGAGCGAGAACGCGAAGTTCCCGACATTTCAGCATTTCGGCTTCCAGAGCGGCCGGGACGTGGACAAAATGCAGGGAATCACGGTGAGCCGCTCCGCAAACGGAATCGTTTACCTGAATTCCGGCGAGACAAATGCCTTCATCTCCGGAAAAGTGATTGACGCGATTGATGTCGGCAGCCACACGCTTTTTATCGCGGACGTGACAGACGGGGAGATCCTGAGTGACGTGCCCTCCGCGACCTACGCGTACTATTTTTCAAGCATCAAGCCGAAGCCGGAAGCCGCTCCGAAGAAGAAAGGGTGGATCTGCACGATCTGCGGCTACATTTACGAGGGGGAGGTTCTGCCGCCCGACTTCATCTGCCCGATCTGCAAGCACCCGGCATCTGACTTCAAGAAATTGTCATGAGAGGGAGAAGAAGTACCACCGGATATCTTCTCATTGTTCTCAGCGCGGCGCTCTGGGGTCTTCTGCCGCTCTTTACGCGCGGCCTGATCACTGCCGGGTGGTCGTCCCTCTGCGTCGCGTCGGTCCGGAGCCTTCTTTCGGCAGCCGTGAGTCTCGGCTGCCTTCTTTTTTGCGGAGAGCTCCGGAAATTCCGCGCGAAGGATATCCCCTTCTATCTTCTGTACGGTATTTTTGCAGTCGGAGGGACCTTCCTGTTCTATACGATCGCCTTGCAGTATCTCTCCTCCGCCATGGCGTCTGTCCTTCTCTACATGGGGCCGACCTTTGTGAATGTCCTGAACCGGCTGGTTTATAAGATCCCGTTCACGCGCGGAAAGCAGATTTCTCTCGTCGTGACGCTGCTCGGCTGCGCGCTGGTGGTGCGCCTCTATGATCCTGCCTCCGTCTCGGCAAACCTCATCGGGATTCTCTGCGGCCTTCTGTCGGGCTTCTGCTATTCCCTCACGACCGTGATCGGAGAGGCAGCCCAGAGCAGGTATCCGGGGCGCGTCAATTCCTGGCTCATCATGCTTTTCGGCTCGGTCGCCTTTCTTGTGGCAAAGCCGTTCTGGGACATTCCGGTGCAGAGCGGCGCGATCTGGTTCAATGCCATCTGCCTCGCTGTGATCGGAAGCGTGATCCCTTACACCCTCTATCTCTCCGGCCTTGAGATGGACGTGGACAGCGGAGCTGCGAGCATTCTCTCGACCCTGGAGGTCGTCTTCGCGACCTGCGTAGGGGTGGCCTGCTTTCACGATCCGCTCGAGTGGCAGCAGCTTCTGGGCATCGCCGTGGTATTCGCGGGAATTGTCATTGTCCGCAGAGAAAAGGTGCCGGAGACCTGAAGGGGCGTTTCAGACGCTCTTAAATGGCCTTCCGTCCGGCAGTTTCTAGGGTGCAGTGCGGCGGTTTCCAGTGGAGTAGTGCGGCGCGGACCATTCTGCATCTGAAGGCGATGGGGGAGCAGCGGATCCGCAAAATCGCATCGAACGAGCAGGGAAACAGAGAACAGCAGAAAGTGGTTGACAAAACACAGAGCGGGTGATATTTTGAATAGGCTTGATTCCGGTCAGGCAAGTGCTGATGTAGCACAGTCGGTAGTGCGTCGCATTGGTAGTGCGGAGGTCACGGGTCCGATTCCCGTCATCAGCTCTGAAGAGAAAGGCACGTATTTACGCGGGAGACCGCATAGATACGTGTCTTTTTGTACTTCTGAAAGCCATAAAGAAGCATCATATTGTGCTCAGAAAGCGGTATTTTGAAACAGAAAGTGGTATAAAATTGGCATCACTTTGAAAACAGTTTTTCCGCAAATTCCAGGTACTTCTGACCGCTTTCAAGAGTGTTTGTGGTTACCTACGCGGCATTCGGTTCCATGAGAATGCTGGAGATGATTCGTCAGGAAATCTGCTATCCGAAGCTGAACGTGAAAATTGCTTGCTCACACGGTGGTCTGACTCCGGCAAATGACGGCGCATCTCACCAGTGCATCGAGGATTTCGGAATTCTGCGTTCCATCCCGAATATGACGGTTGTTATGCCGGCGGACTACAATTCCGCGAGAAAGCTTGTCAAGGCGGCAGCAGAGATGTACGGACCGGTTTATCTGCGCTTTACGAGAGATGCGATTCCGGTGATCTACGATGAGAACGAGACGTTTGAAATCGGCAAGGCGAAGGTGCTGAGAGACGGCGGAGATGTCGCGATCATCGCAAACGGTGATACCGTCCGCCTGGCAATTGAGGCAGCGGATGAGCTCGCAAAGGACGGCATCAAGGCGAGAGTTGTGGATATGTTCACTGTGAAGCCGCTGGATGAGACGGAGGTCCGCTACTGCGCGGAGAATATCGGCAAAATTCTGACGGTTGAGGACCACAACGTGATCAATGGACTTGGTTCCGCTGTGAGCGATGTTGTCGCTGGTCTCGGCAAGGGGATCGTGAAGAAGTTTGGCGTGCAGGATCAGTTTGGCATGTCCGCTCCTTACGAGAGACTGCTTGCGATGAACGGGATTACGGTCGAGAACCTGGTGAAGACCGCAAAGGAACTGGCCTGAGCTTCGTTCAGGGAAACACGGATTTAGAGTATCATATAAAAAGTCAGGCGGTATCCTGCAGCCGCCTGGCTTTTTCTGTAGTGCAGCCTGACTTCGCGAGAAAGGGAATGAACAAGTGTCGATCAGCTGCTTTTGCTTCCGCTCTTTTTCACTTTTTTGATGATTGTGCGGCTGTTTCCGTCGGCGTCCTGAATGGTCTCTGTGCTGTAGCTGTAATTTACGCCTTTGTTGCCCGTATAGGTGGAAACCTTTTCGCTTCCGTCATCGGAGCTTTCCGACTGATGCGCGTCAAGCCAGTCGCTCTTGGAGCCGCCGGACTCATCCGATGATCCGCTGTAGGTGGACGCATCGTCCTCATCATCATCAGAGTCAGCATCGTCCTCGTCGGCGCTGTCGTCGTACTCCTCGTCGTCATCAGTGCTGCTTCCGGAGGATTTCACGCGGCGGGTGCCGCCGCTGGGACCGTCGGAATCCGCCTCGTAGGTCGTCTTGGTGGCGCCGGAGGTGGAGTAGTAGGTCTCGGTGTCGTCCTCGTCATCAGAGGAGGAGAGAGAGGCGCCCGGGCCGGTTACCGAGGTGGATTTTTTCTTCTTTTTTTTGGTGGAAGAGCCGGAGCTCGAATCCGTGCTTCCCGCCTCTGAGGAGCCGTTCCAGAGCCCGGAGCTGTCCAGGGAGAAGCCTTCGATGTCACAGTCTGCCTGCATGACGCCGCTCGAGGGATCCAGGTAATACCAGCCCTCCGGGAGTTTCTTCCAGCCGGAGGCCATGGAGCCGTCCTCATTAAAGTAGTACCAGTCTCCGGAGATCTGTTTCCAGCCGGAGGCCATGGAGCCGTCCTCGTTTAAATAGTACCAGTTTCCGGAGACCTGTTTCCAGCCGGAGGCCATGGAGCCGTCTTCGTTAAAGTAGTACCAGCTGCTGTCCCTTTCCTTCCACCCGGTCTGCATCGCGCCGGAACCGGTGCTGTCGGGCGCTATCAGGTACCAGGATCCGAGATCGCTCACCCATCCCTCGTTTACGCCGTGTCCGCCGTCATCTGTGTAGCGCCAGGTTCCGCTGTCGTTGTGCCAGCTCCCGGCGAATGCCTGACCCGCACAGAGAGCGGAAAGCATCAGAGCAGCGGCAGAAGCCGCAATGCGTCTCGTCCTCTTCATGGAAATACCTCCTGCCTTCCGGTCGGTGCTATGCCCGGAGCGCGCTTCCCGCGGGAAGCAGCCGGCGATCACGGCCTTCGCACCGTTCCCTTCGTTGATTCTCTTTATTAAGAATAGCACAGGGATATTTGACAAAGGAATGAAGAATTCTTACTTTTCTCTGTCCGGATATCTTCCGGGCTGCCGCTGAGCCCGAACTTTCATCACCCGTTTTTCTGTGCCGCCTCGGAGATCTTCCTGTTCCGCTCTGCGGCGGCCTCGGCGAGATCATCGCGGACGCGCGCCTTGATGACGCGGATAATCAATTCCTCCGATTCCTCGATGCCGTAGCTCGTGCTGTTGACACAGAGGTCATAGTGCTCTGCCTGGCCCCAGCGGTATCCTGTGTAGCGGTGATAGAAGTGCGCATGGCGCCTGTCGACCCGCTTTACGAGACGGACCGCATCGCGCATGCTCAGGTTGTGAAGCTGCATGATCCGCCGCGCGCGGATATCGAACGGGGCTGTGATGAAGATACTCACGTGCGGGATTCCCGCGTTTCGAAGAATCACGTCCGCGTTTCGGCCCATGATGACAAA
>CACXCJ010000072.1 GCA_902766175.1 uncultured Lachnospiraceae bacterium
CGCCGGCTGTGATCTCGAGAGCTGACTGGTCCTGCTTCGTGTCCTTCAGCATCCACTCGACCTTCTGAAGGATCTCACTGCCGGGAATAAAATGCTCCATCATCCGGTACCCGAGAGAGGCACGGTACTCCTTCTCATCCACGACCCGCCCCGCCACATAATTCTCGAGAAGGGACGCGTAGGTATCCGCCATGTTCAGGCGGACGTATTCCGGAATTCCGCGGATTTCCTGCTCTGTCTTCCGGGAAATGACGCGTCGGAATTCATCGAGGCCGTTCTGGTGCACCTCCGCGCTCACACCGACCGTCTGCATCTGATAGGAAAGCGCGCCGTCCTCCCCAAACCTCAGGACCCCGTAGGGGAACGGCGTCATCGCAAAACACCCGGACACGATTTCCCAGAGCAGAGACTCCGCCTCCACGCCGGGCTCCGGCCTGTACGGACGAATCCGCTGGAGATGCAGATGGCCGGAGACAAAGAGCGGCACGCGGTACTTCTCGAGAAGGGAGATCACCTCCTCATTGTTCTCCAGGGTGCAGTCTGTCCGATAGAGACGGGACTCGCTCAGGAGGTTATGATGCGCGACGGGAATCACCTGGGCTCCCGCATCCTCTGCGCTCTGAAGGACCTCCTCCATCCAGGTGAGCGTCTCCTTCCGGATACGCCCGGCCACCTTGTTCTCGGGCTCATAGATCGCGGAGTCCAGCATAAGAAACCAGTGCTTCTCATCGACATGATAGCAGTAGCTCAAGGAGGACGCATCGGAGGAAGAGGCCTGGTCGTAACCGAACTCATGGTAGAGCTCCCGGAACTCCTCCGCGTGCATCGGCGTCGGTGCGCTCTCCTTCACATCTCCGTGGTAGGAGGAGGCCCAGAAATCGCAGCCAATGTCGTGGTTGCCGGGGATGACGAGCGGCTGAATGCCGTCCTCCTTCAGTTTCCTGAGCTTCTCCGCGAGAACCCTGTGATTCTCCGTCTCCCCGTCGAACGCGAGGTCGCCGGAGAGAACCACGGTCGACGGGCGCGCCTTCAGGATCTCATTGATCCAGGTGTCAACAATCGAGTCGATGTCCTCCTCGTCCTTTCCGTCGTCCTCGTCCAGCCGCTCCCGGAAGGCCTCCCCGTAGTCCGTCATCGTCGGTGAGCAGTAGTGCAGGTCTGACGCGATCCAGACTGCGGACGGATCTGTCGGCGCGGGAAGACTTTCGCTGCCGGGATACCCCGGGCCGACGGGCTTCTCCTGCCCCCTTCTTCTGGAAACTTCCCTCCTGACCGTCCCGGAAAAGTTCCGGTACCGCTCTGTGAGGTCGTGCCCGCGCTCGAGATTGTCCTCCTCCGGGAGGCTGCCGCCTCTCTCGCCGGCGTCTCCCGACGTCTCATTGCCGGTGCCTTCCGAGGATCCCTTTCCGGTACCCTCCGTTTTCCCGGCGCCTTCTCTCTCTTCCGAGGCGGCACTGCTTCCGCCATCGCCCCGGTAATTTCCCCAGTGCGTCGCCGCAGAGTGCGCGAGAAGAATTGCAAGCACTGCAAAAAGGACCATTACGGCGGTCCTGAGTAAAAACGCTCTTCTGTTCATTCTGAGGCCGTCCCTGTGTATCTGCCGGAAAAGCGGCCGTACAGGTCAGCGGGGACCTCGGCCATCACATAAATCCCGTCCTGGCGGTACTCCTCCTTCATGAGCCTGCCGCTCTTCCGGAGTACCTGGATTTCCCCGGCCCTCGCGTAGGGAATCACCGTCTCCAGGAGACGGCGGCGCGCCCTGAGGCATTTCTCAAGAACCGCCAGAAGCTCAGGAATTCCCTCCCCGGTTTTTGCGGAGATCCGCACCACTCGGGATGCGTTCGGGTCGCGGAAGCGGATCGAATCCGGCGCAGCGTCAATCTTATTCAGGACCGTGATGATCTCCCGCTCCCCCGGCATCCCGAGCCCCGCCAGTGTGTCATAGACCGCGGCCACCTGGACGTCCGCCTCCGGATTTGAGACATCGACCACGTGGAGAATGAGGTCAGAGTAGATCGCCTCCTCCAGGGTCGAGTGAAATGCCTCGATCAGGTGATGCGGGAGCTTCCGGATAAACCCGACCGTGTCGGTGAGAAGCATCTCCTCCCCTCCCGGAAGCGTGAGGTGCCTTGTCGTCGGATCAAGCGTCGCAAACAGTGCGTCCGCAGCGAGAATGTCCGCCCCTGTCAGGCGGTTTAAGAGCGTCGACTTTCCGGCGTTTGTGTACCCGACGACTGCCGCCGTGAAAACTCCCGACTTCTCCCTCGCCTTTCTCAAAACATTCCGATGTCTCTCCATCTCCGTGAGGCGGTGTTTCAGCACGCCGATCCGCTCGTGAATCACGCGGCGGTCGAGCTCGAGCTTCTGCTCGCCCGGGCCTCTGGTCCCGATTCCGCCGCCGAGACGCGACAGAGAGGATCGGAGTCCCTCGAGGTGCGCGGCTGTGTATTTCAGCTGTGCCATCTCCACCTGGATTTTCCCCTCGCTCGTGACCGCGTGCCGGGCGAAAATATCCAGGATCACCATCGTGCGGTCCATGATCTTCACGCCGAGCGCTTCCTTCAGGTTCCGCATCTGCGCAGGGGAGAGCTCGTCATCCGCGGCAGCCGCGGTGGCTCCCGTCTCCCACAGCTTTTCGCGCACCTCATCGAGCTTTCCGGTTCCGAAGTATGTGCCCGGATCCGGTGCCTCCCGGCTCTGAATCACCGCTCCGACGCTCTCCGCGCCCGCTGTCTCAAGGAGCGCCCCGAGCTCCCTGAGCGAAGCCTCCGTGTCATCCCGCTCCGAGCGCGAGACTCCGAGAAGAAGCACCCGCTCCTTCTCCTCCGACGTGCTGTAGAAATCCGTCATTCCGTCTTTTCTCCTCCGACGCGGCTCTTTAAAAATGTGATTTCATGCATCAGGGCGGCATCCTCCTCCCCGGACGCGGCAGCGATATCCTCCATCTCCTTGAGCGCGTCCCCGTATTGATGGCTGTATTCCAGGCACACCGCCCTGTTAAACCGGAGATTTTCAAGGATCTCCTGCAGCTCTTCCGTGCGCTCCTCATTTTCCGCGCCCGCGGAGAGCTCCTCCTCCGCGCGTGAAATTCCGCTCTCGAAATACTCCTCCGCCTTCTCCAGATCTCCTCCGTCAAAGCAGAGCTTCCCGATCCGGAGGAAAAGATCCGGCGTCTCCCCGGAGGAACTCACCGCGTTCTGATAGAGCTCCTCTGCCTTTTCCTTCAGCGCATCGTCTCCGCTCGCAGAAAGCGCCTCCCCGAGCGTAAACAGCGTGCTCCTGTGCGCATCTCCGGACGTTCCCGCCTGATCCGCCTCCTCATACAGGGAGACGGCCCGGGACAGGTCTCCTCCGGACTTCACGAGGCAGACACACGCCATGTCGAGATAGACGCCCTTTCTCCCGTCCGAGCCGAGAAGCCGCTCATAGCTCTCCGCGGCGCCGGCGTAGTCGCCCGACCGGTACTGCGCCTCCGCGAGATATCTCAGCACATCGATGCCGGCGCTGTCCTGCCTCGCCGTCCCGTAGCAGGACATGGCACTCTGAAACTGTTCCGCGGCGCCGGCGTAGTCGCCTCTCTGCATCGCCTCGATCCCTGCCCTCCGGCAGGTCTCCACCCGGCTCAGGCGCTCGCCGCAGCCGCACAGGAAGAGAAGGCAGAGCGCCGCGCCGAGAAGCACGCCGAGAAAACGGCTTTGCGCCGCGCTTTTTCCGCTGTTTCCGCATTTTCCGTTTTTTCCGGTTCTCCCGGATTTTTCCCGCCTGATCAGTTTTTCCATGAGCTCATCTGATTCCTGTGCTTCCGAACCCTCCGCGGTCCGCTCCCTCAAGCCGCTCGACCACCTCAAACGTAATTTCCGGCTGGTGCGCCGTGATGCGGAACTGGCAGATCCGGTCGTTCCGGTGGATCTCCGTGTCCCGCACGGCGAGCGCCGGAAAGAACCACTGATCGTGGTCCCCGCAGTAGCTCTCGTCAATCACGCCCATCGAATTCACCTGCAGCAGACCGAAATTCTTGAAGGTCGAGCTCCTCGGCACGACCTGCGCCTCATATCCCTTCGGGAGCTCCATCGCGACGCCGAGCGGGATCAGCCGGAACTCCCCTTTTTTCATGGAGACATCCTCTGAAGCGCGGAGGTCGATCCAGTCGCTCTTCCCGCCGATATAGCAGAGCCTCTCCACCTCATCCGAAAAATACTTAATCCTGATTTTCTCCGTCATTCTCCGCTCTCTTCTCCCCGGTCTCATCCATCTCTGTTTTTACCGTCCTGTCCACCTCTCCGGCAATTTCCGCCTCCTCGTCCGGGGTGATGCCGGGAAGCGATGCCGTGGAATCAATTCCGAAGCGCCTCAGGAACTCCTCTGTCGTGGCAAAGAGCATCGGCCGCCCCGGGGCGTCGAGGCGCCCCGCCTCGTAGATCAGCCCGTACTCAATGAGCCTGTTCACCGCGTGGTCCGAGGAGACGCCGCGGATCCTGGAGATTTCCGCCTTCGTCACCGGCTGCCGGTAGGCGATGATGGAGAGCGTCTCCAGCACCACGGGGCTCAGGACCTGCTTCTTCGGCGCCTTCACGACACGGATCAGGGCGTCGTAGAATTCCTCCCGCGTGCCCAGCTGGTAATTCCCGTCAAATTTCAGGACCTGAATTCCGTGTTTTTCCGCGTCGAGACGGGATTTCAACCGCTCAGCGGCCTGCTCCGCCTCCTCCGTGCTGCATTCCAGCGCTGCGGCGAGCTGCTCCGCCCCGATAGACTTTCCCATCGCAAAAAGCACTGCCTCGACCACCGCTTCCTGCCGAAGCTTCTCTTCCTCCGTCATCCGCCAGACTCCTCCGTGATCAAGAGACCGGGCTCCTCCGCAATCGCGCGCTCATCTGCCTCGATCGAAATGTCGCCGTCCGGTTCCTCCTGGTGTGCCCGGATCTTTCCCGCCTTCATGAGTTCCAGCACGGCGAGAAACGTGACGACCACATCCGTCCTCGTGCTTCCGGTCTTCAGAATGGACCGGAAGGAAAAGCTCCTGTGCCTTTTCGCATATCCCAGGAGATACGTGACCTTCTCCCGCATGCTGACGCGCTCTCTCCGGATCGTGCCGAAGCGGCTCCGCTCCGGGTCCGTCCGATCCTCTCTCTGCCGCATGACCTGCTCAAAGATCTGCCGGAGTTTCGAGAGCGTCACCTCATGAAACAGCGCATCGAGATCCGGCGGCTGCACCCATCCCGAGACCTCCTCCGGAATCTCCGGATCGTGGTACAGGATATGAAGTGCATCATACTCCGAGTTCTCCAGCTCCGACGCCATGAGCTTGTATTTCTTGTACGCGAAGAGGCGCTCCGCCAGCTCCCTTCTCGGATCTTCCTCCTCGTCCTCTTCCTCCTTCTTCTCCCTCGGAAGAAGCATCCGCGCCTTGATTTCAAGAAGGGTCGAGGCCATGAGGAGAAACTCCGACATGACGCCGAGATCCTCGGTCTGCATCCTCCCGACATACGCAATGTACTGATCCGTGATCTCAGAGATCGGGATGTCAAAGATGCTGACCTTGTTCTTTTCGATCAGGTGAAGCAGAAGGTCGAGCGGACCCTCAAATTTCTCCAGGTGAAAGGATATTTCCTCTGCCATGCTGCCCTTTTCTCCCGCCGTCTGTCTCACATCCCGCTTCTTAAGCGGATGACGTCGATCTCCGGACGGTTATTTATGCGGACATTGATGCTGTGTGTGCCGAGGCCGGGGCTCACGATCATCCGGTGTCCGTCCCGCTCATGCATGCCCGCGACATCCCTCCGGAAAAACTCGAACTGCGGCGTCATGAGGCCGGCGCCGCCCGGGAGCTTCACCGTGCCGCCGTGGTAATGCCCGGAAAGCGTCAGGTCCGCGCCCCATTCTGCGCACGCGTCAAAGGCGCGCGGCGAATGCGCGAGCACAATCTCAAAGCGCTCCGGGTCTGCCTCCCCGATCTTTGCCCGGACTTCCTCCGCCGTCATCCTTCCGCCCTTTGGCTGCCAGGCCTTTGCGTAGAGGCGCTCCGGAATCAGAAGTCCGGAGAGTGTGAGGTTTCCGGGAAGCCGCACGGAGCAGTCCGCAAGAAGGACAACGCCCGCCTCCGTGAGCTCCCTCCGGAATGCGTCGAAGGAAAAACCGTACCGGCTGTGATCCCTCCGAAAACGGAGCTCATGGTTTCCCTCCGCATAGTAAACAGGGTGTCTTGCAGCGAGCGTCTCCGCCAGAAGAAGTGTCTGGCGGAACTCCGCGCTGGATTTCGCGGTGATCATGTCGCCGCCGAAGAGGAGGAGATCCGGCCTCTGCTCCTCGATTTTCTCTATGAGCTCCGAATTCTGCGCGCCGAACACGTGCTCATGAAGATCCGAGAGAAAGACCGCCGTCGTGTCCTTCCGGATCTTTGCGGAGCGGATCTCATAATTTTTCACGGTCAGGGTGTTCCGCTCAAGCTGAGAATCGAGAATCAGAAGCTCCGCGGCCGCAATCCCCGCCATCGCCGCACCGAGAATCCAATCCCCGGCGCCTGACCCGGTTCCTTTTCTTTCCATCTCATTCCTCCCACGCGCCGTCCGCGCCGACGCGGTATCCGTCCGGTGTCCTCGTGGCAGTGAGAAGCCGTCCGTCCGCGCCGAGATAATACCACTTTCCGCTGACCTCGACCCAGCCTCCCTTTTTCATGCCGCCGAAGGAGGGGCGGAGCCAGTACCAGAATCCGCTCTCATCCTGCCTCCAGCCGGTCGCCATGCTTCCGTCGCTGTCAAACCAGTACTCGAATCCATTGATTGTGAGGCGCTCACTCCTTGCCTGCGTGCCATCTTCCTTCCGGTAGGTCCAGGTATCCCCTGACTTCTGCCAGCCGGCACTCACGCCCGGGCCCAGGGAGTCTTCGCTCCCGGAAACGGCAGCAGAGATGCCCGGCCCGGCGGCCCCTGTCTCTGCGGAGACGGACTCACTGGCTCCGCCTGCAGGCGCGACAATTCCAACCGTTCCCGACGATCCGGAAGCGGAGGAGAGGTTCCCTGCCGCCCCGCCGGAGGAGGCAGAGCCCACGTCCTGCCCCGCAGAGGAAGGCGCCGCGGCAGAGGCCGCCGTCTCCGCCGCCTGCCCTGCCGTGTCCGTTTCCGCGGTCCAGTCCGCAGGAACGCCCTCCAGCGCAAACCCGTAATCCAGAAGCTTCTTCGTGTCGTCATAGTGCGTGCCGCTGCACTTCATGACGACCGCGATGAGGCGCACGCCGTTCCGCTCTGCGCACGTCACGAGCGTGTTGCCCGCGGCGCGCGTGTATCCCGTCTTTCCGCCGAGTATTCCCGGGTAATAGCGGGAACTCGAGGGGGAGATCATCTTGTGGCCCATGACAATCGTGGTGCCGTCCGGGCTGTTGATGGTCGCCGGGAAGTGGTAGACCGTCGTCTTCTCATACGCGCAGAAATCCGCGCGGTCAAAGCAGGCCTTCGCGATGAGGCACATGTCGCGCGGGGTCGTCACATGGCTCTCATTATTCAAGCCGTTCGGGTTCACGAAATTCGTGTGCGTGCACCCGAGCTCCCTCGCGCGCGCATTCATGCGCGCGGCAAACGCCGGGACGGAACCGGAAACCTGTTCCGCGAGACCGTTCGCCACCTCATTCGCAGACTTTAACAGAAGTCCGTAGAGACAGTCCCGCACCGGAACCTTGTCCCCCGCCGTGAGGTTCAGGCTCACCGCGCCGGACTCGAGGTTTTTCGTCGCGGAGTCCGTGAAGGTGACGACATCCTCCGGGCTCGTATTCTCGAGGGTAAGGAGCGCCGTCATGAGCTTTGTGATCGACGCCGGGTGGAACGCCGTGTCCGCGTTCTTCTCGTAGAGGAACTCCCCTGTGGAAGCGTTGTAGAGCGCCGCGCCCTGCGCTCCGACTTCAGGCTTTGCGGCCGCGTACGCGTCGCACTCCGTGAGGAGCCCCGTCCCCGCGAAGGCGGCCGATGCCGCCAGGATCCACGCTGCCGTAAAAAGAAGTGCGGTCATGAAACCGAAGCAGGACCGCACGCCGCTGTGTTTCCGTCTGAACATGAAGATGCCTCAACTTTCCGGAGCGCCGGCGGCCGGAATGACCTCCCGCCGCGTCCCCGTGATCTGCACGTGCTGTACCCGCTTACTGTACCACAAAACCCGGGGCGGAAAGTTTACAATGCACTTAAATCCTGCGGCCGCCGCAGTGGGCTCATCGCGGGCACCCGACTTCACACCGGTGCAGCGGCGCGCAAAGCGCCTCCTTCACGCCCCGGGCAGCGACGCGACTGCCTCCCGGATGCCGGCCTCATCACTCCTCGTTCCGCCCTGAATGAGACGGGATTCCCCGCCGCACCGGAAGCCCTTTTTCCTGAGTACCGCCGCAGCAGCCATGCAGTCCTGCCTCAGGCTCCCCAGGATAAAGCGGTAGCCGTCCGGGCCGCCTCCGCTGAACACAGCGGAGTACCCCGGGTACCGCTCCATCAGGCGGTTCACAAGGCGCCGCATCGTGTTCTGGTCCGCGCCCTCCGTAAAAAGGAGGGCATCCGGGCTCACCTCCGGCGCCGGAAGAGCGGATGCCTCTTCCTCAAGAAGCTTCTCCGTGAGCGCACTGATCTTTCCTTCCAGCTCCGACTCTTTCAGGAGAAGCCTCTCCACGGCCGCATCGATCCCGTTCTGCGGCACTGACAGAAGCTTTGAGATCTTCTCTCCGCGCTCCTGCTTTCCGCCGTAATCCCGGAGTGCCCGGCCGCCGCAGGCTAAATGCAGACGCACCCCGCCCTTGTAGCTGATCCGGTCCAGAACCTTGAGGATCCCCACCTGCCCCGTGCTGTCCGCATGCGGCGCACAGCAGGCGCAATCATCCACGCCCGGAATCGAGACAATCCGCACTCCCTCCGTGAGATCGAGCTTACTGCGGTACTTGAGCGTCTTCAAGAGATCCTCCGGCGGAAACCAGCACTTCACAGGGATATCCCTCCAGACCGCTCTGTTCACCTCTTCCTCGATCCGGCTCACATCCTCTGCGGTGAGCGCCCCGTCGAAGTCCACCTGTGTCTCCGTCTCCCCAAGGTGAAAACCGACATTGTTCACGTGAAAGAGCCGGCAGGCGATGCCGGAAAACATGTGCTCCCCGGTGTGCTGCTGCATGAAGTCAAACCGCCGCTCCCAGTCCACGCTGCCGCGCACGCTCTCTCCGGGAACGAGGGGACGGTCGATCGTGTGGGTGATGATGCCGTCCCGGATGTGAACGTCCAGCACCCGGGCGTCCCCCAGGGTGCCGCGGTCCGCATTCTGCCCGCCCTGCTCCGGAAAAAAGGCGGTCCGGTTAAGGACCGCCCGGTATGTTCCGGAGGCGGGACCCGGCACGCACGAGAGAACCGCTGCCGTGAAGTCCGTCTGATGAACATCCTCGTAGTATATTTCTTCCGTTTTTTCCATACTTCTCCTGAAACGCTCCTCCGCTCTCAAGAAGCGCCCCCGCGCTCCGCGAAATACCTCTCTCTTTTCTTCGCCGCTCCGGCTCCGGCGGGGCGTGCTTCTCCTTCTGCCGGAATCCTCCGCAGAAGCTCTCCGCCTCACAGCGCCGATTCGATTCCCCTGAGGAGCTCCTCGTAGGTCTCGTACGCCGGGAGATCCGGATAGTCCTTTTTGATCTGCTCCGTCGTGCGGAACAGGAATCCGGCCTTGGACGCCTGAATCATTCCGAGATCGTTGTAGCTGTCGCCGCTCGCGATCGTCTCAAAGCCGATGGACTGCAGCGCCTTAACCGTCGCGAGCTTCGACTTCTCGACCCGCATCCTGAAGCCCGTGATCTCCCCGTCCGGAGCCACCTCCAGCGTGTTGCAGAAAATGGTCGGCCAGCCGAGCTTTTTCATCAGCGGCTTTGCGAACTGCTCAAATGTATCGCTGATGATGATGACCTGCGTCTCCTCCCGGAGCCTGTCAAGAAACTCCCTTGCACCCGGCATCGGGTCGATGGTGGAAATCGTCTGCTGGATCTCCCTGAGGCCCAGTCCGTGCTCCTTCAGAATGCCGATCCTCCAGCGCATGAGCTTATCGTAATCCGGCTCATCGCGCGTGGTCCTCTTAAGCTCCGGGATTCCGCTCGCCTTGGAGAACGCAATCCAGATTTCCGGTACCAGAACACCTTCCAGATCCAGGCAGACAATATTCATGTTTTTCCTCCTTGCGGGCCGGTTTAAGAAGCCGGTCCCTTTTTTATTTTCGCAGTGAGACGGAGCCCGCATCGAAGCTGCACCGCAGCATCGAGAGACGGTGTCCCCGCCGCAAATGTCTCCGCTTATTCCACCGGATTGATTGTACCATGTTCCCCGGCGGGAATCCATCCGCCGTCAGTACCGGCTCTCGATCTCCTGAATCTTCCGGTAGTACTTCTCGTTCACCGGGACACTTAACCCGTGCTTCTTCGCGAGCCGGATCACTGTGCCGGAGAAGAGCTCCACCTCGCTCCTCCGCCTTGCGACCGCATCCTGCCGCATGGACGGATAACCGTCCGGATCGAGGCTGTTCAGGATTGCGATGTCCTTCTGGTAATCGTCCTCGGTGAGCTTCACGCCCTCCGCCGCCGCAACTCTCATCACCTCGTGCATCGCGCCCTTCTGGTCCTCGTATGCCTGTCCCTTCATGGAGCCGCCGTAGGTCGTCTGGTACACCATGCAGGTCTGATTCGTGCCGACATTGATCATGAACTTGTTCCACATGGCCCTGCGGATGTCCTCCATGACCTCATGCGGAACCCCCGCCCGGTCAAAGAACTCCGCCACCCGGCCCAGCTCCTCCTGTCTCTCCTCGCCGCGGACGCCGATCTGCAGCCTTCCGGCCTTCGTGTAGTGAAGCGACGTGCCCTCGCGCATGGCGTCCATGCCGATCGGAACGCTGTCCACCATCCGTTCCATTCCGTACACGCCTCCGATGAGATCCTCGGTGACGATGCCGTTCATGATGGAGAGAATGACGGTGTTCTCCCCGACCGCATTTTTCACCTCGCGGATCGCATCCTGAAGCGCCCCGTACTTCACGGCGAAGATCACGAGATCCGCCTTCTTCACCTGCTCCGGCGCCGTCATCTGAAAGTCCACGGTCCTCCCGTTGATCGTGTAGACATCCTTCTGATGGCGCTCAAGCCGTCTCTCATCCATGAGAAACGTCACGTGCTCCCTCCCGAGATTCTCCCGGATGAAGCTCCCGTAGAGAATCCCGAGCGCGCCCATGCCGACAATCACCGCATTTTCAATTCTTCCGCTGCTCAATTTCTGCCTTCCTTCTTTTTTCTCTGCAGTTACTGCTGTTTTCTACCGCTTTTCTATCAGCGACACCGACTCGATCTCCTCTGTGAGAGGAAAAAGATCGACCGGTGTGATGTGCGTCAGATGATAGTTCCACCTGCTGAATTCCCCGAGATCCCGCGCGAGGGATTCCGGGCCGCAGGAGATGTACACGATCCTCTCCGGCTTCGCCGCGCACGCGCTCCGGATGAATTCCGGCGTGCTTCCGCTTCTCGGCGGGTCCATGAAAATGACATCCGGCCGCTCTCCCGCATTCAGGAGCTCCTTAAGGAACCTTCCCGCATCGCCCTCAAAGAAGCGGATGTTTTGAATGCCGTTCTGCCGCGCGTTCTGCCGCGCGTCCCGCACCGCGTCCGGATTCAGCTCGACGCCTGTCACCGCCGACGCACTCCCCGCGGCGATGAGGCCGATGGTCCCGATCCCGCAGTATGCGTCGAGGACCGACTCCCGGCCTGTGAGATGCGCCTCCTCCATGGCCTTTGCATAGAGCTTCTCCGTCTGCGCGTGATTCACCTGATAGAACGAGGCCGGGGAAATCCGGAATTTCAGGCCGCACAGAAGATCCTCGATATACCCCGGCCCGAAAAGCACCTTCTCCCGCTCCCCGAGAACCATGCTGGAGCCTGAGGGATTGATGCTCTGCACCACCGTTGTGACCTCGGGACACTTCTCCCGGAGCGCCCTCACGAAATTTCTGCCGCCTGGGAAGATGGGCCCCGCCGTCACGAGAATGACCAGAACCTCGCCGGTCTCTGCGGCAGTTCTCACCATCACGTGCCGGAGCACGCCGAAGCCCGTGTCCTCATCGTAGGAGTGAATCTTAAAGGAGACGCAGAGGTCCCGGATCACGTGGATGATGCGGTCCGCGCGGTCATCCTGGATCAGACAGCGGTCAATGTTCACGATCCGGTGCGAGTTCTTCTCATAGACGCCGGAGATCAGCCTCCCGTTCCGGAAGCCGAAGGCTGCGGTCACCTTGTTCCGGTAGCCGTACGGATTTGCGGCCCCGAGAATGCCGCGCACCTCCCCGTACTTCCCGAACAGCTTCTTCATCTTCTGCGCCTTGCGTGAGAGCTGCTCCTCATACGGCATCTCGCTGTACTGGCATCCCCCGCACTTCTTCCGGTACGGGCAGTTTGCGCGCCGGGCAGGAGCCTCACCTTCTCGCGGTCTTCTTTCTCTTTCCTGTCCCGCCGGCCGGTTTTCTGATTTTTCTGGTCTCATTTCTAAGCCACTGCCTTTCCTCTTTTGTGAGCTGCGGGCCGATCACCTTCCGCACCAGCTCCTGATACGCGTTGAATCGCTTCCGGTCCTCCTTCGTCATAAGGGAGACCTCCAGCGGATCCGGGTCCAGCGGGACAAGCGTCAGCGGCCGGAACGCAAAGCTCCCCTCATACGCCGGGTGCGGCACACAGAGAAGCTGGTTCTCCGTGCGGATTCCGTACTGATTCTCGACGTAGATTCCGGGCTCATCGCTTGTCACCATTCCCGGGACAAACGGCCTGTCGCGCCGCGGGTCCGCGCTCGGATGGAAGCGGATCGCCGTCGGCGGCTCGTGCACGGTATTGCAGAAGCCGATGCCGTGCCCGGTCCCGTGGTTAAAATCCCTCCCGTACGCCCAGAGGGGCGCCCGGGCAAAGGTGTCGAGGTTCATGCCGCGGACCCCGTACGGAAACACGGCGGTCATCAGGTTCAGCATGCCGATCACCGTCAGCGTGTAGTCCCACCGCTCCTCCGGCGTCGTCTCCCCGAGCGCGATGGTTCTCGTCACATCCGTCGTGCCGTCCAGATAGTGCGCGCCGGAATCCACGAGGTAGAGGCCCCTCCGGTGAAGCTTCGCGGCGCTCTCCTTTTCCGGCATGTAGTGGGGAAGCGCTGCATTCGCCCCGTATGCGGAAATCGTCGGAAAGCTCAGGGACACAAATTTCTTGTCCGAGGCGCGGAGAGCGTCGAGGTACTCCGCCGCATCCGTCTCAGAGATGCTTCCGTCCGGCGCATTCCTCACGCGCTCCTTAATCCAGCACAGAAATTTCGTCATGTACACGCCGTCCCGGATGTGAGACTCCGTGAGGCAGTCCTGCTCCGTCTCCGTCTTCACGGTCTTTAACACCGCGGCGGGGCTCACGTCCTCCAGAATCCTGTTTTTCCCGGACAGAATTTCGCTCAGCGCATAGCTCGTGGAGGCGGGATCCAGGAGGATCCTCTCCCCGCGGAGTTTTTTCAGATCCTCCGGAAAGCTATCGTAATTCCGGACCTCGATGCCGTTTTTTCCGAGATAGCCGGCGGCTTTTGTGGAGAGCGCCCTCTCCTGGACATAGAGAACCGCGCTTCTTCTCCGGAGAAGAAAATAGGAGAGAAAGACCGGGTTGCAGGCGATGTCGCTCCCGCGGAGATTCGTGATCCAGGCGGTCTCATCCAGCGCTCCCGTGACAAAGGCCGTGCAGCCGGCGCGCTTCATCTCCTCCCGGAGCTCCCGCACCTTTTCTGCTGCGCTCTCTCCCGTGTACTCCTCCCCGAGAAGCCAGATCTCTTCGGCGCTCCTTCCCGGGCGCTTCTCCCAGACGGCGTCCACCGGATCCTTTTTCGTCACGAGAGAGGCGCCGTGCTTCTCTGCGATCCCTGAAATCGTGTTCCCGAGAAGCGAGCTCATGTACGGCGCAAAGAAGCCGACGGCATCTCCCGCTCTCAGAATTCCGTCCAGATATTCCGTGAGCGCCGGAACTCCCGGCTCACCTATCCGCATGAGCGTGACGCCGCTCCCGGAGAGCTCCTTCTCCGCCTGCACGAAATAGCGCCCGTCCGTCCAGAGGCGCGCGTCGTGATCCGTGACCAGAAGGGTACAGGAATCCCCTGTAAACCCGCTCAGGAAGCGGACGCACGCGTCGTGCGATCCGATATACTCGCTCTGGTGCGCGTCCGCACAGGGCGCGATCCAGTAAGTGATGCCGTCCCTCTTCATCTGCGCCCGAAGCGCTTCCAGTTCTGTTCTCATGCTCTTCTCTTTTCCGCGTTCTTCCCGTCTCAGAAGCCTGTTCCGCTTCTCCGGCCCATTCTGTTTTTCCGGCTCGTTCCGCTGCTCAGGCTCATCCTGCTTCTCAGGTTTATCCTGCTTCTCAGGTTTATCCCGCTTCTCAGGTTTATCCCGCTTCTCAGGCTCTTTCCGCTGCCCCGGCCTTTTTCGTCTCTCCGGAGATCAGCCCGAAATGCACAAGAGCGTTCCACACGCCGTCCGCATCGATCGGGTCCGTCACATAGTCAGCCTTCTCCTTCAGCTCGGGGCGGCCGTTCCCCATCGCGATGCCGACGTGCGCCGCCTCTATGATTTCCGTGTCGTTGCCGGAGTCTCCGAAGGCATAGGTCTCGGAGAGAGGAACCTTGTAGTAATCGCACAGGCGGATAAGTCCCTCCGCCTTGCTGAAGCCCTTCTCGATCACATCCGCTCCGTAGTTAATGGAAAACATGCGGAGCGAGATCTCCGGGAAATGCCGCTCCATCTCCAGGGCCTCCTTCTCCGTCCCGATGAAGGCGACTGTCCGGACCTTCATGCCGAGAAGCTTCCCCGCGTCGACAAACTTCCTTCCGCAGACGCCGAAGCGCCGCATTTCCGCTTCCTCCACGCGCTCCGGATGCACGTAGTAGTCGAGATCCCCGATCGTCGCGCCGAATCCGACGCCGTGCTCCTCCGCGTAGGAAAGGAGGCGGTCCAGGAGACCGCGGTCCATGAAGTGCTCGAAAATAATCCTGCCGTCCGCCACGATTTTCGTTCCGTTCTGGTCAATCCGCGCGTCCGGCCGGATCCAGTCAAGATACGGGCGGCTGTAGTAATTGTCCATGTCGCGTCCCGTCGCAAGGACAATGAGCGTCCCGTTCTCCCGGAGCTTCTCAAGGGCATGCAGCGCGCTGTCCGGAATCCTCATGGTCCTGTGATCAAAGAGCGTCTTGTCAAAGTCAAAGCTTACGATTTTTCTCATAAAAGCATCCCTCTGACTTTTGAGTTTACCACAGTCCCGCCATTCCGCAAATGAGGAAAACGATCAGGGTCCGGTGACAGCCGCCGGCTCTCTGCTTTTCCGCCCTCTGCTTTTCCAGTTCCTCTCAGAATTTAAGACGCCCGCGCACAGGACGCCGGAGAACACCTGTCTCAGAAAAAAGGAATTGCATTTTTTTCTATGTCTGATATAATTTCTTTTTGTCGCGGGGCGTGGCTCAGTTTGGCTAGAGCGCACGGCTGGGGGCCGTGAGGCCGCAAGTTCAAATCTTGTCGCCCCGAGGAGCGAGGGACCGTGAGACGCTGAGTTTTCAGCATCTCACGGTCCTTCTCATTTTTCTGCGTCTCCCGGATACTCCTGCGTTTTCCGGATCCTCCGGCGTCTCCCTGAAGTCCCCTCCTCATCGCGCAATGGGATGCGCACGTCAGCGGAAGCGCGGTTCCCCGCGGCCTCCACGCGGAAGGTGCGGAACGGGAAACTTAATGGATCTTCTCCGCCATGCTGCAGACCGTGACGCCCTCCTTCTCGAGCCCCTCACGGATCGCCTTCGTGAAAGCAATCGCGGTCGGGGAGTCGCCGTGGACGCAGATGGTCTGCGGATTTACCTCGATCTCTTCCCCTGTGACCGCAGTGACTCTGTGCTCCTTCACCATGCGGATAATTCTCGGAAGCGCAGCCTGAAGGTCCTTGATCATCGCGCCGTCCTGCCCTCTCGGGACCAGCGTGCCGTCTGCCTGATAGCCGCGGTCCGCAAAGACCTCGTTTGCGACGCAAAGCCCCACCTCCTCGCCGGCCTTCACGAGCTCGCTTCCGGCAAGTCCCACCATGATGAGGTCCGGATCCACTGCGAAGATGCCCTCAGCAATCGCCCGCGAGAGCGCGTGGTCCTTCGCCGCCATGTTGTAAAACATCCCGTGGCACTTCACGTGCTGCAGCTCGACGCCGTTCGCGTGGCAGAAGGCCTGAAGTGCGCCCACCTGGTAAATGATGTAGTCGCGCGCCTCCTCCGGGCTGATGGACATCTTTCTCCTGCCGAATCCCATGAGATCCGGAAAGCCCGGGTGCGCCCCGACGCGGACGCCGTACCTCTTGCAGAGCTTCACGCTGTAATCCATGACCAGCGGATCTCCGGCGTGATAGCCGCACGCGAGATTCGCGCTCGTCACATGCGGAATCACTTCCTCATCCATGCCGATCTTGTAATTTCCAAAGCTCTCTCCCAGGTCACTCTGCAGATCAATCCAGCTCATAAACACTTCCTTTCTCCGCCTTCCGCCGGCGGCACAGCTTGTCACGAAAGCAGCTTCTTCCCACAGACCGCCCGCAGTCCGGCAGCTCTCAATCCCTGTATCCGTACAGATTCCGCATCAGGCTGCGGTGGTCCGGATAGGCTGGTGTTCCGTATCTCTCCGCCGTCGTCCACTCCCTCTCAAGGCGCTCCTTCAGCGCGCGGTACTCTTTCTCCTCCTCGAGAAGGAGGTTCTGCGCCTCCTCCACGCCGACCGCCTGAAAGTGCACCTTCGTGCCAGGCTGCGCCTGCGCGAGCTTCGGCATGTCCACCGTGATCACGTTTGCAATCTTCGTGTACCCGCCCGTGGACTGGCGGTCCGCCATCATGATGATCGGCTTTCCCTCCTTCGGGACCTGCACCGCACCGTATGCGATTCCGTCCGACACGATGTCCGCCGCCTTTGCGTGCGCAATGACCGGGCCGTCCAGGCGGCACCCCATGCGGTCGGACTTGTCCGTGACCTTGTACGTCCCGGCGTAGAAGGTCTCTGTTCCCGCCTCTGTGAAGCAGTCATCCTGCGGCCCGGGAATCACGCGGAGCGTGATCTCCCTTCCGCCATAGACCTCCGCAAAGCTCTCCCTCTGCGCGCGGAGGGAAAGATTCCCAAGAATCCCTTTCGGGGCAGAAAATTCGATCACATCCCCGGTTCTCAGTCCTCTCCCCTCGAGGCCGCCCAGCTTTCCGCGGCAGTAGGTGGAGCGGCTCCCCATGAGCACAGGGACATCCAGTCCCCCGGCGAAGCCGATGTAGGAGCGGAGCCCCGTTCCCGGCGCCGGAAAGGTCTTCTGAAACCGGACTACATCTCCCGCCTTCGCCGCGTAAACGCGGTTCACCTCGATCGGAAGGAGGTTCAGCCTCGCGCCGAGGTCCGCCCCGGTCACGACAAAACAGTTGTCACTCCGGAACACAAATTCCGGGCCGATCATCGTGACCTCAAGAACAGCCTCATTTTCCGCGTTGCCGAGAAGAAGATTCGCGAGGCGGAATGCGCGGCGGTCCATGGCGCCCGCCTCCGAAAAGCCGAGATCCTGGTAGCCGACTCTGCCGCGGTCCTGAACTGTCGTCAGGGCGCCGCCCTTTAAAACCGAGATTCCCATCGCTCAGCCCTCCCTGATCTCCGGGACACAGGTCCCGGCCTCAACATCCGCCTCGATCTTCCTGAACGTCTCCTCGTCCACGCTCTGAAAACGGACAAATTCACCGGCCTCCAGGAGCACCGGATTTTCCTTTCTCGGGTCGTAGAGCCTCAACGGCGTCTGTCCGACCAGCTGGAAGCCGCCCGGGGACACAATCGGGTAGATGCCGAGCTGCATTCCTCCGATTCCGACTGCCCCGGCGGGGATCTTCACGCGGGGCGAGGAAAGCCGCGGCGTCGCGAGCTCCTCGGAGATCCCTCCGATATAGGGATAACCCGGCGTGAATCCCAGGAAGTAGATGAGAAAATCCTCTGCGCAGAAGCGCCTCACGATCTCCTCCTCTGTCGTGTGGTGGTACTCTGCCACGTGCGGCAGATCCTCCCCGTGACTTCCGCCGAAGCAGCAGGGAATGGTGATCACCTTTTTCACGGCCCCGGCAGAGTTTCCGGCCGTCTCCGACTGCCTGAGGAGCAGCTTCTTCAGCTCCTGAAAGCGGATCCGGCGCGGGTCGTAGTGGACCAGAAGGCTCCGGTAGGTGGGAACCGTCTCCGTGATCCCGGTCCCGGCTGGCAGCTTCTTCAGCGCCTCGTTTAACCCCGCGACCCTCGCGTAGACCGCCGGATCAATCGTCTCCCCGAACTGAACCGTCACCGCGCTGTCGCCGTCGAGCAGTATTTTCGGTGCATTCATATCGCCTTTCCTCCTGTCTCTTCCGAGCACGACCTATGTATAAAAATCCGCTTCCATGCATATATTTTAACACGATCCGGCGGAAAAGAGAGGCCGCACAGAAAATTCCCTGAAGGAATCCTTGCTCCGGCCCGGCGGAAGGGAGCTCCTGCCGGCAGAAACTTTAACCGACTGGCGCCCCGGCCGGCAGGAACTTCGGCCGGCAGGCGCTTCTGCTCACAGCCATCCGATCGCCTGAAACAGGACAATGATGAAAAACAGGGTGAACATGCTTCCGATGCAGGTCCAGACGACAAGCTGGCCGGCGAGGACATCGTCCGCATTCATCTCCGCCGCCATCGGGGCCGCGGAGACGGAAAGAGGGGACGCAAAAATCGGGATCAGGGCTGCGCAGAGATCCGGCGTAATGGTGAAGAGCCCGGCACTCTCGCCCAGCCTCACCAGGGTAAAGGCGATTGCCGGGGCAATGACGAGGCGCCCGAGCGTCGTGGTGACGATTTCCTTCCGCATCCCCTTCACGGCGCCGAAGCTGAACCTTCCGCCGAGGATCACGAGCGCAAGCGGGGTTGCAATCCGTCCCAGGTATCCGATCGCCGTGTAGAGCGCCGGCAGAGTGCTGCGGAGTGAAAAAACCGGCCTGCCGTCCGCCCCTTTCGGAAGCGTGCCGCGGACGGCGAGGCAGACCATGCCGAGAAGGAGCGCGCGGATCAGCGGGTTCTTCAGGATGCCGGTGAGAATCCGCCAGAAGCTCACCTTCTTCTTCGTGTCCCTTGAGAAAAGCGTCAGAAAAATGACGCTCACGCCATTGTAGATCGAGATCGCCGGAATCTGCAGCGGCGCCAGCATGGAGAGCGCGCTCTCCCCGCCGATTGCCTCCGCGAGCGGGATCCCGATGATCGCACTGTTGCTCCGCACCCAGGTCTGCGCGATCACACCGCGCCGCTCATGCACATCGGTGCAGAGGAAGCCGGCCGCGAGGCCGATGAAGGAGAGAAAAATCAGGATGCAGGTCACGAATAGAATCTCTGTCCAGGGAATGTCCCCGAGAGATTCGAGGTCATAGACGTTTTTAAAGAGCATGGCAGAGATGCAGTAGTGAAACACGAAGTGGTTTCCCGTCGTGAGAAACTCGTCCGTCAGTATGTTTTTTCTCCGGAGCACATAGCCGAGAAGAACCAGAAGCAGAATCGGACAGACACAGTTGAACGCGAACAGAAACCACCTGAGCATAAAAGCCGCCTTTCAGAAGTTCAGCCCGGCAGCTGCCGGGCTGAACTTCTGAAAGGCGGCTTTTATGCTCAGGTGGTTTCTGTTCGCGTTCAACTGTGTCTGTCCGATTCTGCTTCTGGTTCTTCTCGGCTATGTGCTCCGGAGAAAAAACATACTGACGGACGAGTTTCTCACGACGGGAAACCACTTCGTGTTTCACTACTGCATCTCTGCCATGCTCTTTAAAAACGTCTATGACCTCGAATCTCTCGGGGACATTCCCTGGACAGAGATTCTATTCGTGACCTGCATCCTGATTTTTCTCTCCTTCATCGGCCTCGCGGCCGGCTTCCTCTGCACCGATGTGCATGAGCGGCGCGGTGTGATCGCGCAGACCTGGGTGCGGAGCAACAGTGCGATCATCGGGATCCCGCTCGCGGAGGCAATCGGCGGGGAGAGCGCGCTCTCCATGCTGGCGCCGCTGCAGATTCCGGCGATCTCGATCTACAATGGCGTGAGCGTCATTTTTCTGACGCTTTTCTCAAGGGACACGAAGAAGAAGGTGAGCTTCTGGCGGATTCTCACCGGCATCCTGAAGAACCCGCTGATCCGCGCGCTCCTTCTCGGCATGGTCTGCCTCGCCGTCCGCGGCACGCTTCCGAAAGGGGCGGACGGCAGGCCGGTTTTTTCACTCCGCAGCACTCTGCCGGCGCTCTACACGGCGATCGGATACCTGGGACGGATTGCAACCCCGCTTGCGCTCGTGATCCTCGGCGGAAGGTTCAGCTTCGGCGCCGTGAAGGGGATGCGGAAGGAAATCGTCACCACGACGCTCGGGCGCCTCGTCATTGCCCCGGCAATCGCCTTTACCCTGGTGAGGCTGGGCGAGAGTGCCGGGCTCTTCACCATTACGCCGGATCTCTGCGCAGCCCTGATCCCGATTTTTGCGTCCCCTCTTTCCGTCTCCGCGGCCCCGATGGCGGCGGAGATGAATGCGGACGATGTCCTCGCCGGCCAGCTTGTCGTCTGGACCTGCATCGGAAGCATGTTCACCCTGTTTTTCATCATTGTCCTGTTTCAGGCGATCGGATGGCTGTGAGCAGAAGCGCCTGCCGGCCGAAGTTCCTGCCGGCCGGGGCGCCAGTCGGTTAAAGTTTCTGCCGGCAGGAGCTCCCTTCCGCCGGGCCGGAGCAAGGATTCCTTCAGGGAATTTTCTGTGCGGCCTCTCTTTTCCGCCGGATCGTGTTAAAATATATGCATGGAAGCGGATTTTTATACATAGGTCGTGCTCGGAAGAGACAGGAGGAAAGGCGATATGAATGCACCGAAAATACTGCTCGACGGCGACAGCGCGGTGACGGTTCAGTTCGGGGAGACGATTGATCCGGCGGTCTACGCGAGGGTCGCGGGGTTAAACGAGGCGCTGAAGAAGCTGCCAGCCGGGACCGGGATCACGGAGACGGTTCCCACCTACCGGAGCCTTCTGGTCCACTACGACCCGCGCCGGATCCGCTTTCAGGAGCTGAAGAAGCTGCTCCTCAGGCAGTCGGAGACGGCCGGAAACTCTGCCGGGGCCGTGAAAAAGGTGATCACCATTCCCTGCTGCTTCGGCGGAAGTCACGGGGAGGATCTGCCGCACGTGGCAGAGTACCACCACACGACAGAGGAGGAGATCGTGAGGCGCTTCTGCGCAGAGGATTTTCTCATCTACTTCCTGGGATTCACGCCGGGTTATCCCTATATCGGAGGGATCTCCGAGGAGCTCGCGACGCCGCGGCTTTCCTCGCCCCGCGTGAAGATCCCCGCCGGGGCAGTCGGAATCGGAGGAATGCAGCTCGGCATCTACCCGATTGTGTCCCCGGGCGGCTTCCAGCTGGTCGGACAGACGCCGTTGAGGCTCTACGACCCGAGAAAGGAAAATCCGGTGCTCCTGGAGGCCGGTGAATTTGTCCGTTTTCAGAGCGTGGACGAGGAGACGTTCAGGAAGATCGAGGCGGATGTTGAGGCCGGGACCTGTGTCCCGGAGATCAGGGAGGGCTGAGCGATGGGAATCTCGGTTTTAAAGGGCGGCGCCCTGACGACAGTTCAGGACCGCGGCAGAGTCGGCTACCAGGATCTCGGCTTTTCGGAGGCGGGCGCCATGGACCGCCGCGCATTCCGCCTCGCGAATCTTCTTCTCGGCAACGCGGAAAATGAGGCTGTTCTTGAGGTCACGATGATCGGCCCGGAATTTGTGTTCCGGAGTGACAACTGTTTTGTCGTGACCGGGGCGGACCTCGGCGCGAGGCTGAACCTCCTTCCGATCGAGGTGAACCGCGTTTACGCGGCGAAGGCGGGAGATGTAGTCCGGTTTCAGAAGACCTTTCCGGCGCCGGGAACGGGGCTCCGCTCCTACATCGGCTTCGCCGGGGGACTGGATGTCCCTGTGCTCATGGGGAGCCGCTCCACCTACTGCCGCGGAAAGCTGGGCGGCCTCGAGGGGAGAGGACTGAGAACCGGGGATGTGATCGAATTTTCTGCCCCGAAAGGGATTCTTGGGAATCTTTCCCTCCGCGCGCAGAGGGAGAGCTTTGCGGAGGTCTATGGCGGAAGGGAGATCACGCTCCGCGTGATTCCCGGGCCGCAGGATGACTGCTTCACAGAGGCGGGAACAGAGACCTTCTACGCCGGGACGTACAAGGTCACGGACAAGTCCGACCGCATGGGGTGCCGCCTGGACGGCCCGGTCATTGCGCACGCAAAGGCGGCGGACATCGTGTCGGACGGAATCGCATACGGTGCGGTGCAGGTCCCGAAGGAGGGAAAGCCGATCATCATGATGGCGGACCGCCAGTCCACGGGCGGGTACACGAAGATTGCAAACGTGATCACGGTGGACATGCCGAAGCTCGCGCAGGCGCAGCCTGGCACGAAGGTGCACTTTCAGGCGGTCGGCGTGGAGGAGGCGCAGAACCTCCTTCTCGAGGAGGAGAAAGAGTACCGCGCGCTGAAGGAGCGCCTTGAGAGGGAGTGGACGACGGCGGAGAGATACGGAACACCAGCCTATCCGGACCACCGCAGCCTGATGCGGAATCTGTACGGATACAGGGATTGAGAGCTGCCGGACTGCGGGCGGTCTGTGGGAAGAAGCTGCTTTCGTGACAAGCTGTGCCGCCGGCGGAAGGCGGAGAAAGGAAGTGTTTATGAGCTGGATTGATCTGCAGAGTGACCTGGGAGAGAGCTTTGGAAATTACAAGATCGGCATGGATGAGGAAGTGATTCCGCATGTGACGAGCGCGAATCTCGCGTGCGGCTATCACGCCGGAGATCCGCTGGTCATGGATTACAGCGTGAAGCTCTGCAAGAGGTACGGCGTCCGCGTCGGGGCGCACCCGGGCTTTCCGGATCTCATGGGATTCGGCAGGAGAAAGATGTCCATCAGCCCGGAGGAGGCGCGCGACTACATCATTTACCAGGTGGGCGCACTTCAGGCCTTCTGCCACGCGAACGGCGTCGAGCTGCAGCACGTGAAGTGCCACGGGATGTTTTACAACATGGCGGCGAAGGACCACGCGCTCTCGCGGGCGATTGCTGAGGGCATCTTCGCAGTGGATCCGGACCTCATCATGGTGGGACTTGCCGGAAGCGAGCTCGTGAAGGCCGGCGAGGAGGTGGGGCTTTGCGTCGCAAACGAGGTCTTTGCGGACCGCGGCTATCAGGCAGACGGCACGCTGGTCCCGAGAGGGCAGGACGGCGCGATGATCAAGGACCTTCAGGCTGCGCTTCCGAGAATTATCCGCATGGTGAAGGAGCACAGAGTCACTGCGGTCACAGGGGAAGAGATCGAGGTAAATCCGCAGACCATCTGCGTCCACGGCGACTCCCCGACCGCGATTGCTTTCACGAAGGCGATCCGTGAGGGGCTCGAGAAGGAGGGCGTCACGGTCTGCAGCATGGCGGAGAAGATCCATTAAGTTTCCCGTTCCGCACCTTCCGCGTGGAGGCCGCGGGGAACCGCGCTTCCGCTGACGTGCGCATCCCATTGCGCGATGAGGAGGGGACTTCAGGGAGACGCCGGAGGATCCGGAAAACGCAGGAGTATCCGGGAGACGCAGAAAAATGAGAAGGACCGTGAGATGCTGAAAACTCAGCGTCTCACGGTCCCTCGCTCCTCGGGGCGACAAGATTTGAACTTGCGGCCTCACGGCCCCCAGCCGTGCGCTCTAGCCAAACTGAGCCACGCCCCGCGACAAAAAGAAATTATATCAGACATAGAAAAAAATGCAATTCCTTTTTTCTGAGACAGGTGTTCTCCGGCGTCCTGTGCGCGGGCGTCTTAAATTCTGAGAGGAACTGGAAAAGCAGAGGGCGGAAAAGCAGAGAGCCGGCGGCTGTCACCGGACCCTGATCGTTTTCCTCATTTGCGGAATGGCGGGACTGTGGTAAACTCAAAAGTCAGAGGGATGCTTTTATGAGAAAAATCGTAAGCTTTGACTTTGACAAGACGCTCTTTGATCACAGGACCATGAGGATTCCGGACAGCGCGCTGCATGCCCTTGAGAAGCTCCGGGAGAACGGGACGCTCATTGTCCTTGCGACGGGACGCGACATGGACAATTACTACAGCCGCCCGTATCTTGACTGGATCCGGCCGGACGCGCGGATTGACCAGAACGGAACGAAAATCGTGGCGGACGGCAGGATTATTTTCGAGCACTTCATGGACCGCGGTCTCCTGGACCGCCTCCTTTCCTACGCGGAGGAGCACGGCGTCGGATTCGGCGCGACGATCGGGGATCTCGACTACTACGTGCATCCGGAGCGCGTGGAGGAAGCGGAAATGCGGCGCTTCGGCGTCTGCGGAAGGAAGTTTGTCGACGCGGGGAAGCTTCTCGGCATGAAGGTCCGGACAGTCGCCTTCATCGGGACGGAGAAGGAGGCCCTGGAGATGGAGCGGCATTTCCCGGAGATCTCGCTCCGCATGTTTTCCATTAACTACGGAGCGGATGTGATCGAGAAGGGCTTCAGCAAGGCGGAGGGACTTATCCGCCTGTGCGATTACTACAAGGTTCCTCTCTCCGAGACCTATGCCTTCGGAGACTCCGGCAACGACACGGAAATCATAGAGGCGGCGCACGTCGGCATCGCGATGGGGAACGGCCGCCCCGAGCTGAAGGAGAAGGCTGACTATGTGACGGACCCGATCGATGCGGACGGCGTGTGGAACGCTCTTGTGCATTTCGGGCTGATCTCCGGAGAGACGAAAAAGGCCGGGGCAGCGGAAAGAGCCTGAGAAGCGGGATAAACCTGAGAAGCGGGATAAACCTGAGAAGCAGGATAAACCTGAGAAGCAGGATGAGCCTGAGCAGCGGAACGAGCCGGAAAAACAGAATGGGCCGGAGAAGCGGAACAGGCTTCTGAGACGGGAAGAACGCGGAAAAGAGAAGAGCATGAGAACAGAACTGGAAGCGCTTCGGGCGCAGATGAAGAGGGACGGCATCACTTACTGGATCGCGCCCTGTGCGGACGCGCACCAGAGCGAGTATATCGGATCGCACGACGCGTGCGTCCGCTTCCTGAGCGGGTTTACAGGGGATTCCTGTACCCTTCTGGTCACGGATCACGACGCGCGCCTCTGGACGGACGGGCGCTATTTCGTGCAGGCGGAGAAGGAGCTCTCCGGGAGCGGCGTCACGCTCATGCGGATAGGTGAGCCGGGAGTTCCGGCGCTCACGGAATATCTGGACGGAATTCTGAGAGCGGGAGATGCCGTCGGCTTCTTTGCGCCGTACATGAGCTCGCTTCTCGGGAACACGATTTCAGGGATCGCAGAGAAGCACGGCGCCTCTCTCGTGACGAAAAAGGATCCGGTGGACGCCGTCTGGGAGAAGCGCCCGGGAAGGAGCGCCGAAGAGATCTGGCTTCTCGGGGAGGAGTACACGGGAGAGAGCGCAGCAGAAAAGGTGCGGGAGCTCCGGGAGGAGATGAAGCGCGCCGGCTGCACGGCCTTTGTCACGGGAGCGCTGGATGAGACCGCCTGGATCACGAATCTCCGCGGGAGCGACATCGCCTGCAACCCGGTCTTTCTCTCCTATTTTCTTCTCCGGAGAAGAAGCGCGGTTCTCTATGTCCAGGAGAGGGCGCTCTCCACAAAAGCCGCCGGCTATCTCGGAAAAAACGGCATCGAGGTCCGGAATTACGATAGCTTTCCGGAGGATCTGAAAAAACTCCGCGGGGAGAGGATCCTCCTGGATCCCGCCTCCACGAGCTATGCGCTGAGCGAAATTCTGTCCGGGAAAAACAGGATTCTGGAGGACGTGAGCCCCGCCGCGGTGTTAAAGACCGTGAAGACGGAGACGGAGCAGGACTGCCTCACGGAGTCTCACATCCGGGACGGCGTGTACATGACGAAATTTCTGTGCTGGATTAAGGAGCGCGTGAGGAATGCGCCGGACGGAAGCATCTCTGAGACGGATGCGGCGGAGTACCTCGACGCTCTCCGCGCCTCGGACAAGAAATTTGTGTCCCTGAGCTTTCCGACGATTTCCGCATACGGGGCGAATGCAGCGCTTCCCCACTACATGCCGGAAAAGGAGAGCGCCGCGAAGCTTCACCGGAGGGGCCTCTACCTCGTGGATTCCGGCGCGCACTATCTGGACGGCACGACGGATGTGACGAGAACCATCGCGCTCGGGGAGACGACGCCGGAGGAGCGGTGGGACTACACGCTGACGGTGATCGGCATGCTGAACCTGATGACCGCCGTGTTTCCGTACGGGGTCCGCGGCATGAACCTCGACACCTTTGCCCGGGCGCCCCTCTGGGCGTACGGGAGGGATTTTAACCACGGGACCGGGCACGGCATCGGCTTCTGCAATACCGTGCACGAGCCGCCGACGGCGATCCGCTTCCATCCGAGCGCGGACCCGCGGCGCGACAGGCCGTTTGTCCCGGGAATGGTGACAAGCGATGAGCCCGGAATCTACGTCGAGAATCAGTACGGAATCCGCACGGAGAACCAGCTTCTCTGTGTGCCGCACCCGGCGTATGAGGGGAGCTTTGCGTTCCGGCCGCTGACGCTTGTCCCGCTGGACCCGGATCCGCTGGAGGTCTCCCTTATGACGAAGGAGGACCGGAAGCGATTCAACGCGTATCAGGAGCTGGTGCGGAAGGTGATCGGCCCGCAGCTCACAAAAGAGGAAAGGCAGTGGCTTAGAAATGAGACCAGAAAAATCAGAAAACCGGCCGGCGGGACAGGAAAGAGAAAGAAGACCGCGAGAAGGTGAGGCTCCTGCCCGGCGCGCAAACTGCCCGTACCGGAAGAAGTGCGGGGGATGCCAGTACAGCGAGATGCCGTATGAGGAGCAGCTCTCACGCAAGGCGCAGAAGATGAAGAAGCTGTTCGGGAAGTACGGGGAGGTGCGCGGCATTCTCGGGGCCGCAAATCCGTACGGCTACCGGAACAAGGTGACCGCAGCCTTCGGCTTCCGGAACGGGAGGCTGATCTCCGGCGTCTATGAGAAGAACTCGCACCGGATCGTGAACATTGACCGCTGTCTGATCCAGGATGACCGCGCGGACCGCATCATCCACGTGATCCGGGACCTCTGCGTCTCCTTTAAGATTCACTCCTACGATGAGGACACGGGCTTCGGCGTGCTCCGGCACGTGATGGTGAGAACTGCCGCAGAGACCGGCGAGGTTCTGGTCATTCTCGTGACGGCGGGGCCCATCTTCCCAGGCGGCAGAAATTTCGTGAGGGCGCTCCGGGAGAAGTGTCCCGAGGTCACAACGGTGGTGCAGAGCATCAATCCCTCAGGCTCCAGCATGGTTCTCGGGGAGCGGGAGAAGGTGCTTTTCGGGCCGGGGTATATCGAGGATCTTCTGTGCGGCCTGAAATTCCGGATTTCCCCGGCCTCGTTCTATCAGGTGAATCACGCGCAGACGGAGAAGCTCTATGCAAAGGCCATGGAGGAGGCGCATCTCACAGGCCGGGAGTCGGTCCTCGACGCATACTGCGGGATCGGGACCATCGGCCTCATCGCCGCGGGGAGTGCGTCGGCGGTGACAGGCGTCGAGCTGAATCCGGACGCGGTGCGGGACGCGCGGCAGAACGCGCGGCAGAACGGCATTCAAAACATCCGCTTCTTTGAGGGCGATGCGGGAAGGTTCCTTAAGGAGCTCCTGAATGCGGGAGAGCGGCCGGATGTCATTTTCATGGACCCGCCGAGAAGCGGAAGCACGCCGGAATTCATCCGGAGCGCGTGCGCGGCGAAGCCGGAGAGGATCGTGTACATCTCCTGCGGCCCGGAATCCCTCGCGCGGGATCTCGGGGAATTCAGCAGGTGGAACTATCATCTGACGCACATCACACCGGTCGATCTTTTTCCTCTCACAGAGGAGATCGAGTCGGTGTCGCTGATAGAAAAGCGGTAGAAAACAGCAGTAACTGCAGAGAAAAAAGAAGGAAGGCAGAAATTGAGCAGCGGAAGAATTGAAAATGCGGTGATTGTCGGCATGGGCGCGCTCGGGATTCTCTACGGGAGCTTCATCCGGGAGAATCTCGGGAGGGAGCACGTGACGTTTCTCATGGATGAGAGACGGCTTGAGCGCCATCAGAAGGATGTCTACACGATCAACGGGAGGACCGTGGACTTTCAGATGACGGCGCCGGAGCAGGTGAAGAAGGCGGATCTCGTGATCTTCGCCGTGAAGTACGGGGCGCTTCAGGATGCGATCCGCGAGGTGAAAAATGCGGTCGGGGAGAACACCGTCATTCTCTCCATCATGAACGGCATCGTCACCGAGGATCTCATCGGAGGCGTGTACGGAATGGAACGGATGGTGGACAGCGTTCCGATCGGCATGGACGCCATGCGCGAGGGCACGTCGCTTCACTACACGAAGGCCGGAAGGCTGCAGATCGGCGTCCGCGGCGAGGAGAGACAGGAGGAGCTGGGCCGGGTGGCGGAGTTCTTTGACCGGGCGGGGGTTCCGCATGAGGTCATGGAGGACATCCGCAGGGCCATGTGGAACAAGTTCATGATCAATGTCGGCACGAATCAGACCTGCATGGTGTACCAGACGACCTACGGCGGCTCCATGAAGGGACAGGCATACGAGGACCAGAAGGGCGCGATGCACGAGGTGATGAGAGTTGCGGCGGCGGAGGGCGTGAAGCTCACCGAGGACGATTACCAGAAGGACATCGCAATCCTGAACAGCCTCGATCCGGACGGTTATCCGTCCATGCGGCAGGATGCGGTCGCAAGGCGGAGGAGCGAGGTGGAGCTCTTCTCCGGCACAGTGATCCGGCTCGCGAAGAAGCACGGGTTAAGTGTCCCGGTGAACGAGAAGTACTACCGGAAGATTCAGGAGATCGAGAGCCGGTACTGACGGCGGATGGATTCCCGCCGGGGAACATGGTACAATCAATCCGGTGGAATAAGCGGAGACATTTGCGGCGGGGACACCGTCTCTCGATGCTGCGGTGCAGCTTCGATGCGGGCTCCGTCTCACTGCGAAAATAAAAAAGGGACCGGCTTCTTAAACCGGCCCGCAAGGAGGAAAAACATGAATATTGTCTGCCTGGATCTGGAAGGTGTTCTGGTACCGGAAATCTGGATTGCGTTCTCCAAGGCGAGCGGAATCCCGGAGCTTAAGAGGACCACGCGCGATGAGCCGGATTACGATAAGCTCATGCGCTGGAGGATCGGCATTCTGAAGGAGCACGGACTGGGCCTCAGGGAGATCCAGCAGACGATTTCCACCATCGACCCGATGCCGGGTGCAAGGGAGTTTCTTGACAGGCTCCGGGAGGAGACGCAGGTCATCATCATCAGCGATACATTTGAGCAGTTCGCAAAGCCGCTGATGAAAAAGCTCGGCTGGCCGACCATTTTCTGCAACACGCTGGAGGTGGCTCCGGACGGGGAGATCACGGGCTTCAGGATGCGGGTCGAGAAGTCGAAGCTCGCGACGGTTAAGGCGCTGCAGTCCATCGGCTTTGAGACGATCGCGAGCGGCGACAGCTACAACGATCTCGGAATGATTCAGGCGTCCAAGGCCGGATTCCTGTTCCGCACGACGGAGCAGATCAAAAAGGACTATCCGGATCTCCCGGCGTACGAGACCTACGAGGAGCTCCTCAGGGGAATCGAATCGGCGCTGTGAGGCGGAGAGCTTCTGCGGAGGATTCCGGCAGAAGGAGAAGCACGCCCCGCCGGAGCCGGAGCGGCGAAGAAAAGAGAGAGGTATTTCGCGGAGCGCGGGGGCGCTTCTTGAGAGCGGAGGAGCGTTTCAGGAGAAGTATGGAAAAAACGGAAGAAATATACTACGAGGATGTTCATCAGACGGACTTCACGGCAGCGGTTCTCTCGTGCGTGCCGGGTCCCGCCTCCGGAACATACCGGGCGGTCCTTAACCGGACCGCCTTTTTTCCGGAGCAGGGCGGGCAGAATGCGGACCGCGGCACCCTGGGGGACGCCCGGGTGCTGGACGTTCACATCCGGGACGGCATCATCACCCACACGATCGACCGTCCCCTCGTTCCCGGAGAGAGCGTGCGCGGCAGCGTGGACTGGGAGCGGCGGTTTGACTTCATGCAGCAGCACACCGGGGAGCACATGTTTTCCGGCATCGCCTGCCGGCTCTTTCACGTGAACAATGTCGGTTTTCACCTTGGGGAGACGGAGACACAGGTGGACTTCGACGGGGCGCTCACCGCAGAGGATGTGAGCCGGATCGAGGAAGAGGTGAACAGAGCGGTCTGGAGGGATATCCCTGTGAAGTGCTGGTTTCCGCCGGAGGATCTCTTGAAGACGCTCAAGTACCGCAGTAAGCTCGATCTCACGGAGGGAGTGCGGATTGTCTCGATTCCGGGCGTGGATGATTGCGCCTGCTGTGCGCCGCATGCGGACAGCACGGGGCAGGTGGGGATCCTCAAGGTTCTGGACCGGATCAGCTACAAGGGCGGGGTGCGTCTGCATTTAGCCTGCGGCGGCCGGGCACTCCGGGATTACGGCGGAAAGCAGGAGCGCGGAGAGAAGATCTCAAAGCTTCTGTCAGTGCCGCAGAACGGGATCGATGCGGCCGTGGAGAGGCTTCTCCTGAAAGAGTCGGAGCTGGAAGGAAAGATCAGTGCGCTCACGGAGAAGCTTCTTGAGGAAGAGGCATCCGCTCTTCCGGCGCCGGAGGTGAGCCCGGATGCCCTCCTTTTTACGGAGGGCGCGGACCAGAACACGATGCGGCGCCTTGTGAACCGCCTGATGGAGCGGTACCCGGGGTACTCCGCTGTGTTCAGCGGAGGCGGCCCGGACGGCTACCGCTTTATCCTGGGGAGCCTGAGGCAGGACTGCATGGCTGCTGCGGCGGTACTCAGGAAAAAGGGCTTCCGGTGCGGCGGGGAATCCCGTCTCATTCAGGGCGGAACGAGGAGTGATGAGGCCGGCATCCGGGAGGCAGTCGCGTCGCTGCCCGGGGCGTGAAGGAGGCGCTTTGCGCGCCGCTGCACCGGTGTGAAGTCGGGTGCCCGCGATGAGCCCACTGCGGCGGCCGCAGGATTTAAGTGCATTGTAAACTTTCCGCCCCGGGTTTTGTGGTACAGTAAGCGGGTACAGCACGTGCAGATCACGGGGACGCGGCGGGAGGTCATTCCGGCCGCCGGCGCTCCGGAAAGTTGAGGCATCTTCATGTTCAGACGGAAACACAGCGGCGTGCGGTCCTGCTTCGGTTTCATGACCGCACTTCTTTTTACGGCAGCGTGGATCCTGGCGGCATCGGCCGCCTTCGCGGGGACGGGGCTCCTCACGGAGTGCGACGCGTACGCGGCCGCAAAGCCTGAAGTCGGAGCGCAGGGCGCGGCGCTCTACAACGCTTCCACAGGGGAGTTCCTCTACGAGAAGAACGCGGACACGGCGTTCCACCCGGCGTCGATCACAAAGCTCATGACGGCGCTCCTTACCCTCGAGAATACGAGCCCGGAGGATGTCGTCACCTTCACGGACTCCGCGACGAAAAACCTCGAGTCCGGCGCGGTGAGCCTGAACCTCACGGCGGGGGACAAGGTTCCGGTGCGGGACTGTCTCTACGGACTTCTGTTAAAGTCTGCGAATGAGGTGGCGAACGGTCTCGCGGAACAGGTTTCCGGTTCCGTCCCGGCGTTTGCCGCGCGCATGAATGCGCGCGCGAGGGAGCTCGGGTGCACGCACACGAATTTCGTGAACCCGAACGGCTTGAATAATGAGAGCCATGTGACGACCCCGCGCGACATGTGCCTCATCGCGAAGGCCTGCTTTGACCGCGCGGATTTCTGCGCGTATGAGAAGACGACGGTCTACCACTTCCCGGCGACCATCAACAGCCCGGACGGCACCACGATTGTCATGGGCCACAAGATGATCTCCCCCTCGAGTTCCCGCTATTACCCGGGAATACTCGGCGGAAAGACGGGATACACGCGCGCCGCGGGCAACACGCTCGTGACGTGCGCAGAGCGGAACGGCGTGCGCCTCATCGCGGTCGTCATGAAGTGCAGCGGCACGCACTATGACGACACGAAGAAGCTTCTGGATTACGGGTTTGCGCTGGAGGGCGTTCCTGCGGACTGGACCGCGGAAACGGACACGGCAGGGCAGGCGGCGGAGACGGCGGCCTCTGCCGCGGCGCCTTCCTCTGCGGGGCAGGACGTGGGCTCTGCCTCCTCCGGCGGGGCGGCAGGGAACCTCTCCTCCGCTTCCGGATCGTCGGGAACGGTTGGAATTGTCGCGCCTGCAGGCGGAGCCAGTGAGTCCGTCTCCGCAGAGACAGGGGCCGCCGGGCCGGGCATCTCTGCTGCCGTTTCCGGGAGCGAAGACTCCCTGGGCCCGGGCGTGAGTGCCGGCTGGCAGAAGTCAGGGGATACCTGGACCTACCGGAAGGAAGATGGCACGCAGGCAAGGAGTGAGCGCCTCACAATCAATGGATTCGAGTACTGGTTTGACAGCGACGGAAGCATGGCGACCGGCTGGAGGCAGGATGAGAGCGGATTCTGGTACTGGCTCCGCCCCTCCTTCGGCGGCATGAAAAAGGGAGGCTGGGTCGAGGTCAGCGGAAAGTGGTATTATCTCGGCGCGGACGGACGGCTTCTCACTGCCACGAGGACACCGGACGGATACCGCGTCGGCGCGGACGGCGCGTGGGAGGAATGAGATGGAAAGAAAAGGAACCGGGTCAGGCGCCGGGGATTGGATTCTCGGTGCGGCGATGGCGGGGATTGCGGCCGCGGAGCTTCTGATTCTCGATTCTCAGCTTGAGCGGAACACCCTGACCGTGAAAAATTATGAGATCCGCTCCGCAAAGATCCGGAAGGACACGACGGCGGTCTTTCTCTCGGATCTTCATGAGCACGTGTTCGGCGCGCAGAATTCGGAGCTCATAGAGAAAATCGAGGAGCAGAGGCCGGATCTCCTCCTCTTCGGCGGCGACATGATCACCGCGAAATCCAGCGCGGAGTTCCGCCAGACACTTCTTCTGGCGGAGACGCTCGCTGCAAGACACCCTGTTTACTATGCGGAGGGAAACCATGAGCTCCGTTTTCGGAGGGATCACAGCCGGTACGGTTTTTCCTTCGACGCATTCCGGAGGGAGCTCACGGAGGCGGGCGTTGTCCTTCTTGCGGACTGCTCCGTGCGGCTTCCCGGAAACCTCACACTCTCCGGACTTCTGATTCCGGAGCGCCTCTACGCAAAGGCCTGGCAGCCAAAGGGCGGAAGGATGACGGCGGAGGAAGTCCGGGCAAAGATCGGGGAGGCAGACCCGGAGCGCTTTGAGATTGTGCTCGCGCATTCGCCGCGCGCCTTTGACGCGTGCGCAGAATGGGGCGCGGACCTGACGCTTTCCGGGCATTACCACGGCGGCACGGTGAAGCTCCCGGGCGGCGCCGGCCTCATGACGCCGCAGTTCGAGTTTTTCCGGAGGGATGTCGCGGGCATGCATGAGCGGGACGGACACCGGATGATCGTGAGCCCCGGCCTCGGCACACACAGCATCAATGTCCGCATAAATAACCGTCCGGAGATCGACGTCATCCGCTTAAGAAGCGGGATGTGAGACAGACGGCGGGAGAAAAGGGCAGCATGGCAGAGGAAATATCCTTTCACCTGGAGAAATTTGAGGGTCCGCTCGACCTTCTGCTTCACCTGATCGAAAAGAACAAGGTCAGCATCTTTGACATCCCGATCTCTGAGATCACGGATCAGTACATTGCGTATGTCGGGAGGATGCAGACCGAGGATCTCGGCGTCATGTCGGAGTTTCTCCTCATGGCCTCGACCCTTCTTGAAATCAAGGCGCGGATGCTTCTTCCGAGGGAGAAGAAGGAGGAAGAGGACGAGGAGGAAGATCCGAGAAGGGAGCTGGCGGAGCGCCTCTTCGCGTACAAGAAATACAAGCTCATGGCGTCGGAGCTGGAGAACTCGGAGTATGATGCACTTCATATCCTGTACCACGATCCGGAGATTCCGGAGGAGGTCTCGGGATGGGTGCAGCCGCCGGATCTCGATGCGCTGTTTCATGAGGTGACGCTCTCGAAACTCCGGCAGATCTTTGAGCAGGTCATGCGGCAGAGAGAGGATCGGACGGACCCGGAGCGGAGCCGCTTCGGCACGATCCGGAGAGAGCGCGTCAGCATGCGGGAGAAGGTCACGTATCTCCTGGGATATGCGAAAAGGCACAGGAGCTTTTCCTTCCGGTCCATTCTGAAGACCGGAAGCACGAGGACGGATGTGGTCGTCACGTTTCTCGCCGTGCTGGAACTCATGAAGGCGGGAAAGATCCGGGCACACCAGGAGGAACCGGACGGCGACATTTCGATCGAGGCAGATGAGCGCGCGATTGCGGAGGAGCCCGGTCTCTTGATCACGGAGGAGTCTGGCGGATGACGGAGGAAGAGAAGCTTCGGCAGGAAGCGGTGGTCGAGGCAGTGCTTTTTGCGATGGGAAAGTCTATCGGGGCGGAGCAGCTCGCCGCAGCGCTGGAATGCAGCACGGAGGAGGCGGAGCAGGCCGCTGAGCGGTTGAAATCCCGTCTCGACGCGGAAAAACACGGAATTCAGGTCCTGAAATTTGACGGGAATTACCAGCTGGGCACGCGGGAGGAATTCTACGACGCCCTGATCCGTGTCGTGAAGGCGCCGAAGAAGCAGGTCCTGAGCCCCGTGGTGCTGGAGACGCTCTCCATCATCGCCTACCGGCAGCCGGTGACGAAGGCGGAAATCTCCAGGATCCGCGGCGTCTCCTCGGACCACGCGGTGAACAGGCTCATTGAGTACGGGCTGATCTACGAGGCGGGGCGCCTCGACGCCCCGGGGCGGCCGATGCTCTTTGCCACGACAGAGGAGTTCCTGAGGCGCTTCGGAATTGATTCCACGGCATCGCTTCCCGGCATCACCCCGGACGAGGAGGCGGAAATTGCCGGAGAGGTGGACAGGACGGTAAAAACAGAGATGGATGAGACCGGGGAGAAGAGAGCGGAGAATGACGGAGAAAATCAGGATTAAGTATTTTTCGGATGAGGTGGAGAGGCTCTGCTATATCGGCGGGAAGAGCGACTGGATCGACCTCCGCGCTTCAGAGGATGTCTCCATGAAAAAAGGGGAGTTCCGGCTGATCCCGCTCGGCGTCGCGATGGAGCTCCCGAAGGGATATGAGGCGCAGGTCGTGCCGAGGAGCTCGACCTTCAAGAATTTCGGTCTGCTGCAGGTGAATTCGATGGGCGTGATTGACGAGAGCTACTGCGGGGACCACGATCAGTGGTTCTTTCCGGCGCTCGCCGTGCGGGACACGGAGATCCACCGGAACGACCGGATCTGCCAGTTCCGCATCACGGCGCACCAGCCGGAAATTACGTTTGAGGTGGTCGAGCGGCTTGAGGGAGCGGACCGCGGAGGGTTCGGAAGCACAGGAATCAGATGAGCTCATGGAAAAACTGATCAGGCGGGAAAAATCCGGGAGAACCGGAAAAAACGGAAAATGCGGAAACAGCGGAAAAAGCGCGGCGCAAAGCCGTTTTCTCGGCGTGCTTCTCGGCGCGGCGCTCTGCCTTCTCTTCCTGTGCGGCTGCGGCGAGCGCCTGAGCCGGGTGGAGACCTGCCGGAGGGCAGGGATCGAGGCGATGCAGAGAGGCGACTACGCCGGCGCCGCGGAACAGTTTCAGAGTGCCATGTCCTGCTACGGGACGGCGAGGCAGGACAGCGCCGGCATCGATGTGCTGAGATATCTCGCGGAGGCGCAGTACCGGTCGGGCGACTACGCCGGCGCCGCGGAGAGCTATGAGCGGCTTCTCGGCTCGGACGGGAGAAAGGGCGTCTATCTCGACATGGCGTGTGTCTGCCTCGTGAAGTCCGGAGGAGACCTGTCCCGGGCCGTCTCCCTGTATGAGGAGGCGGATCAGGCGGGAACGTCCGGAGATGCGCACAGGAGCACGCTGTTTACGCTCGGGGAGGCGCTTTCTGCGAGCGGAGACGATGCGCTGAAGGAAAAGGCAGAGGAGCTCTATCAGAACGCGGTGAGTTCCTCCGGGGAGACGCCGGATCTTTTCCTCCGGATCGGGAAGCTCTGCTTTGACGGAGGAGATCTGGAGAAGGCGGAGGAGTATTTCGAGAGCGGAATTTCACGCGCGGAGGAGGAGCTCTCCGCGGGCGCGGAAAATGAGGAGCGCACGGAAGAGCTGCAGGAGATCCTTGAAAATCTCCGGTTTAACAGGGCGGTGTGCCTGGAATACAGCCATCAATACGGGGACGCGCTCAAGGAGATGGAGGATATCGCTGCCGCGTCCGGGGAGGAGGATGCCGCCCTGATGCATGAAATCACATTTTTAAAGAGCCGCGTCGGAGGAGAAAAGACGGAATGACGGATTTCTACAGCACGTCGGAGGAGAAGGAGCGGGTGCTTCTTCTCGGAGTCTCGCGCTCGGAGCGGGATGACACGGAGGCTTCGCTCAGGGAGCTCGGGGCGCTCCTTGAGACAGCGGGCGCGGAGAGCGTCGGAGCGGTGATTCAGAGCCGGGAGGCACCGGATCCGGGCACATACTTCGGAACCGGAAAGCTCGATGAGGTGCGCGAAAAGCTGTGGGAGACGGGAGCCACCGCGGCTGCCGCGGATGACGAGCTCTCCCCTGCGCAGATGCGGAACCTGAAGGAAGCGCTCGGCGTGAAGATCATGGACCGCACGATGGTGATCCTGGATATTTTCGCCCGGCACGCGGTCACGAGCGAGGGGAAAATCCAGGTGGAGATGGCACAGCTGAAATACACAGCCGCGCACCTCGAGGGACTCCGATCCTCTCTGTCGCGTCTCGGCGGCGGAATCGGGACCAGAGGCCCGGGCGAGCAGAAGCTCGAGCTCGACCGCCGCGTGATTCACGAGCGGATCGGCGTGCTGAAACACCGCCTCACGGAGATGGAGAGACATCGGAATGTTTTGAGAAAGGCGAGGGAGAAGTCGGGAGTTTTCACGGCGGCAGTCGTCGGGTACACAAACGCCGGAAAGTCGACGCTCTTAAACCGCCTGACAGGGGCGGACATTCTCGCTGCGGACGCACTGTTTGCGACGCTTGATCCGACGACAAGGCACCTCACGCTTCCGGGAGGGGAGGAGATGCTTCTCACCGACACGGTCGGGTTTATCCGGAAGCTCCCGCATCACCTGATCGAGGCATTTCACTCGACCCTGGAGGAGGCGATCTACTCTGACCTCATTCTCCACGTGGTCGATGTCTCAAATCCGGAGGCGGACGTCCAGGTGGCCGCGGTCTATGACACACTGGCGGGGCTCGGGATGCCGGGGGAGCGGGAGATCATCACGGTCCTGAATAAGATTGACGCTGCGCCGGATTCGATCCGCTTCCGCGACCCGAACGCATCCCGAGTGGTGCGGATCTCCGCAAAAACCGGGGAGGGAATTCCTGAGCTTCTGGCGGTTCTTGAGAAATGCCTCAGGGCGCGCCGCCGTCTCCTGGAGACGGTGATTCCCTACGCGAGGGCCGGGGAAATCCAGGTACTCCGGAAGAGCGGCAGGCTCATGAAGGAGGAGTACCGCCAGGACGGGATTTATGTGATGGCCGAGGTCCCCGCTGACCTGTACGGCCGCTTTTCCGGCAGATACACAGGGACGGCCTCAGAATGAACAGAAGAGCGTTTTTACTCAGGACCGCCGTAATGGTCCTTTTTGCAGTGCTTGCAATTCTTCTCGCGCACTCTGCGGCGACGCACTGGGGAAATTACCGGGGCGATGGCGGAAGCAGTGCCGCCTCGGAAGAGAGAGAAGGCGCCGGGAAAACGGAGGGTACCGGAAAGGGATCCTCGGAAGGCACCGGCAATGAGACGTCGGGAGACGCCGGCGAGAGAGGCGGCAGCCTCCCGGAGGAGGACAATCTCGAGCGCGGGCACGACCTCACAGAGCGGTACCGGAACTTTTCCGGGACGGTCAGGAGGGAAGTTTCCAGAAGAAGGGGGCAGGAGAAGCCCGTCGGCCCGGGGTATCCCGGCAGCGAAAGTCTTCCCGCGCCGACAGATCCGTCCGCAGTCTGGATCGCGTCAGACCTGCACTACTGCTCACCGACGATGACGGACTACGGGGAGGCCTTCCGGGAGCGGCTGGACGAGGACGACGGAAAGGACGAGGAGGACATCGACTCGATTGTTGACACCTGGATCAATGAGATCCTGAAGGCGCGCCCGTCGACCGTGGTTCTCTCCGGCGACCTCGCGTTCGACGGGGAGACGGAGAATCACAGGGTTCTCGCGGAGAAGCTCAGGAAACTGAAGGAGGACGGCATTCAGCCGCTCGTCATCCCCGGCAACCACGACATTGGCTGCGATTTCTGGGCCTCCTCCTACCACGGAGATGTGAAGGAGAGCGCACCGACGCCGATGCACGCGGAGGAGTTCCGGGAGCTCTACCATGAGTTCGGTTACGACCAGGCCTCTTCCTCCGATGCGTCCTCCTTGAGCTACTGCTATCATGTCGATGAGAAGCACTGGTTTCTTATGCTGGACTCCGCGATCTATGAGCCCGAGAACAAGGTGGCCGGGCGTATCCGGAAGGAGACGCTCACCTGGATGGAGGAGGTCCTTCAGAGCGCAGAGGATGCGGGAGCCCAGGTGATTCCCGTCGCGCATCATAACCTCCTGAGCGAGTCCCGTCTCTATCGGACAGACTGCACCCTGGAGAACAATGAGGAGGTGATCTCCCTTCTCGAGAAGTACCGCGTGCCGCTCTTTGTCTCCGGCCATCTGCATCTCCAGCGGATTCGTCCGTACAGGCCGGAGCCCGGCGTGGAGGCGGAGTCTCTGCTCTGGGAAATCGTGTCCGGGTGTTTTGCGATGACGCCGTTCCCCTACGGGGTCCTGAGGTTTGGGGAGGACGGCGCGCTTTCCTATCAGATGCAGACGGTCGGTGTGAGCGCGGAGGTGCACCAGAACGGCCTCGATGAATTCCGACGCGTCATTTCCCGGAAGACAGAGCAGGAAATCCGCGGAATTCCGGAATACGTCCGCCTGAACATGGCGGATACCTACGCGTCCCTTCTCGAGAATTATGTGGCGGGGCGGGTCGTGGATGAGAAGGAGTACCGTGCCTCTCTCGGGTACCGGATGATGGAGCATTTTATTCCCGGCAGTGAGATCCTTCAGAAGGTCGAGTGGATGCTGAAGGACACGAAGCAGGACCAGTCAGCTCTCGAGATCACAGCCGGCG